>NZ_JBHZPL010000004.1:0-508733 GCF_042788095.1 Kosakonia sp. YIM B13571 | reverse complement strand
TTCAATTTAAGTTTGATGCTCATGAATTAAACTTCGTAATGAATTACGTGTTCACTCGTGAGACTTGGTATTCATTTTTCGTCCGAGGACGTCAAGAATCCAGTCACCCTGAGTGCCCACACAGATTGTCTGATAAATTGTTAAAGAGCGGTGCCGCTTCGCTTTTTGCAGCGGCGCGGGTGGCGAATAATACGCTTTCCCGCTGTGAAGTCAACTGTTTATTTTCAGAAGTCTTCACCTGACAGGCCGGTGTGTTTGCCGTTGTGCCGTGTCAGTGGAGGCGCATTATAGGGAGTTAATTTCCGCTGACAACCCCTAATTTCAAAAAACTTTTCAACCGTCTCTTTTTTCAACAAAGCGTGGTAAAAAGCGGCATTAATTGCCGATTTCGCTGTTTTTGCCACCACTGAAAGGTATCGAATGGCATACTAGCCAGTGAAATAAAGAAATAAGGAAGTAAAAATGCCGCTAAACGCACAACAACTTGCCGCGCAGAAAAACATCTCATGGGTTTTGGCCGAGAAACTGGCGCAACAAATCCTGAAGGGAGAATATGCACCTGGTAGTATTCTGCCGGGTGAGATGGAACTGGGCGAGAAGTTTGGCGTAAGCCGCACCGCTGTCAGAGAAGCGGTAAAGACATTAACCGCAAAAGGGATGGTATTACCCCGCCCGCGTATCGGTACTCGCGTCATGCCTCGCGGAAACTGGAACTTCCTTGATAAGGAGCTGCTCTCCTGGTGGATGCATGAGGATAACTTCCAGGATGTTGTTCAACACTTTCTCATTATGCGCAGCAGTCTTGAGCCTCAGGCATGTCTGCTTGCCGCCACGCTGGGCAGTGCGGAACAAAAAGCGTATCTCAATACATTAATGGAAGAGATGGTGTTTCTGAAAAAGAACTTCAACCGTGAACGCTGGGTAGAAGTCGATATGGCATGGCATGAACATATCTATGCGATGAGCAATAACCCGTTTCTTATTTCTTTCTCCACACTGTTTCATTCTATCTATCACACCTACTTTACCTCTATTACACAAAATGAAGTGGTCAAGCTCGACCTTCACCAGGCGATTGTGGACGCCATCCAGGAAAGCGATGGTGACAGCGCGTTCCGGGCGTGCCAACTGTTACTGAATACGCCGAATTAACAGGACATGGTATGACAGAGAAGAAAGCGCGCAGTATGGCCGGCCTGCCGTGGATTGCGGCAATGGCTTTTTTTATGCAGGCACTGGATGCCACAATTCTTAACACCGCACTCCCCGCAATAGCACAAAGCCTTGGTCGTTCCCCTTTAGCAATGCAATCGACAATTATCAGCTACACGCTGACAGTCGCCATGCTTATCCCCATGAGCGGCTGGCTGGCCGATCGTTTCGGTACACGGCGCGTCTTTATGCTGGCGGTCAGCCTGTTTACCCTTGGTTCGCTGGCCTGCGCGCTTTCGAATTCATTATCGATGCTGGTTGTGTTCCGCGTAATTCAGGGTATAGGCGGCGCAATGATGATGCCGGTTGCACGCCTGGCATTGCTCCGGGCTTACCCGCGCAGCGAATTGCTGCCGGTACTGAACTTCGTCACTATGCCTGGGCTTGTCGGACCGATTCTGGGGCCAGTGATGGGAGGCGTGTTAGTCACCTGGGCAAGCTGGCACTGGATCTTCTTAATTAATATCCCGATTGGCCTCGCCGGGCTGTTTTATGCACGTAAATACATGCCGAACTTCACCACGCCACGGCGCAGTTTCGATATGGGTGGTTTTTTCCTGTTCGGTTTAAGCCTGGTGCTGTTCTCAAGCGGGATGGAATTATTCGGTGAGAAGCTGGTCGCCAGTTGGCTTGCCTTTACCATCATTTTGAGCGGTATTTTGCTGCTACTGCTCTACATCCGCCACGCGCGTCGCCATCCGACACCATTGATATCGCTCAACCTGTTTAACACCCGCACCTTTTCCGTCGGCGTTGCCGGAAATATAGCTTCGCGTTTGGGTACCGGCTGTGTGCCCTTTTTGATGCCGCTAATGTTACAGGTGGGATTTGGTTATCCGGCATTGATTGCCGGTTGCATGATGGCCCCCACCGCGCTGGGTTCTATTCTGGCAAAATCAATGGTAACCCAGATATTGCGCAGGCTTGGTTACCGTAAAACGCTGGTTGGTATCACGCTGTTTATTGGTTTGATGATTGCCCAGTTCGCCTTACAAACGCCGGCGATGGCGATATGGATGCTGGTATTACCGCTGTTCATCCTCGGGATGGCAATGTCCACGCAGTTCACTTCAATGAACACCATTACGCTTGCAGACTTAACCGACGAGAACGCCAGCAGCGGCAATAGTGTGCTGGCGGTAACACAGCAACTGTCGATAAGCCTCGGCGTGGCGGTTAGCGCAGCGGTGCTGCGTTTCTATGAAGGGTTTGACAGCACAAACACGGTGGAGCAATTCCACTACACCTTTATTACCATGGGCGCGATCACGCTGGTTTCCGCACTGGTGTTTATGTTGTTGAAAGCAAAAGATGGCCGCAATCTGATTAAAGAACGGCACAAAAAATCAGGCTGAACCGCGCTCCATTAATATTGGCGTGAGCTGCAAACGCTGCTGTTGCAAACCAGGCTCCGCAATCCGGTGGATAAGCACGTCAATCGCCAGCTCACCCAGTTCATCTTTCGGTTGATGAATCGTGGTGAGCGGCGGCGTCATGTAGCGCGCCAGCTCAATATCGTCATAACCGACGATAGCCATATCCTGCGGGATTTTCAGCCCTGCCTGGTAAAGCGCCTGATATGCGCCCACAGCCATCGCATCATTACCAATAAATACCGCCTGCGGGCGCTCGTTCATTGCCAGTAATGCCTGCATCGCGTCGAAACCGCCGCCAAACTCAAAATCGCTCTCGATCTCATCCCCTTCACGGATCACCAACCCGGCGCGGGTCATCGCTTCGCGATACCCTTCCAGGCGCAGACGTGCGGGCGTTTTATCCAGCGGGCCGGTAATACAAGCAATGCGCGTATGCCCTTTGCCAATCAGATATTGCGTCGCCATATCACCGCCGAGCAACGAGTTGTCCTGAATCAGATCGCTATCGCCGTCGAAGGGGGCCCAGTCCATCATCACTGTAGGAATTGAAGGATAGCGCTGCATGATCTCTTGCGAGGGCTGGTGCGTTTCGGTACACAGCAACAGCAACCCATCGACGCGTTTTTGCATCAATGTTTCCAGGTTGCGGTTCATCCGCTGCTCGTCACCCTCGGTGTTGCACAACACCAGGCTGTAACCTCGCTCGAAGCAGCTGCGCTCCACGCCACGAACCAATTCCGAGTAAAACGGATTCGTACTCGCGGTGATAAGCATACCAATCGTACGCGTCTGGTTGATCTTCAGGCTACGCGCGATAGCAGAAGGCGCATAATTCAGCGTCTTGATCGCCGCGTCCACTTTTTCGCGGATAGCCTCACTCACAAAGCGATCTTTGTTAATTACGTGGGAAACGGTCGAAGTGGAAACGCCCGCCACGCGGGCAACATCCTTCATGGTCGCCAAGCATCACCCCTGCGAAGAGAGAAAATCGTCAATCTCATTGCGCCACGGCACAGACGGTTGCGCACCCTTACGCGTGACGGCAATCGCCGCCGCCGCATGAGCAAAACGAATCGCCTCATCCAGAGGTTTATCTTCCAGTAGCGCGGTCAGCAACGCACCGTTAAAGGTGTCACCCGCCGCAATGGTATCGATGGCTTTCACTTTAAAACCCGGTACGCGTTTGCCTTCGCCATTAACGCTGGCCCACACGCCACGGCTACCGAGAGTGATAATCACCGTTTTAATACCTTTGGCGTGAAGCGCCTGTGCAGCCCGCGCGGCATCTTCATCGCTGGATACCTTAATCCCGGTAAGTTTTTCCGCTTCAGTTTCATTTGGCGTGATGATATCCACTAGCGCCAGCAGTTCATCTGAAAGTTCACGCGCCGGAGCCGGATTCAGCGCCACGATGGTCTTGTTCTGATGCGCGATACGCGCTGCCGACAGCACGCTCTCAACTGGCGATTCCAGTTGCATTAACAGCGCAGAAGCCTGCGCAATCAGGTCATGCTGCGCATTGACGCGTTCAATCGAGAGCGCCGCATTCGCTCCCGCATGAATACCGATAACATTCTCACCTTCACCGTTGACGAAAATCAGCGCCACACCTGTAGATTCACCCGCAACAACACTCACCGGCGCAACATCAATATTGTCGCTCTGGAGCTGCTTACGTACGCGCGTACCGGTATCGTCATCGCCGGTACAGGCGATAAATGCAATATCAGCACCACTACGTCCGGCGGCTACCGCCTGATTTGCTCCTTTACCGCCAAAAGCAACCTGATACTGGCTGCCAGTCACGGTTTCGCCCGGAGTAGGGAAAGATTCAAGGTTAAGAATGTGATCGGCATTAATACTGCCAAGGACAACGAGTTTGCCTGCGGTTTTCATGATGAGCTTGTCCGTAAAATGCGCCACCTTTCGGTGGCGCGTGCCATGCTTTTCTTTTTTGTATTGTCCCTCAGGCGAAAGGTTTTTGCCCTCCACCAGAATGACGAATTACTGCTTGATAACCAGTTTCAAATCAACCGGGTTTTTGGCGTAAACCTTTTCACCCTTCAACACTTTGTCTGCGGTATCCACGCCTTTCGCGCCGATCTGCTCCGGCAACTGAGCGATAGTTGCAGCCAGTTTACCGTCGTTAACCGCTTTCACGCCGTCTGGCGTACCGTCAAAACCCACGACCATCACGTCGGATTTACCGGCAGTTTGCAGCGCGCGCAGCGCACCCAGCGCCATTTCATCGTTCTGCGCGAAAACAGCCTGCACATCCGGATGCGCAGTCAGCAGGTTCTGCATCACGTTCAGGCCCTTAGTGCGGTCGAAATCAGCCGGCTGGCTGGCCAGCACGTTAAATTTGTGTGCAGCAACCGCCTGCTGGAAACCTTCGCCACGTTCACGCGCAGCGGAAGTCCCGGCAATACCTGCCAGTTCGATAACTTTCGCTCCTTCGCCCGCTTTTCTGGCAATGTAATCCCCGGCAATTTTACCGCCGAGCACGTTATCAGAAGCGATATGGCTCACCACTTCGCCGCTGGAAGCCACACGGTCAAGGGTGATTACCGGGATTTTCGCCTGGTTTGCCATTTTCACAGCGTTACCAACTGCGTCGGAATCGGTCGGGTTGATCAGCAGCAATTTGGTGCCGCGCACGGTCAGGTCCTGCACGTTCGCCAGCTCTTTCGCCGGGTTGTTTTGCGAGTCCAGTACCACCAGGTCATAACCCAGTTTGTCCGCTTCTTTCTGCGCGCCATCCTTCAGAGAAACGAAGAACGGGTTGTTCAGCGTGGAAATCACCAGAGCAATAGAGTCTTTCGCCATCGCGTTCGCGCTTACGGTGGCGCTCAGTGCAACAGCAGAAACCAGAGTGGCCAGTTTTTTCATGTTCATTTTCATGAGTCCTGTTGTGTAGGTAATTACTGCTTTTTGTTGTCTACCAGCACCGCGAGCAGAATAACCACTGCTTTAACGATCATCTGGTAATAGGAGGAAACGCTCAACAAATTCAATCCATTATTGAGGAAGCCAAGGATCAGCGCGCCGATTAATGTGCCGACAATACGCCCTTTGCCACCTGCGAGACTGGTCCCACCCAAAACAACCGCAGCGATAGCATCCAGCTCATAACCTGCTCCCGCAGTAGGTTGCGCCGAGGAAAGACGCGCCACTTCAATAATGCCTGCCAGCGAAGCCAGAAGGCCGCACAGGGAGTAAACGATAACTTTGACTTTATCAACGCTGATACCGGACAAGCGCGTTGCCGCTTCGTTACCGCCTAACGCATAGATATAGCGGCCCAAACGGGTGTGATGCAACAGATACCACGCAGCGATAAAGACGACGACCATCAGCCACACCGGCGTCGGAATGCCGAACGGGCGACCAATACCGAACCAGCCAAACACATCCGCGTTATCAGTAAAACCCGTATTCACCGGGCTACCGTTGGTATAAACCAGCGTCACGCCGCGCAGCAGCAACATCATCACCAGCGTGGCGATAAACGCCTGCACGCGGCCTTTCGCGACAATCGTACCGGTCAGTGCGCCAACAGCCGCGCCAAGCGCCAGTGCACCGACAACCGCCACCAACGCGTTAACTTCCATTCCCACCAGCGAGGCGGCAACTGCGCCGGTGAGCGCTAACAGAGAACCGACGGACAGATCGATTCCCGAAGTCAAAATCACAAGCGTCATACCGACCGCCATAATGGCGTTTACTGAGGTCTGTTGCAGGATGTTTAACAGGTTATTGACGGTAAAAAAGTTCGGGCTCATGGTCGAAACAATCGCAATCAGCACCAGCAGGGCAATCAACGATTTTTGTTCCATCAACCATGCTTTGGTGAAATAACGGCGACCAGAAACAGCCTGGGTAGTCATCTTTTTTACTCCTGATTCACACGATTAAGCTTGCCCACAGCGGCAGCCATCAACACTTCCTGAGTGGCCTGCTCGCGCGTGAATTCCCCGCCGAGATGCCCTTCATGCATCACCATTATGCGATCGCTCATGCCCAACACTTCCGGCATTTCGGAGGAGACAAGAATGATGCTCAGGCCATCGGCCTTAAACTGGTTAATTAACTGATAAATCTCTTTCTTCGCCCCAACGTCGACACCACGCGTCGGCTCGTCGAGGATCAGCACTTTCGGCCGGGTCATCAGACCGCGCGCAATCGCCACTTTTTGCTGGTTCCCGCCGGAGAGCAAACCGATTGCCTGCTCCATTGAGGGCGTTTTCACATTAAACAGACGAATAAAATCACTTACCGCCTGCTGCTCATCTTTGTGTTTCAGCGTACCGCCCGCATGGCTGAAGTAACGCAGCGCGGTCAGCGACATGTTCTCTTTAACCGACATACCGAGCACCAGCCCGTCGCGCTTGCGGTCTTCTGAAATGTAAACAATACCGTTTGCCAGACCGTCCTGCGGTGAGCGGGTGATCACTTCATGGCCGTCGAGCGTCACATAGCCGCTGGTGCGCGGCAGTGCGCCATACAGCACCTTCATCAGCTCGGTACGTCCCGCGCCCATCAGCCCGGCGACGCCAAGGATCTCGCCTTTACGCAGCGTAAAACTGACATTTTCCACGCCCGGCCCGCACAGGTTATCGACGGTAAGACGAATTTCGCCCGGCGTTTTATCCAGCCGCGGATATTGATCTTCCAGCTTGCGGCCAACCATCATCTCGATCAGCGAATCTTCGGTTAGCGTGGCCACTTCGCGCTCGGCAATAAATTGCCCGTCACGGAAGACGGTCACGTCATCGCAAATCTCGAAGATCTCTTTCATGCGGTGAGAAATATAGACGATGCCGCGCCCCTGCGATTTCAGCTCGCGGATGACGCGGAACAGCGATTCGGTTTCGGTATCGGTCAGGGCATCGGTTGGCTCATCCATAATGATGACCTGCGATTCGTAGCTCATCACTTTAGCGATTTCGACCATCTGCTGATCGCCAATCGAGAGTTCACCGACCAGCCGCTCGCTTTTAAAGCGCAGATTCAGCTTAGCCAGCAGTTTGTCGGCTTCGGCAAACATCTTTTTCCAGTCGATTTTGCCAAAGCGATTCACAAACTCACGACCGAGGAAGATGTTCTCGGCAATGGTGAGCTGCGGGATCAGGTTCAGTTCCTGGTGGATGATGCCAATACCGGCTTCCTGGGAGGATTTCGGCCCGGTGAACGTGGTTTCTTTGCCCAACCACAGCAGCGAACCGGCATCACGGGTGTAGATGCCCGTCAGCACTTTCATCATCGTTGATTTGCCGGCACCGTTTTCACCAACCAACGCCATCACGCGGCCAGAGTAAACATTAAGCGCCGCGCCGGAGAGGGCTTTTACGCCGGGAAAGGCTTTGTCGATGCCTTTGAGTTGCAATAACGCGTCCATGATGGCCTCAGAAGGTCACGCCAGCACAGAGAATGATATTCGCAAACGGGGAACACTCCCCGCTGCGAATCACCGCATGACTGTCCGCGGTGTGTTTTTTAAATTGCTCGTGCGTAACGTACCGCACTTCGATGCTATTTCCCTGGTGTTGTTGCAGCTGCTCAATATGCTTGAGCAACGTTTCATGGAGCTGCGGATTATGCTGCTTAATCTCCGAGGCGATAATCGCGGACTCAACCTGCATTTCCGTCGTCACCACTTCCAGTACTTGCATAAAGGAAGGCACGCCCTGAGTTAATGCCATATCAATACGTTGCGTGTTACGCGGCACCGGCAACCCGGCATCACACACCACCAGCGAATCAGTATGACCAAGACGAGAGATGACTGACGAGATGTCAGCGTTCAGCACACGACCTTTTTTCATTTTTTACGCTCCATCAGCGAAACGTTTCGCTGTATGCAGTGTAGTACGAAGAATGTGCAGAAAACCATCCTGACTTTATAGAAGTGTGATCGATATCGAAACGTTTCGCTTGCCGAAATGATGAAAAAAACAGCTTTACTTATTTAAGTGAAATCATCAGCAATTAATAGCAAAAACCCCTCTTAAAGAGGGGTTTCATCAGAACTAAATTTCGACCTGCGTTCCCAGTTCTATCACTCGGTTTGGCGGGATCTCAAACTGATCTGGCGCGCGCAGCGCGTTACGTTGCAATACCAGATAGAGTTTGCCGCGCAGGCGCAGATACCAAGGCCGTTTGCCCACAATCAACGACTCATGCGACATAAAGAACGAGGTCTCCATCATGCGGCAGTTCAACCCTTCCAGCCCGCAACGGTGGAACACTTCTTCCACATTTGGCGTTTCACGCCAGCCGTAGCTTGCCACCACACGCCAGAAGGTCGGCGACAATTGCTCAATCTGCACGCGGCGCACATTGTGCACATAAGGCGCATCTTCAGTACGCAGCGTCAGCAGGATCACGCGCTCATGCAGCACCTTGTTGTGCTTCAGGTTATGCATCATGGCAAACGGGATAACATTCAGCGCACGCGACATATACACCGCTGTGCCCGGTACGCGCACCGGCGGCGATTTCTCCAGCGAAGCAATCATTGCCTCCAGAGAGTTACCGTGTTCATGCATACGGCGCAGCAGGCGGAAACGCTCGCTCTTCCAGGTGGTCATCACCAGGAACATCACCAGCCCAAGGGTTAATGGTAACCAACCACCGGAGACGATTTTGTCGAGGTTCGCCGAGAACAACGGCACATCGATAGAAAGGAATAGGAGCAGAAGCAGTCCCACCAGCACTTTGTTCCAGTGCCAGTTTTTGCGCGCCACCGTGGTGGAGAGAATCGAGGTCAGCACCATGGTGCCCGTTACGGCGATCCCGTACGCTGCCGCCAGGTTACTCGAGTGTTCGAAGCTGACAATAACCAGCACCACCGCAAAGTAGAGCAGCCAGTTAATGAACGGGATATAGATCTGCCCGGATTCCATCTCCGAGGTATGGATGATGCGCATCGGCGCCAGATACCCCAGACGCACGGCCTGGCGCGTCAGTGAGAACACGCCGGAAATCACCGCCTGCGAGGCGATAACCGTCGCCAGCGTGGAAATAATCAGCATCGGGATCAGCGCCCATTCCGGCGCGAGCAGGAAAAAGGGGTTCTTAATCGCTTCCGGCGTTTTCAGCAGCAGCGCGCCCTGGCCAAAGTAGTTCAGCACCAGCGACGGTAGCACGACAATAAACCACGCCACGCGGATCGGCAGCTTACCGAAGTGGCCCATATCCGCATACAGCGCCTCCACCCCGGTAATGGACAGCACTACCGCGCCCAGCGCCACAAAAGAGATAGCCTTATATTGCAGGAAGAAGTTCACCGCCCACATTGGGTTTAGCGCTTGCAACACTTCAGGGTTCGCAATAATGCTGCGCACACCGAGCACCGCCAGAATCAAAAACCACGCCAGCATAATGGGGGCAAACAACTTCCCCACCAGCCCCGTACCATGTTTCTGAATCGCAAACAGCAGGGTTAAAACGACAATCGACAACGGTACAATCCAGGCGTCGAGCGAAGGCGCGATAATCTCCAGGCCCTCGATTGCCGACATCACCGAAATGGCGGGCGTTATGACCACTTCGCCATAGAAGAAGCTGCCGCCAATCAGCCCCATGATCACCAGCACCGAGGTCATCCTTGCGGAGGTATTGCGCCCGGCCAGCGACATCAGGGTTAAGATCCCGCCTTCACCGGCGTTATCCGCCCGCATGACGAATGTCAGATACTTAATGGAGACAACAAAAATCAGCAGCCAGAAGATGAGCGACAAAAAACCAAACACGGCATCGCGCTCAACGCCAAAACCAAACTGACCGGACAAACATTCACGAAGTGTATAAAGTGGGCTGGTGCCAATATCACCGTAGACAACCCCAATCGCCGCAAGCGTAACCGCTGGTAATGATTGCTTATTATCAGTGCTCATAGACTAATCTTTTGATTGAATGACACAATGTGTGCTTAGTCCCTTGGCCCACAAAAAGCGCACAGTATGCACGATTATTTATGAAATCGTACCCCTAAATGCGGCCACATTAATCTGGCGCAAAGAAAATAAAGCCGTTCTTCAGTCTATTACAAGCCCTTTCAGGAACGTCTATACTCGCTTTTGCAAGCCGGATAACACGGCGAAAGGACGCAAATCTATTATGGCTCACTCACATTTATTAGCAGAAAGAATTTCCCGTTTAAGCAGCGCGCTGGAAAAAGGGCTTTTTGAGCGCAGCCACGCCATTCGCCTTTGTTTGCTGGCGGCACTAAGCGGTGAGAGTGTGTTTCTTTTAGGTCCGCCGGGTATAGCCAAAAGCCTGATTGCTCGCCGCCTGAAATTTGCCTTCAAACATGCCCGCGCCTTCGAATATTTGATGACCCGTTTCTCCACGCCGGAAGAGGTGTTTGGCCCGCTTTCCATCCAGGCATTGAAAGATGAAGGGCGCTACGAGCGCTTAACCAGCGGCTATTTACCGGAAGCCGAAATTGTCTTTCTGGATGAAATCTGGAAAGCAGGTCCCGCCATTCTCAACACCCTGCTGACCGCGATTAATGAACGGCGTTTTCGAAATGGTGCCAGCGAAGAGAAAATCCCCATGCGTTTGCTGGTGGCCGCTTCTAACGAACTGCCGGAAGCGGACAACAGCCTTGAAGCGCTGTATGACCGCATGCTGATTCGGCTGTGGCTGGACAAAGTGCAGGAAAAGGGCAACTTCCGCTCGATGCTGATTAGCCAACAGGATGAGAACGACAACCCGGTGCCTGTAGAATTGCAAATCACCGATGAAGAGTACGCCAACTGGCAACAGGAGATCAGTAAGGTCAAACTGCCGGATAATGTCTTTGAGCTTATTTATACGTTACGCCAGCAACTTGATGCGCTGCCGAACGCGCCGTATGTTTCCGATCGTCGCTGGAAAAAGGCCATCCGCCTGTTGCAATCCAGCGCCTTTTTCAGCGGCCGCGATGCAGTCGCGCCGATTGATTTAATCCTGCTGAAAGATTGCCTGTGGCACGACGCCGAAGGCATGCGCTTGCTGCAACAACAGTTGGAAATATTGATGACCGGGCACGCCTGGCAACAACAATCGATGATTGCGCAGCTCACCACAATTTCGCAGCGCCACCTGCAACTTCAGCAACAGCAAAGCGACAAAACAGCGCTCAAAGTCAGCCGCCAGGGTGGCATGTTTAGCCGACGTCCCCATTACGATTTGCCCGCCGATTTAGCCGAACCGGTGCTGACACTCCTCCTGCAACAGCCGTTAAAATTGCATGACTTGCAGGTTATTCACGTCACCATTGAACGCAGTGCGCTGGAGCAGTGGCTGGCGAAAGGCGGTGAGATCCGCGGCAAACTCAACGGCATTGGTTTTGCGCAAGTGCTGAATCTGGAAGTGGATACCAGCCTGCATCTGTTAATCCGCGACGTTAGCCTGCAAGGATCGCGCCTTGCTCTGCCCGGTGGCAGCGCCTCAGAAAATGTTCCGGAAGAGATCAAACAGCAACTGGAAGTGCTGGACAACAACTGGCACCAACAACATACCCGTTTTAATGAACAGCAAAAATGCCTGTTTATCGCAGCCGACTGGTTAGGTCGTATTGAAGCCAGCCTGCAGGATGTCCGGGCGCAAATCCAACAGGCACGGCAATGCTAACGCTGGAAACACTGAATGTGATGCTCACCATCAGTGAAGAGGCGTTGGTTGAAGAACTTATCGTCCTCCTGCTGGCATCCCCGCAACTGGCGCTGTTTTTCGAAAAATTCCCCAAGCTTAAACACGCGATCACTGAAGATGTGCCGCGCTGGCGTGAGGCACTAAAAAAGCATCTGAAAGAGGCTGAAGTGCCGCCTGAGCTGGCGCAAGAAGTTCTGAGCTACCAGCAAAACCAGTTGCTTTCAACCTCACAGTTTACTGTTCAGCTCCCGCAAATTCTGGGTTTGCTGGATAAGCTGCGCTCCCCTTTCGCGACGCAGGCACGACAAATGGTGGTCGATAACCCGGTCTTTACGCCAGCGCTGCATACTCTGTTTTTGCAACGCTGGCGGTTGAGCCTGGTGGTGCAAACCACCGCTTTTAATCAGCAGTTACTGGAAGAAGAGCGTGAGCAATTGCTCAGTGAAGTGCAGGAACGCATGACACTCAGCGGTCAGCTCGAGCCGGTACTGATCGAAAATGAAAACGCCGCAGGCAGACTATGGGATATGAGCGCCGGGCAGCTCAAACGCGCTGACTATCAGTTGATCGTTAAGTACGGTGATTTTCTCAAAGAACAACCGGAACTCCGGCAACTTGCTGAACAGCTTGGCCGCTCACGGGAAGCCAAATCGGTGCCGCGTAAAGATGCGCCAATGGAAACCTTCCGTACGCTGGTGCGCGAACCGGCAATCGTACCGGAGCAGGTTGATGGGTTATATCAGAGCGACGATATCCTGCGGTTATTGCCGCCTGAACTGGCGACGCTGGGTATCACCGAACTGGAGTATGAGTTTTACCGGCGGCTGGTGGAAAAACAGTTGCTAACTTACCGTCTGCACGGCGATGCCTGGCGGGAAAAAGTGACGGAACGTCCGGTCATTCACCAGGATTTTGACGAGCAACCGCGCGGGCCATTCATAGTCTGTGTCGATACCTCCGGCTCCATGGGCGGCTTTAACGAACAGTGTGCAAAAGCGTTCTGCCTGGCACTGATGCGCGTGGCGCTGGCAGACAAGCGGCGCTGTTTTATTATGCTTTTTTCCAGCGAAGTGGTGCGCTACGAACTGACCAGCACACTGGGGCTGGAGCAGGCGATCCGTTTCCTCAGCCAACGCTTTCGCGGTGGCACCGATCTGGCGAGCTGTTTTCGCGCGATCATCGAACGGATGCAGGGTGGAGAGTGGTATGACGCAGACGCGGTAGTGATTTCTGATTTCATCGCCCAGCGCCTGCCAGACGATGTCGTCAGTAAAGTAAAAGAACTACAGCACATTCATCAACATCGCTTTCACGCGGTGGCAATGTCGTCGCACGGCAAGCCCGGTATCATGCGTATCTTCGACCATATCTGGCGCTTCGATACCGGGATGCGCAGCCGCCTGTTACGGCGCTGGCGGCGTTAAAGCAGGCCGGAAACCTGTTCGCGAACTTGCGCAGGCCACACGCCGCACTGCACCTGCCCAATGTGCGGTAATTGCAGCAGCAGCATAGTAAGGCGCGATTGACCGATACCACCGCCGATGGTTTGCGGCATCTCACCGCGCAGCAGCGCCTGGTGCCACTCCAGCTGTAAACGGTCTTCATCTCCTGTTAGCTTCAACTGGCGCGTTAAGGCCTCGGCATCAACGCGAATGCCCATTGACGACAGCTCCAGCGCATCTTCCAGAACCGGGTTCCACACCAGAATATCGCCATTCAGCCCACTGAAACCCGCTTCCGCCGCCGTGCTCCAGTCATCATAATCCGGTGCGCGCACATCGTGGCGCTTGCCGTCGCTAAGCTTGCCGCCAATACCCATCAGGAACACTGCGCCCAGCTCTTTAGCGATCGCTCTCTCGCGCCCTTTGGCATCGAGATGCGGAAAGCGGCTGAGCAGCGTTTCGCTATGTACAAAATGGATCTGTTCTGGTAGGAACGGTGCCAGACCAAATCGTTCGCTGACGGCGGCTTCGGTCTCTTTGATTCCTGACCAGATCGCCTCAACGGTGTTTTTTAAGGTTGTCAGTTGACGTTGATCGTCACCAAGTACACGTTCCCAGTCCCACTGATCCACATAAACGGAGTGAATAGAAGAAAGGCGATCTTCATCCGGACGCAGGGCTTTCATGTGCGTGTACAGCCCTTCGCCAGCGCTGAAGTCGTGCTGACCCAGCGTCTGACGTTTCCATTTAGCCAGTGAATGCACCACTTCGAAAAGGGCATCCGGCAGCGTTTTCACATTGACCTGTACCGCTTTTTCACACCCCGACAGGTTATCTTGCGTGCCATCACCGACGCGGCTAAGGATCGGTGCCTGAACTTCAATCAGTCCCAGTTTCTCCTCCAGCTGGCGAGAGAAAAAAGATTTCACGAAAGCAATCTGGTGTTGTTTGGCGATGTAAGCGGTTTTCATTATGTAACTCCTGTGTCCTGTTGCTATCCATTAAGCAATAAAACATCGCAATAACTCAATAATTCACAACTAAAAAGCCGTTAACGCTTTTGATTCGTCAAAACAACACGCTAAAATAGAGAGAATCATTATTATTCATAAGAAAATCCTATGGAAAATTATCAGATAGACAATCTGGACCGCGGCATCCTCAACGCGTTAATGGCCAACGCACGTACCGCGTATGCTGAGCTGGCCAAACAGTTTGGCGTCAGCCCCGGCACCATTCACGTTCGCGTTGAGAAAATGAAACAGGCAGGGATCATTACTGGTGCGCGCATTGACGTAAGCCCGAAACAATTGGGTTATGACGTCTGTTGCTTTATCGGCATCATTTTGAAAAGCGCCAAAGATTACCCCTCCGCGCTGGCAAAGCTGGAAAGTCTGGAGGAAGTGACCGAGGCTTACTACACCACTGGCCACTACAGCATCTTTATAAAGGTGATGTGTCGATCCATCGACGCCCTGCAACAGGTACTTATCAACAAGATCCAAACAATTGATGAAATCCAATCCACAGAGACGCTGATCTCCCTGCAAAACCCGATCATGCGTACGATCCGCCCTTAACCGGGCATTTTCATCCTCAAACAATACCCGCATTGTCCACAGGTAGATCCCAGCCCATTCACAGCGTACAATGCCCCCCTATTTATCGCCGAATGGTGAGTAAAACGGAGCGGGCTTTATGGCAGACATCACTCTTATTAGCGGCAGTACCCTTGGCGGCGCGGAATACGTGGCAGAACATCTGGCGGAAAAGCTGGAAGACGCGGGTTTCAGTACCGAGACGCTGCACGGCCCGCTTTTAGAGGATCTCACTTTGCAGGGCACCTGGCTGGTGGTCAGCTCCACCCATGGCGCGGGCGATCTGCCCGAAAATCTGCAACCGCTTTTAGACGATTTGAATGAGCAAAAGCCGGATCTGTCCCAGGTACGCTTTGGCGCTATTGGTATCGGTAGTCGAGAATATGACACTTTCTGTCAGGCGATCGAAAAACTGGAAGCCTCATTAACGGCATGCGGCGCAAAAAAGATCGGTGAAACACTGAAGATCAACATCCTTGATCACGATATTCCGGAGGATCCGGCGGAAGAATGGCTGGGATCCTGGAAAAATTTACTCAATAACGATTAAAGATCGTGCGATCAGATGTGGATAACTATGCTTAAAAGCACTGATCAACCGGTAGTTATCCCATGCATAACAATGATTCAGTTTTTGACCTGTGTATAACTAGCCATTTTGATCCCAGCTTATACGGTTCAGGATCACCGATCATTCACAGCTAAAGATCCTGCCTAATGACTTGATCTTAAAGTGATGATCCGGGTTATCCACAAGACCTGTCGATCCTAATAAGAGATCACAATAGAACAGATCTCTACATATAAAAGATCTTCTTTTTAATAGCCGGGATCCGATCCTTTCTCACTGGACTAAAGTTGAGTAGAATCCACGGCCCAAGCTTCAATCCAATTTCTAACCGCTCAGGCGAGGCATACCACCATGTTTTATCCGGATCCTTTTGACGTCATTATCATTGGCGGGGGTCATGCAGGCACTGAGGCCGCAATGGCCGCAGCGCGTATGGGTCAGCAGACCCTGCTTTTGACACACAATATCGACACGCTGGGGCAGATGAGCTGCAACCCGGCGATCGGCGGTATTGGGAAAGGACACCTGGTAAAAGAAGTGGATGCGCTCGGCGGGTTGATGGCGAAGGCGATCGATCAGGCCGGTATTCAGTTTAGGATACTAAACGCCAGCAAAGGCCCGGCAGTGCGCGCGACTCGTGCGCAGGCCGACCGCGTACTTTACCGTCAGGCAGTGCGTACGGCGCTGGAAAACCAACCGAACCTGATGATCTTCCAGCAGGCGGTTGAAGATCTTATTGTCGAAAACGATCGCGTTGTTGGCGCAGTGACCCAGATGGGGCTCAAATTCCGTGCGAAAGCGGTGGTGCTGACTGTAGGTACGTTTCTGGACGGTAAGATCCATATTGGTCTTGATAACTACAGCGGCGGTCGGGCTGGTGATCCGCCATCCATTCCGCTGTCGCGCCGTTTGCGTGAACTGCCGCTGCGCGTCAGCCGCCTGAAAACCGGAACACCGCCGCGTATTGACGCACGCACTATCGATTTTAGCGTCCTGGCCCAGCAGCATGGCGATAACCCGATGCCGGTGTTCTCGTTTATGGGCAACGCTGCTCAACACCCGCGTCAGGTTCCATGCTACGTCACGCATACCAATGAAAAAACCCACGATGTGATCCGCAATAACCTCGATCGTAGCCCGATGTACGCTGGTGTTATCGAAGGGATCGGTCCGCGTTACTGCCCGTCGATCGAAGATAAAGTCATGCGCTTTGCCGATCGCAATCAGCACCAGATTTTCCTTGAGCCGGAAGGGCTGACCTCAAACGAAATTTACCCGAACGGTATCTCCACCAGCCTGCCGTTTGATGTGCAGATGCAAATTGTGCGCTCCATGCAGGGAATGGAAAACGCGAAGATTGTTCGCCCTGGCTACGCCATTGAGTACGACTTCTTCGATCCGCGCGACCTGAAACTGACGCTGGAAAGCAAATTTATCCAGGGTCTGTTCTTTGCCGGCCAGATTAACGGCACCACCGGGTATGAAGAAGCTGCAGCCCAGGGGCTGTTGGCGGGGCTGAACGCCGCGCGCTTCTCTGCTGAAAAAGAGGGTTGGGCGCCGCGCCGCGATCAGGCTTACCTTGGCGTTCTGGTGGACGATCTTTGCACCCTGGGTACGAAAGAGCCGTACCGCATGTTTACCTCCCGTGCGGAATATCGCCTGATGCTGCGCGAAGACAATGCCGATCTGCGCCTGACGGAAGCGGGCCGTGAGCTGGGCCTGGTCGATGACGCGCGCTGGGCGCGTTTCAACGAAAAACTGGAGACTATCGAGCGTGAACGTCAGCGCCTGAAATCCCAGTGGGTATCACCAGCGTCTGAACATGCGCCTGCGGTAAACGAGCATCTGACCGCACCGCTGTCGCGCGAAGCCAGCGGTGAAGATCTGCTGCGTCGTCCCGAGATGACCTACGAGCAACTGGTTCAGTTGACCCCATTCGCACCGGGTCTGGACGATCAGCAAGCTGCCGAGCAGGTGGAAATCCAGGTGAAATACGAGGGTTACATCGCGCGTCAGCAGGATGAGATCGAAAAACAGCAGCGCAATGAGAACACGCTGTTGCCCGCATCGCTGGATTACCGCCAGGTTAACGGCCTGTCCAACGAAGTGATTGCCAAGCTTAACGATCACAAACCGTCATCCATTGGCCAGGCATCACGCATCTCCGGGATCACCCCGGCGGCTATCTCCATTCTGCTGGTGTGGCTGAAAAAACAAGGTATGCTGCGCCGTAGCGCCTAATCTTACTTTTCTGCCCGGTTTTTACCGGGCATTTTAATTCCACAGGTAACAACCGTGCTTAACAAACTCTCTCGTCTGCTCAATGAAGCGGGTATTTCGTTGTCCGATCACCAGCAACAGCAACTGGTGGCTTACGTCGAACTGCTGCACAAATGGAACAAAGCGTACAACCTGACTTCCGTGCGCGATCCCAACGAGATGTTGATCCGCCATATCCTCGACAGCGTTGTGGTTGCGCCTTACCTGCAAGGCTCACGCTTTATTGACGTCGGGACCGGCCCAGGATTACCAGGCATTCCATTGTCGATCGTCCGTCCTGAATCGCACTTCACTTTGCTCGACAGCCTTGGCAAACGTGTACGGTTTTTGCGCCAGGTTCAGCATGAATTGAAACTCGGCAATATCGAACCGGTGCAGAGCCGTGTCGAAGATTTCCCGGCAGAACCGCCGTTTGACGGCGTTATAAGCCGCGCTTTCGCTTCGCTGAACGACATGGTGAGCTGGTGCAGACATTTGCCTGGCAAAGAAGGGCGCTTCTATGCGCTTAAAGGTTTAATGCCGGAAGAGGAGATTGCGCTGTTACCCGCTGATTTGAGTGTAGAAACTATTGTTAAACTGCATGTTCCGCACCTGGATGGCGAGCGTCATTTGGTCGTCGTTAAAGCAAATAAAGTTTAATTTTTATCAAAAAATGTATCTTTCGTGCGGTTGCTGCGATGTTAAAAAACGGCATTAAAAACGATGATACGTTCGGTTACATTTAACCGTATTTTTACCAGGATTTTTCTGACATTTAACGATGAGAGATTTATTAACGCCTGGAATAATCAACTATGAAAATATCAGCCCGCTAAAAATCGGCCTCGATAACGAAATATTGATGTTAAATAATTATTAAAAATGTCAATAAAACGTTTTCATAGTAGATATGAGTGTTTTAAAAAGAGTTGTGATAAATCGGCTTAAATATCAGAAAGATGAAAAGTATCAAATTCCCGCTGCGATAAATATGGCTGGTGCATAAATGTTTATTTTGTGACCGAGTGCACGCTTTATCATCAGGAATTTCGCGTTATTTGCACTTTTGCCCGAAGGTTCACAGTTTCTGCAAAAGTTTAAAAATAGCCCTTGGGAAAAATATTTAAACATTTATTCACCTTTTCGCTACTTATTGTTTGAAATCACGAGACCGCACCGTATAATTTGACCGCTTTTTGATGCTTGACTCCGGGCCTCAAAGAACGTTTTATACGACACGCGGCATACCTCAAAGGGAGCAGGAGTTAAGAAACGCAATGTCTGTGTCGCTCTATAGTCGAAACGTTGCTCGCAGGCTTCTGCTTATTCAGTTTCTGGCAGTAATGGCAAGTGGATTGCTGTTTAGCCTCAAAGACCCCTTCTGGGGCATTTCCGCCGTGTGCGGAGGTATGGCAGTCTTACTGCCGAATATGTTGTTTATGATTTTTGCCTGGCGTCATCAGGCGCATACACCCGCTAAAGGCCGAGTGGCCTGGACCTTCGCCTTCGGTGAAGCGCTCAAGGTGTTGATAACATTCGTGTTACTGGTGGTGGCGCTGGCAGTTTTCAAGGTGGCTTTTTTGCCGCTGATAGTCACGTGGGTTTCGGTGCTGGTTGTTCAGATACTGGCACCTGCTGTAATTAACAACAAAGGGTAAGAGGCATCATGTCTGCAGGAGAATACTCAACACCGCAGGAGTACATCGGTCACCATCTGAATAACCTTCAGATTGACTTACGTACCTTCTCGCTGGTGGATCCGCATAACCCCCCGGCCACCTTCTGGACGCTGAATATCGACTCCATGTTTTTCTCAGTGGTTCTGGGTCTGTTGTTCCTGGTGATGTTCCGTAGCGTAGCGAAAAAAGCCACCAGCGGTGTCCCAGGGAAATTCCAGACGGCGATTGAGCTGGTGATTGGTTTTGTTCATGGTAGCGTCAAAGACATGTACCACGGCAAAAGCAAGCTTATCGCACCACTGGCCCTGACGATTTTCGTCTGGGTATTCCTGATGAACCTGATGGATCTTTTGCCTATCGACTTCCTTCCGTGGATTGGCGAGCACGTCCTGGGTCTGCCTGCACTGCGCGTGGTGCCGTCTGCTGACGTGAACATCACCCTGTCGATGGCGCTGGGCGTATTTATCCTGATTCTGTTCTACAGCATCAAAATGAAGGGTATTGGCGGTTTCGCTAAAGAGCTGACTCTCCAGCCGTTCAACCATCCGGTATTTATTCCGGTAAACCTTATCCTTGAGGGCGTGAGCCTGCTGTCCAAACCGGTTTCACTCGGTCTGCGACTGTTCGGCAACATGTACGCGGGTGAGTTGATTTTCATTCTGATCGCGGGTCTTCTGCCGTGGTGGTCACAGTGGATTCTGAATGTGCCTTGGGCCATTTTCCACATCCTGATCATTACGCTGCAAGCCTTTATCTTCATGGTTCTGACGATTGTCTATCTGTCGATGGCATCCGAAGAGCATTGATTTTTAACAACACTACTACGTTTTAACTGAAACAAACTGGAGACTGTCATGGAAAACCTGAATATGGATCTGCTGTACTTGGCTGCCGCTGTGATGATGGGTCTGGCGGCAATCGGTGCTGCGATCGGTATCGGCATCCTCGGGGGTAAATTCCTGGAAGGCGCAGCGCGTCAGCCGGATCTGATTCCTCTGCTGCGTACTCAGTTCTTTATCGTAATGGGTCTGGTGGATGCTATCCCGATGATCGCTGTGGGTCTGGGTCTGTACGTGATGTTTGCTGTCGCGTAGTAAGGGTTGCTTTTCAAGCAATTGTTTAGAACGTTAACCAGATAAGAGGCATTGTGCTGTGAATCTAAACGCAACAATCCTCGGCCAGGCCATCGCGTTTGTCCTGTTCGTTCTGTTCTGCATGAAGTACGTATGGCCGCCGTTAATGGCTGCCATCGAAAAACGTCAGAAAGAAATTGCTGACGGCCTTGCTTCCGCAGAACGAGCTAAAAAGGACCTTGACCTTGCACAGGCCAATGCGACCGACCAGCTGAAAAAAGCGAAAGCTGAAGCTCAGGTAATCATTGAACAGGCGAACAAACGTCGTTCTCAGATCCTGGACGAAGCGAAAGCAGAAGCCGAGCAGGAACGTACCAAAATCGTGGCGCAGGCGCAGGCGGAAATTGACGCCGAACGCAAACGTGCCCGCGAAGAGCTGCGTAAGCAAGTGGCTCTGCTGGCAGTAGCCGGCGCCGAGAAAATCATCGAGCGTTCCGTGGATGAAGCTGCTAACAGCGACATCGTGAATAAACTGGTCGCTGAACTGTAAGGAGGAGGGGCTGATGTCTGAATTTGTAACGGTAGCTCGCCCCTACGCCAAAGCAGCTTTTGACTTTGCCGTCGAAACTCAGAGTGTTGATCGCTGGCAGGACATGCTGGCGTTTGCCGCCGAGGTGACGAAAAATGAAGACATGGCAGAGCTTATCTCCGGCGCGTTAGCACCGGAAACGCTCGCTAAGTCGTTTATCGCAGTCTGTGGGGAGCAACTTGACGACAAAGGTCAGAACCTGATCCGGGTGATGGCTGAAAATGGTCGAATCAAAGTGCTTCCTGATGTTCTTGAGCAGTTTATTCAGTTACGCGCAGCCAGCGAGGCAATCGCCGAAGTCGAAGTGACTTCCGCGATCGCACTGAGTGAAGAACAGCTTTCGAAAATCCGCGCTGCGATGGAAAAACGTCTGTCACGCAAAGTGAAGCTGAATTGCAATATCGATAAGTCTGTAATGGCAGGCGTAATCATCCGAGCGGGTGATATGGTCATTGATGGCAGCGTACGCGGCCGTCTTGAACGCCTTGCAGACGTCTTGCAGTCTTAAGGGGACTGGAGCATGCAACTGAATTCCACCGAAATCAGCGAACTGATCAAGCAGCGCATTGCTCAGTTCAGTGTTGTGAGCGAAGCTCACAACGAAGGTACTATTGTTTCTGTAAGTGACGGTGTTATCCGCATCCACGGCCTGGCCGACTGTATGCAGGGCGAGATGATTTCTCTGCCGGGTAACCGTTACGCTATCGCACTGAACCTGGAGCGCGACTCCGTAGGTGCGGTTGTGATGGGTCCGTACGCTGACCTCGCCGAAGGCATGAAGGTTAAGTGTACTGGCCGTATTCTGGAAGTTCCGGTTGGCCGTGGCCTGCTTGGACGTGTGGTCAACACCCTGGGCGCGCCGATCGACGGTAAAGGTCCGGTTGATAACGATGGCTTCTCGCCAATCGAAGTTATCGCCCCGGGCGTTATTGATCGTCAGTCCGTCGATCAGCCGGTACAGACGGGTTATAAATCCGTTGATGCCATGATCCCAATCGGTCGTGGTCAGCGTGAATTGATCATCGGTGACCGTCAGACCGGTAAAACCGCGATGGCAATCGATGCGATCATCAACCAGCGCGATTCCGGCATCAAATGCGTATACGTCGCTATCGGCCAGAAAGCCTCTACCATTTCTAACGTGGTACGTAAGCTGGAAGAGCACGGTGCACTGTCCAACACCATCGTTGTTGTGGCAACCGCTTCTGAATCTGCTGCACTGCAATACCTGGCACCGTATGCCGGTTGCGCAATGGGCGAATACTTCCGTGACCGCGGTGAAGATGCGCTGATCGTATACGATGACCTGTCTAAACAGGCTGTCGCTTACCGCCAGGTTTCCCTGCTGCTCCGTCGTCCGCCAGGACGTGAAGCATTCCCGGGCGACGTATTCTATCTCCACTCTCGTCTGCTGGAGCGCGCATCCCGCGTTAATGCTGAATACGTTGAAAACTTCACCAAAGGTGAAGTGAAAGGTAAAACCGGTTCTCTGACCGCGCTGCCGATCATCGAAACCCAGGCGGGTGACGTTTCTGCGTTCGTTCCGACCAACGTAATTTCTATTACCGATGGTCAGATCTTCCTGGAAACCAACCTGTTTAACTCCGGTATTCGTCCGGCAGTTAACCCGGGTATCTCCGTATCTCGTGTGGGTGGTGCAGCTCAGACCAAGATCATCAAGAAACTGTCCGGTGGTATTCGTACCGCGCTGGCGCAGTATCGTGAATTGGCGGCGTTCTCTCAGTTCGCTTCCGATCTAGATGAAGCGACCCGTAAACAGCTGAGTCATGGTCAGAAAGTGACCGAGCTGCTGAAACAGAAACAGTATGCCCCTATGTCTGTTGCACAACAGGGCCTGGTGCTGTTCGCGGCTGAGCGCGGTTACCTCGAAGATGTGGAACTGGCGAAAATCGGTAGCTTCGAAGCCGCTCTGTTGGCTTTCGCTGACCGTGATCACGCTCCGCTGATGCAAGAGATCAACCAGTCCGGTGGCTATAACGACGAAATCGAAGGCAAGCTGAAAGGCCTCCTCGATTCCTTCAAAGCAACCCAATCCTGGTAACGTCTGGCGGCTTGTCTTAGGGCAGGCCGCAAGGCATTGAGGAGAAGCTCATGGCCGGCGCAAAAGAGATACGTAGTAAGATCGCAAGCGTCCAGAACACGCAGAAGATCACTAAAGCGATGGAGATGGTCGCCGCTTCCAAAATGCGTAAATCGCAGGATCGCATGGCGTCCAGCCGTCCTTATGCAGATACCATGCGCAAAGTGATTGGTCACCTTGCAAACGGTAATCTGGAATATAAGCACCCCTACCTGGAAGAACGCGACGTTAAACGCGTGGGCTACCTGGTGGTGTCGACCGACCGTGGTCTGTGCGGTGGTTTGAACATTAACCTGTTCAAAAAACTGCTGGCGGATATGAAAGCATGGTCCGATAAAGGCGTTCAGAGCGAACTCGCGATGATCGGCTCTAAAGGCGTCTCTTTCTTTAATTCCGTAGGTGGCAACGTTGTCGCTCAGGTGACGGGCATGGGTGATAACCCGTCCTTGTCAGAACTGATCGGCCCGGTAAAAGTGATGTTGCAAGCCTACGACGAAGGTCGTCTCGACAAGCTTTATATTGTTAGCAACAAATTTATCAACACTATGTCTCAGGTTCCGACCATCACTCAGTTGCTGCCGTTACCGGCTGCAGAAGATGAAGAGTTGAAGCGTAAATCCTGGGATTATCTGTATGAACCTGATCCAAAAGCGCTGCTGGACACTCTCCTGCGTCGTTATGTTGAATCTCAGGTTTACCAGGGTGTTGTGGAAAACCTGGCCAGCGAGCAGGCCGCACGTATGGTGGCGATGAAAGCCGCGACCGACAATGGCGGCAGCCTGATTAAAGAGCTGCAGTTGGTATACAACAAAGCTCGTCAGGCCAGCATTACTCAGGAACTCACCGAAATCGTCGGTGGTGCATCCGCGGTATAACCAGGTTAATTCGTAGAGGATTCATGATGGCTACTGGAAAAATTGTCCAGGTAATCGGCGCCGTAGTTGACGTCGAATTCCCTCAGGATGCCGTACCGCGCGTGTACGATGCTCTTGAGGTTAAAAATGGTAACGAGACGCTGGTGCTGGAAGTTCAGCAGCAGCTCGGCGGCGGTATCGTACGTACCATCGCCATGGGTTCTTCTGACGGTCTGCGTCGTGGTCTGGAAGTTAATGACCTTGCGCACCCGATCGAAGTCCCGGTAGGTAAAGCTACACTGGGTCGTATCATGAACGTGCTCGGTCAGCCGATCGACATGAAAGGCGACATCGGTGAAGAAGAGCGTTGGGCAATTCACCGCGCGGCACCTTCCTATGAAGAGCTCTCCAGCTCTCAGGAACTGCTGGAAACCGGCATCAAAGTTATTGACCTGATGTGTCCGTTCGCTAAGGGCGGTAAAGTTGGTCTGTTCGGTGGTGCGGGCGTAGGTAAAACCGTAAACATGATGGAGCTGATTCGTAACATTGCGATCGAGCACTCCGGTTACTCTGTGTTTGCGGGCGTGGGTGAACGTACTCGTGAGGGTAACGACTTCTACCACGAAATGACCGACTCCAACGTTCTGGATAAAGTATCCCTGGTTTACGGCCAGATGAACGAGCCGCCGGGAAACCGTCTGCGCGTTGCGCTGACCGGCCTGACCATGGCTGAGAAGTTCCGTGACGAAGGTCGTGACGTTCTGTTGTTCGTCGACAACATCTACCGTTATACCCTCGCCGGTACTGAAGTATCCGCACTGCTGGGCCGTATGCCTTCAGCGGTAGGTTACCAGCCGACGCTGGCGGAAGAGATGGGCGTTCTGCAGGAACGTATCACCTCCACCAAAACCGGTTCTATCACCTCCGTTCAGGCTGTATACGTACCTGCGGATGACTTGACTGACCCGTCTCCAGCCACCACCTTTGCGCACCTTGATGCAACCGTGGTACTGAGCCGTCAGATCGCGTCTCTGGGTATCTACCCGGCCGTTGACCCGCTGGATTCCACCAGCCGTCAGCTGGATCCGCTGGTTGTTGGTCAGGAGCACTACGACACCGCGCGTGGCGTACAGTCTCTGCTGCAACGTTATCAGGAACTGAAAGACATCATCGCCATCCTGGGTATGGATGAGCTGTCTGAAGAAGATAAACTGGTGGTAGCTCGCGCACGTAAGATTCAGCGCTTCCTGTCCCAGCCGTTCTTCGTAGCGGAAGTATTTACTGGTTCTCCGGGCAAATACGTCTCCCTGAAAGACACCATCCGTGGCTTTAAAGGCATCATGGAAGGCGAATACGATCACCTGCCGGAGCAGGCGTTCTACATGGTTGGTTCCATCGAAGAAGCAGTGGAAAAAGCCAAAAAACTTTAACGCCTTAATCGGAGGGTGATATGGCAATGACTTACCACCTGGACGTCGTCAGCGCAGAGCAACAAATGTTCTCTGGTCTGGTCGAAAAAATCCAGGTAACGGGCAGTGAAGGTGAACTGGGTATTTTCCCGGGTCACGCACCGCTGCTCACCGCCATTAAGCCTGGTATGATCCGCATCGTAAAACAGTTCGGTCATGAAGAGTTTATCTATCTGTCCGGCGGCATTCTTGAAGTGCAACCGAGCAGTGTGACCGTTCTGGCTGATACCGCTATTCGTGGCCAGGATCTCGACGAAGCGCGAGCCCTGGAATCGAAGCGTAAAGCAGAAGAGCACATTAATAGCTCTCACGGTGACGTGGATTACGCTCAGGCGTCTGCGGAGCTGGCGAAAGCCATCGCGAAACTGCGTGTTATCGAGTTGACCAAAAAAGCGATGTAACACCGGCTTGAACGTTAAAAAGCCAGTCTGGTTTCCAGGCTGGCTTTTTTTATGGCAGTGTTCCACAGAATATGAAGCTGAAAGTGTGTTTTATTATTTTGTGATGTGCATCACAAAAATGTTGATCGGTTAAAAAATGAAGCGTAGACTCTTTTTTGTGAAGTTCATCACAGAAAATAACCTTCAGTCAAAGCAGGAAACCATTATGAAACTGATCAACAAAATCATCGCTCTCTTCAGCAATATGAACATCTCTTTCGGTACGTTCAATCAGTAATTGCTGATATGCCGAGTGGCGCCACGCTTACCGTTGTGTGATAAGCGAGCGCCATCTGGCTACATCTTCAGTTCCGCCAGCACCGCCCCGCTATCCAACGCTTTCCCCTTCTTATTCACACTCTGCCCTTTCACTATAAAATAATTCGTCTCATCAATATTTCCGACCACCGCATCGTCATAGCGACCCGGCGCACTGCGCACAGATTTATTGTTGGTGAATTTCCCCTGGGTAGACGCATCACCGTAGGGACTTGGGCGGAAAATAAAGTTAAAGCGTTGATTATCCGCAGCGATATTGTTTTCTACCACCAACGCGCCAGGGTTAAAGTTGTCGGTGAAACCGTCCAGATGGTTACCTATCGCTTTGCTGTTACGCACCTGATGCGCGACAGGCTGTCCTTCTCCCCCTAGTTTGAAACCGTTGCTGGTATTGTTGCGGGCAATAGAATTCTCGATCACCACAACACCGTTGCCTCCGTCCTCAATCTTGTTAAACAAATCAAAACCGTCATCAATATTGTCATGGGAGTAGCATCTCTCCAGGCGGTTACCGTCACCGACGCGCATCTTCACAGCGAAACCGTCAGCATTTATTTTACCCGGATCTTCATTCCCCCAGGACTCCGAGTCGATCACGCGGTTATGGCTCGCCCACAATGCACGACCAATGTTTTCCGGTGAGGAAATTTGAATGCCGGTATCGTCATTACGCCAGGCGACCACTTTTTCTATCACGTTATGGCTACCCTGCACGCGCAGGCTTTTGTCAGTAACTTCAATGCCTTTGATATGCCAGTAGCTGGCATCAACCAGTAAACCGTGGATCACCACTTTGCCATCGGCTTGCAGCGTTTTTTGTTTATCACGCAAGCCGCTGGCGGTGAGTGGGATCTCTGCCCGGGCATAATCTCCAGCTTTCAGGTTAATCGTCCCGCCTGGCGGCAACAGAGAGATTGCAGTCGGTAAATCAAGAGGCGATGCAACGGTGCCTTCACCATCTGCTTTACCATCAGCTGCGACATACAGCGTTGAAACAGTGGTTCCGGCCACCCTTTCGACGTTGAACGTCTGCGAAATGGGGGTTGTCTCTTTGCCGCTTGTCGGCGTAAAGGTCAGTGCAAAAGTGTTCTCTGCCGCCAGGTGGGTCGGCAGGCTATACATTTCTCCTGCTTTCACCGGTTTTTCATTACCGATCACCACTTCATTCTGCCGAACGCTAAACAAGCCATCATAATTAGCGCGTGCCTGTATCGTGTAGGCTTCGCCAATGCTTTGTGTGGGAGAGGCTATTTGTACGACAACCGGCAACGGCTTAGCCTGCCAGGGCTTAGAGTCAATGGTCTGGGCTTTACTGGTGGTCAATGTGGCATTGCTGACCACGATTTTGGCGTTACGTGAAGCAAAAAAACCCACGTAATAGTGGTCCTTATTTTGTACCGAAATCAGATCGGCGCGCGGTACGCTGCGGCTGACCCATTTATCACTGCCCTGCGGTGCCCATGCGCTGATAAAACCGTCGTTGGTACGTTCTAATTTCAGGCGGAAGGTTGGCGTCTGGCGAAGATCAACCTCTTCCTGGTAACTCTGTTTCGAGATTGCAGCACCTGCGTTCCCCCACGGCTGACTAATCCCCTCGCGGGTAATCGCTTGCATCTTCACACGGAAATTATCTTTTTTATCCTGCGTCATAATGGCGTTCATCACCATATTCGATGCCGCCGGAAACTCTTCATAACCCTCCTTCAGCGGCTGTTGGCGTGGATTTCCTAACACGTCTCGTACCAGCAAACCTGCACCTTCCTGCGCTGCGGGTTTTGCACCGTTTTCCGGACCAAACTGCTCAACGGTAATGGTTGCCTGTAAGACAAAATTTTCGTTACTGGGAAGCTGGGTATAAAAAAACGTCAGCCCGTCGTGGGAATTAGCGATTTTGCCGCCGCGGCTTTCAATAGTGATCGGATTCGTTAAATCTGCCTCATCCGCCACAGAGAGCTTTTTACCAGCGATGGTGACATCATTGACGCCAATTTTTTCTGGTAACACGTTCGATGAGAAATTCACGTCGGTAGATTGCCCAAAAGCAATAGCTTTCCAGACGGGAGCTGCTGCAGCCAACGCAGGAATGGAAATCAGCGAACTGCAAACCGTGAGGGCCAGAGGTATTTTATAATTCATTCTATTCTCCTGATTGATAATTGCCTGCCATTATCATCAAGATGAAACGCTGTTTCTTTTTTGTTCGTCACACTCTTTGATGATTAAAACGCTGTTTTGTT
Organism: Kosakonia sp. YIM B13571; assembly: GCF_042788095.1. Taxonomy (NCBI): domain Bacteria; kingdom Pseudomonadati; phylum Pseudomonadota; class Gammaproteobacteria; order Enterobacterales; family Enterobacteriaceae; genus Kosakonia; species Kosakonia sp. YIM B13571. Next base: position 479,912 of record NZ_JBHZPL010000004.1, on the reverse strand, counting down.
TTTGTGCGATCTTTATTCAGGATGAAAATAATTGCTAACTCATTGTATGAATTAGCACCAGCGGGAAATGGTGCTATTTTTCAGCGGCAAACTGATTTACTCTGCGCACCAAATAGCCTTCAAATGGCTTGTAACAACGGAACTTGAGCGTTTCGTCGGCAATCCATTTCATGCTGCAAAATATGTAGAATTTTCAACGCGAAAGAGGTTTACTTCTTTCCCAAAATAGAGTCAGGACGCATATGTTGAACACAAAAATGAGTGTGGTGATCCTTGCTGCGGGCAAAGGCACACGCATGTATTCCGATCTTCCCAAGGTGCTGCATACGCTTGCAGGGAAAGCAATGGTTCAGCATGTCATTGATACCGCAACTGTTCTTGGCGCGAACCACGTTCATCTGGTGTATGGCCACGGCGGCGATCTGCTCAAACAACGCCTTTCTGACGATAAACTTAATTGGGTTTTACAAGCTGAACAGCTGGGTACTGGCCATGCGATGCAGCAGGCTGCACCGTTCTTTGCTGATGACGAAGATATTCTCATGCTCTACGGCGATGTGCCGCTGATTTCGGTGGAAACACTGGAACGTCTGCGTGCTGCAAAACCGCAAGGTGGGATCGGTTTGTTAACTGTGGTTCTGGATGACCCTTCTGGATATGGCCGTATCACGCGCGAAAACGGCGTCGTGACCGGCATTATTGAGCAGAAAGATGCCAGTGAAGACCAGCGTAAGATTAATGAAATCAATACCGGTATTTTGATCGCCAATGGTGGCGATATGAAACGCTGGCTTGGCAAGCTCAACAACAACAATGCACAGGGTGAATACTACATCACCGATATCATTGCGCTGGCTTATCAGGAAGGGCGTGAAATTGTCGCTGTTCACCCGCAGCGCCTGAGCGAAGTGGAAGGCGTTAACAATCGTCTTCAGTTGTCACGTCTGGAACGTGCTTACCAGTCTGAACAAGCCGAGAAATTGCTGCTGGCAGGCGTTATGTTGCGCGATCCAGCGCGTTTCGATCTGCGCGGTACGCTGGAACATGGGCGGGATGTCGAGATCGATGCTAACGTCATCATTGAAGGGCACGTTAAGCTCGGTCATCGCGTGAAGATCGGTGCCGGTTGTATCCTGAAAAACAGCGAAATTGGCGATGATTGCGAAATCAGCCCGTACAGCGTTGTGGAAGATGCTCGTCTGGAAGCGGAATGTACCATCGGTCCTTTTGCGCGTTTGCGCCCGGGCGCTGAATTGCTGGTTGGCGCGCATGTCGGCAACTTTGTTGAAATGAAAAAAGCGCGTCTGGGAAAAGGCTCGAAAGCCGGGCATCTGAGCTATCTGGGCGATGCGGAAATTGGCGACAACGTGAATGTTGGCGCAGGCGTCATCACCTGTAACTATGACGGCGCAAACAAACATAAAACCATCATCGGTGATGATGTGTTTGTTGGTTCTGATACGCAGCTGGTGGCACCTGTCACGGTCGGCAAAGGTGCGACGATTGCCGCTGGTACCACGGTGACGCGCAACGTTAACGAAAATGAACTGGTTTTAAGCCGCGTGCCGCAGGTGCAAAAACAGGGCTGGCAGCGTCCGGTGAAGAAGAAGTAACGATTTTAGGGATGAGGGGAAAGATAATTCCCCCGCCCAAATGCAGTACCTATAAAAATAACCCCACTCTCTACAAGGCTCGGGGAGTCCGGTAATCGGACACTTACACCCAATAATTCGCGTTGTACAAAGGCAGCGTTGAAGCATGAGGTGTAAACAGGTTGACCGACAACAAAAGGCATAATGCCAAAATCGGAATCAAAAAATATGTGTGGAATTGTTGGCGCAGTCGCGCAACGTGATGTAGCTGAAATCCTTCTCGAAGGCCTTCGTCGTCTGGAATACCGTGGTTATGATTCTGCTGGTCTGGCAGTGGTTGATGCACAAGGTCATATGACTCGCCTGCGTCGTCTCGGTAAAGTACAGATGCTCTCTCAGGCGGCGGAAGAACACCCACTGCATGGTGGAACCGGTATTGCGCACACCCGCTGGGCAACACACGGTGAACCGTCGGAAGGGAATGCGCATCCGCATGTTTCTGACCATATTGTTGTGGTGCATAACGGTATTATCGAAAACCATGAACCGCTGCGTGAAGAGTTAAAAGCGCGCGGTTATGTGTTTGTTTCTGAAACGGATACCGAAGTTATCGCGCACCTTGTTCATTGGGAGCTGGAGCAAGGTGGCACACTGCGTGAAGCCGTGTTGCGCACTATCCCTCAGTTACGCGGTGCATATGGCACGGTCATAATGGATACCCGCGATCCCAGCACGCTGCTGGCAGCGCGTTCTGGCAGCCCGCTGGTTATTGGCCTTGGCATGGGCGAAAACTTTATTGCATCCGATCAGCTGGCGTTGCTGCCAGTGACCCGCCGCTTTATTTTCCTTGAAGAGGGCGATATTGCTGAAGTCACTCGCCGTAGCGTGACTGTTTTTGATAAATCCAGCGCGCAGGTTAAGCGCCCTGAGATCGAATCTAATCTGCAATATGACGCTGGCGATAAAGGTATTTACCGCCATTACATGCAGAAAGAGATCTACGAACAGCCGAACGCCATCAAAAATACCCTGACCGGCCGCATCCGCCACGGTGAAGTGGATCTGAGCGAACTGGGGCCGAATGCCAACGAACTGCTGTCAAAAGTTGAGCATATTCAGATTGTTGCCTGCGGTACGTCTTATAATTCCGGAATGGTTTCCCGCTACTGGTTTGAAGCGCTGGCTGGCGTTCCGTGCGATGTCGAAATCGCTTCTGAGTTCCGCTATCGCAAATCTGCGGTGCGTCGCAATAGCCTGATGATCACACTGTCGCAGTCTGGTGAAACGGCGGATACGCTGGCGGCGCTGCGTTTGTCGAAAGAACTGGGGTATCTGGGTTCGCTGGCCATTTGTAACGTTCCGGGTTCCTCGCTGGTGCGTGAATCCGATCTGGCGATGATGACCAATGCCGGTACGGAAATCGGCGTTGCATCAACCAAAGCGTTCACCACTCAGCTCACCGTATTGCTGATGCTGGTGGCGAAACTGAGCCGCCTGAAAGGGCTGGATGCGGCCATTGAGCACGATATCGTTCATGGTTTGCAGGCGCTGCCGAGCCGCATTGAGCAGATGTTGTCGCAGGATAAACGCATTGAAGCGCTGGCAGAAGATTTCTCTGACAAGCATCATGCGCTGTTCCTTGGCCGTGGCGATCAATATCCGATCGCGCTGGAAGGCGCGCTGAAGCTGAAAGAGATCTCTTACATTCACGCCGAAGCGTATGCCGCAGGTGAGTTGAAACATGGCCCATTGGCGCTGATTGATGCCGATATGCCGGTGATTGTCGTTGCGCCAAACAACGAACTGCTGGAAAAACTGAAATCCAATATCGAAGAAGTTCGCGCCCGTGGCGGCGTGCTGTATGTCTTCGCCGATCAGGATGCCGGTTTCACCAGCAATGACAATATGCACATTATCGATATGCCGCATGTTGAAGAGGTGATCGCGCCAATCTTCTATACCGTGCCGCTGCAACTGCTGGCTTACCACGTTGCGCTGATCAAAGGCACCGACGTGGATCAACCGCGTAACCTGGCGAAATCGGTTACTGTGGAATAAGGTCTTAAGCTCGTCATTGTGTAGAAAGAGGTTGCCTGGTGGCAGCCTCTTTTTTGTGCACAGAAAACCCCCAGCTAGGCTGGGGTTCCGGAAAGCTTTCAGCTTTGAGCCAGTTATTAAAACCCCTTTTGATTTGTTAAAACACCTTGCGGTCTGGCAACTGCAAGTGTCAAACAAGAAATCAAAAGGGGGTCCCAATGGGGGACGAAAAGAGCTTAGCGCACACCCGATGGAACTGTAAATATCACATAGTTTTTGCGCCGAAATACCGAAGACAGGCGTTCTACGGAGAGAAGCGTAGAGCAATAGGCAGAATTTTGAGAAAGCTGTGTGAGTGGAAAAACGTACGGATTCTGGAAGCTGAATGCTGCGCAGAGCATATCCATATGCTTGTGGAAATCCCGCCCAAAATGAGAGTATCCGGCTTTATGGGATATCTGAAAGGGAAAAGCAGTCTGATGCTTTACGAGCAGTTTGGGGATTTGAAATTCAAATACAGGAACAGGGAGTTCTGGTGTCGGGGATACTACGTCGATACGGTGGGTAAGAACACGGCGAAGATACAGGATTACATAAAGCACCAGCTTGAAGAGGATAAAATTGGGCGAGCAGTTATCGATCCCTTATCCGGGTAGCCCGTTTACGGGCCGTAAGTAACGAAGTCTGATGCAAATGTCAGATCGTATGCGCCTGTTAGGGCGCGGCTGGTAACAGAGCCTTACAGGCGCATCTGAAAAACCTCCGGCTATGCCGGAGGATATTTATTTTAAGGATACGCATGAGTTTGTTGGAAAAAATGGCGGGTGCGAGGTTGCTTGCACTCATCAATTATTGCCGGGGCGTTGATGCGGGAATCGCGGGTCGCAAGCTGGCGCAGTTGAAGCTGGCTGCGGAAGCATTCAGAGAGATGCCAAAGGTCTACCCTGCAGGCAGAGGCGGGACAACTTTTTATGGCAGCGTAACGGTAGTGTTTTATGCCTTGCTACTGAGCTATGTCTGCCTTGCGCTGACGGTGAAAACCGCCATTGGCGGCCTGGGTTTTATCGTAGGTGTAGCGGTATTTTTAATCCTGGGCGTGGCACTTATTGGTATAGAAAAAGGGCGTACGCTCTCCTTGAAATTATTTCTGGCTGTCTGGTTGCTGTTATTTGTTTGCAACGTGCTAGTGGCAGGATGGCTTCTCATTGCTCGGTTTTCCGCAATGTCTCTGGCTTTTTGGGGAAGTGGTATTGTTCTGTTATGGCTGGCGCGGAAAGTGATGAATGGGCCTGAACTGACAAAACTGATGCAGTGGCGCGTATCGCTGAAAATAGCCCAATTTCGGCGTCAGGCATTGACGCAATCTAAGCGCAAATAAATTGCTAAGCGGCGGCTTTTTCTCGCATTTAGTTAGAACTTCTTGTCAAATTCAGCTACGGTTTGAGTGTCATAAAACTAAAATTTTGCTGACACCTTATTGTCATTAAACTTTTTATCTTGCTGATAAACCATCCAACATTCGCTAAATCTGGCCGTAATTCGTTGCTGTCATCAAACAGTAACAATCATTGCATATAACTGTCATCAAAGTGTCCTATTTTGCTCATCGTAGCCACTAAACAACGATTTACGATTCTTGCAGGAGACATTATGAACGTTATGCGTACCACTGTCGCAACTGTTGTCGCCGCGACCTTTTCTCTGAGTGCATTTGCTGTAAACGCAGCTGCCAGCCTGACAGGCGCGGGCGCAACTTTCCCGGCGCCGGTGTATGCCAAGTGGGCTGATACCTACCAGAAAGAAACAGGTAACAAGATTAACTACCAGGGTATCGGTTCTTCTGGTGGCGTTAAACAAATTACTGCTAAAACTGTTGATTTCGGTGCGTCCGATGCCCCGCTGTCTGACGACAAACTGGCTCAGGAAGGCCTGTTCCAGTTCCCAACCGTGATCGGCGGTATCGTGCTGGCAATCAACGTCCCGGGTGTTAAATCCGGTGAGCTGGTGCTGGACGGCAAAACCTTGGGTGACATCTACCTGGGCAACATCAAGAAATGGGATGATGCGGCCATCGCCAAACTCAACCCTGGCCTAAAACTGCCTTCGCAGAATATCGCTGTGGTTCGCCGCGCTGATGGTTCCGGCACCTCCTTCGTTTTCACCAGCTATCTGGCGAAAGTGAATGAAGAGTGGAAATCTAAAGTGGGTTCTGGTTCTACCGTTAACTGGCCGACCGGTCTGGGCGGTAAAGGTAACGACGGTATCGCGGCGTTCGTTCAGCGTCTGCCGGGTTCTATCGGTTACGTTGAATATGCTTACGCTAAGCAGAACAACCTGACCTACACCAAGCTGCTCTCTGCCGATGGTAAAGCGGTTAGCCCGACGGAAACCAGCTTCTCCAACGCAGCCAAAGATATCGACTGGAGCAAGTCTTTCGCGCAGGATCTGACTAACCAGAAAGGTGCAGATGTGTGGCCAATCACCTCCACCACGTTCATTCTGGTGCACAAAGAGCAGGCTAAACCTGAGCAAGGCGCTGAAGTGCTGAAATTCTTTGACTGGGCTTACAAAAAAGGCGGCAAACAAGCTAACGACCTCGACTACGCAACCCTGCCGGATAGCGTTGTTGAACAAGTTCGCTCAGCCTGGAAAGCCAACGTGAAAGACAGTAGCGGTAAAGCGCTGTACTAAGCGCAAGTTTTTGAAGAACATGGCGGATGGCGCTTACACCATCCGCCTTACAGATCTTCTGTAGGCCCGGCAAGCGCAAGTGCCTGCGGGCAAATTCGTAAGACGTTAAACTGAAGAGTAATTTATGGCTGCAACCAAGCCGGCATTTAATCCCCCGGGTAAAAAAGGCGACATGTTATTCAGCGCACTGGTAAGACTGGCTGCGCTGATTGTGTTATTGCTGCTCAGCGGCATTATCGTGTCCCTGATTTTCTCCTCATGGCCAAGCATTCAGAAGTTTGGTTTTTCTTTCCTGTGGACCAAAGAGTGGGATGCACCGAATGACGTCTATGGGGCACTGGTACCGATTTACGGCACCATTGTTACCTCCGTCATCGCGCTGTTGATCGCTGTTCCGGTGAGTTTTGGTATCGCGCTGTTTTTGACGGAGCTGTCGCCAAACTGGCTGAAACGCCCACTGGGTATTGCCATTGAGCTGCTGGCGGCGATCCCGAGTATCGTTTACGGCATGTGGGGGCTGTTTATTTTCGCTCCGCTGTTCGCGACCTACTTCCAGGAGCCGGTGGGCAATGTCCTCTCCAACATTCCTTTTGTCGGTGCGCTGTTTTCCGGCCCCGCATTTGGTATCGGTATTCTGGCCGCAGGGGTGATCCTCGCCATTATGATTATTCCGTACATTGCGGCGGTAATGCGCGATGTATTCGAACAAACGCCGGTAATGATGAAAGAGTCGGCCTACGGCATTGGCTGCACCACCTGGGAAGTTATCTGGCGCATCGTGTTGCCATTTACCAAAAACGGGGTGATTGGCGGCGTGATGCTAGGTCTGGGGCGCGCACTGGGTGAAACCATGGCGGTGACCTTTATCATCGGTAACACCTACCAGCTCGACAGTGCTTCGCTGTTTATGCCTGGCAACAGTATTACCTCCGCGCTGGCGAACGAGTTCGCCGAAGCCGAATCGGGCTTGCATGTTGCGGCATTGATGGAACTGGGGCTTATCCTGTTCGTGATCACCTTTATCGTGCTGGCCATTTCTAAATTTATGATCATGCGCCTGGCGAAAAACGAGGGGGCACGCTAATGGCTACGCTTGAAATGCAAAGCACCTCGCAGCTGGCCGAATCGCGTCGCAAAATGCAGGCGCGCCGCCGTTTGAAAAACCGTATTGCCCTGACATTGTCGATGGCGACCATGGCCTTCGGTTTGTTTTGGTTGATTTGGATCCTACTGTCCACGGTTACGCGCGGTATTGACGGTATGTCAGTGGCGATGTTTACCGAAATGACGCCGCCGCCAAATACGGCGGGCGGTGGTCTGGCTAACGCCCTGGCGGGCAGTGGCCTGTTAATTTTCTGGGCGACGGTTGTCGGAACACCGCTGGGCATTATGGCCGGGATTTATCTTGCGGAGTATGGCCGTAAATCGTGGCTTGCTGAAATTATCCGTTTTATCAACGACATTCTGCTTTCAGCGCCTTCCATCGTGGTGGGTCTGTTCGTTTACACCCTTGTCGTCGCTCAGATGCAGCACTTCTCTGGTTGGGCCGGTGTGATTGCGCTGGCGTTGTTGCAGGTACCGATTGTCATCCGTACCACGGAAAACATGCTGAAATTGGTGCCGGACAGCCTGCGTGAAGCGGCTTACGCACTCGGGACGCCGAAATGGAAGATGATTTCCGCGATTACCCTAAAAGCTTCGGTTTCCGGAATTATGACCGGCGTGCTGCTGGCCGTTGCGCGCATCGCAGGTGAAACCGCTCCGTTACTGTTTACGGCGCTCTCCAACCAGTTCTGGAGCACCGATATGATGCAGCCTATCGCTAACTTGCCGGTGACGATTTTCAAATTCGCTATGAGCCCGTTTGCCGAGTGGCAGCAGCTGGCCTGGGCCGGGGTGCTGATTATCACTCTCTGCGTACTGTTGTTAAATATTCTGGCGCGCGTCATTTTCGCGAAGAGTAAACACGGTTAATTTTTGCGACGCGGCGAAAGCGGTGTCGAGTTGAGGAAAGAGATAAATGAGTATGGTTGAAACGACGCCGGATAAGATTCAGGTTCGCGATTTGAACTTCTACTACGGCAAATTCCATGCACTGAAAAACATCAGCCTGGATATTGCCAAAAATCAGGTGACGGCGTTTATCGGGCCGTCGGGCTGCGGTAAATCCACGCTGCTGCGTACTTTTAACAAAATGTTTGAGCTTTATCCTGAGCAGCGCGCGGAAGGTGAGATCCTGCTGGATGGCGACAACATTCTGACCAATACGCAGGATATTGCGCTGCTGCGCGCGAAAGTGGGGATGGTGTTTCAGAAGCCAACGCCGTTCCCGATGTCGATTTACGACAATATTGCTTTCGGTGTGCGCCTGTTTGAGAAGCTTTCACGCCCGGATATGGACGAGCGTGTGCAGTGGGCTTTGACTAAGGCCGCATTATGGAACGAAACCAAAGATAAGCTGCACCAGAGCGGGTACTCTCTCTCCGGTGGCCAGCAGCAGCGTCTGTGCATCGCCCGCGGCATCGCGATCCGCCCGGAAGTACTGTTGCTTGATGAACCCTGTTCAGCGCTTGATCCGATCTCAACCGGTCGTATCGAAGAGCTGATTACAGAGCTTAAACAGGATTACACCGTGGTAATCGTGACGCACAACATGCAGCAGGCAGCGCGCTGTTCCGATCACACGGCATTTATGTACCTCGGTGAGTTGATTGAGTTCAGCAATACAGATGATCTGTTCACGAAGCCGAAGAAGAAGCAAACGGAAGACTACATTACCGGGCGCTATGGTTGATTTGCTGAGCAGTGAAGATCTCAGTAACCCTGTTACAACGTGAAATCTGGCGGGCATTTGGAGTGCACCATGGACAATCTCAACCTTAACAAACACATTTCCGGGCAGTTCAACGCTGAGCTGGAAAGCATTCGCACTCAGGTAATGACCATGGGTGGAATGGTGGAGCAGCAGCTTTCTGACGCTATCACCGCCATGCACAACCAGGACAGCGAGCTGGCTAAGCGCGTTGTTGAGGGCGACAAACAGGTTAACATGATGGAAGTCACCATCGACGAAGCCTGTGTGCGCATTATCGCCAAGCGTCAGCCGACGGCGAGCGATTTACGTCTGGTGATGGCGATCATTAAAACCATCGCTGAGCTGGAACGTATTGGCGATGTGGCGGATAAAATCTGCCGTACCGCGCTGGAGAAGTTCTCCCAGCAACACCAACCGCTGCTGGTAAGCCTTGAATCGCTGGGCCGCCACACTGTGCAGATGCTGCATGATGTGCTGGACGCGTTCGCCCGAATGGATCTGGACGAAGCGGTGCGTATCTACCGCGAAGATAAAAAAGTGGATCAGGAATATGAAGGCATTGTGCGTCAGTTAATGACCTACATGATGGAAGATCCGCGCACTATTCCAAGTGTGCTGACCGCGCTGTTCTGCGCCCGTTCTATCGAGCGTATCGGCGACCGTTGCCAGAATATTTGTGAATACATTTTCTACTTCGTGAAGGGTCAGGACTTCCGCCACGTTGGCGGCGATGAACTGGATAAGCTGCTGTCTGGAAAAGATCCTAAAGAGTGATAAGAAAACCCCCTCTGCGATGAGGGGGTTTTTGTTTCAGACCGATTTTGTCAGCAGTTTTCTTGCCAGCGTATCGATATCCTCGTACTGCCAGAGTTTGTCACGCCACGCTTGCGGAATACCGTTTACTCCGTAAAACGCGCCAGCCAGTTGCCCGGCAATGGCGGCAGTCGTATCCGCATCATCACCCAGATTGGTTGCCAGCAGGATGGTTTCTTCAAAATCGTTGCCTTTGGCGAAACACCATAGCGCGGCTTCCAGGCTCTGCACGCAGTAACCGGTTCCAAAAATCTCCGCGCGCGTTTTTTGCAGATAGCGACCTTCCGCAATATGGCGCAGGTTTTCCTGCTCCGGTAACTGCGCGATGTCGGTCAGTGTTTCCAGCTTATTTTTTCCCTGTAAGGCATTCATAAGCTGTTGCGCGAACAGACGACAACTGGCGAGCGCTTCCGGCGCGGCGTGTGTGGTACGTGAAGACGCTTCCGCATACTCCAGCACTTGTGCTTCATGAGGAAAGAACCACAGCACCACAGGAGCCAGACGCATCAGCGAGCCGTTGCCAGCCGTTCGCGGGTTGCTGGAACCAGCAAAGGGTTCGCCATCATTGGCGAACTTCTGCAACGCATTGGCAACGGTCATGCCGATATCAAAGCAGTGGCCCGTAGAGCTTAAATAGCCCCATTTCCACCAGTTCAGATAACGGTTCATCTGATCCTTTGCGTTAAACCCGTTACAGGTGACCAGGCTTTCCGCAAGGCACAGCGCCATTGATGTATCGTCAGTCCACTGCCCGGCTTGTAAATGAAACGGGCCGCCGCCTTCCATCCCCGTCACGGGAGGAAAAGAGTCCTTCGCGCTAAACTCCACCGTTGTACCAACCGCATCACCTGCGGCTAGCCCAAGCAGGCAACCCTGGTAACGTGCAAGTAATTCAGACATCTGTTGTGCTCCTGTCGCTCTCCATCAGGAGAAATCGGCCCACAGCCGCAGTTTCCCACAATGCAGGCAGCGGAAGAGATAACCCTGGCAATCACCGCCATCAAGCAGGTATTCGGGGAGCTTCTCGTAATCTATGCCGAAAGCATTGCAGTCGGCCCGCAGATCGGCAAATTGATCCAACTTGTCGGCAATCTCTTTCCAGCCAACGTACCCTTCGAAGGCGCAGAAATCATTACAGTGCGCCAGCCAGTACTCCTGCTGCCAGCCACAATATCCCGGTGTTCTTTCGGTCAATTCAATCACGCTGGCTTCCGGCCAGGGATTTTTAAAGCCGGTAAATTCGCCTTCGTCGTCGAACTCGCTTTCAATGCCCTCCAGAGAGGATTCATCCTGAAAGCTGCCGCCAAATTTCTCTGCGGCTGCACCATCTGCAATACACCATGGGCAGAGATAGTCGACATCTTGCCGGGTATAGAATGGATTGGTGTAGTAGACATGGGTTGGCTGCTGACAGCAGGCGCAGGTGACCGTTTTGTCTTCAGAGAACACCCCGGTTTCCAGAGGTTGCGGGTGATATTTAAATACCGGTAGAGGGCGATGTGTCTGGGCCATAAAAACATCCTGTTTAGTGGTTTAGATTAACGCGTAACATGCCACCCGCGAGCGCGCCACAGCTCTGGCAACTGCGCCAAATCAGTGAACGTAGTCACTTTTGGGTGGTCGATGGGTTTGTTATGCGGATCGGCGCAGAAGTAAAATACTTCCATCCCTGCCGCGATACCAGATTGCGCCCCGGCGGTGGAATCATCCACCAGAATACAGTTTGCCGGATCGACATTGAGCGCTTTAGCTGCATGGTACATTATCGCCGGATCGGGCTTCCAGCGTTGGATGTCATAGCCGCTAAACAGTTTTTCAGGAAAGTGATGTAGCATTCCAAGTTTACCCAAAGAGTGTTGCATTTTGCTGACGGGGCCGTTAGAAACGACGCACATCGGAATCGCCACCGCGTCCAGTAATGCATTCGCACCGGCAATCACTTCCAGCTCGCTGTCAAACAGACGCGCCACTTCCGCGCGATACACCGGCTCCAGCGCGCTTTTATCCAGCGCTTTACCGTACTCCTCGCCGATAACATCAATGATTTCATACAGTTTCATGCCTTTAAACCGTTTGAAAACCTCGTCCAGATCGAGCGAAATACCAAACGCTTCAAACATATGCACGTACGCGCGGGAACAAATTACTTCACTGTCGACCAGGGTGCCGTCACAGTCGAAAAATACCGCTTCAATGTGGGACATGCCGTTTCCTGTTTTATTGCAAGTTTAACGTTTACTTAACGCAGATTACGGGACGCAATCGTTGCCGTATAAGCAAATTCAATGAAAAAAAGTGTGTGATAACCGTCAACATTGTCTCATTTTGGTATAGGATAGCGACGAATTTTCCTTCCTATTCCGGAAATTGATAATGAGCCAACAACACTCTACCCAGGCCTCAAACCAGGGGTTGCTTGACCGCGTGTTTAAACTGCGCGAGCACGGCACTTCGGCACGCACCGAAGTGATCGCCGGTTTCACGACCTTTTTGACGATGGTGTATATCGTTTTTGTTAACCCCCAGATTCTGGGCGTCGCCGGAATGGATACCAGCGCAGTATTTGTGACAACCTGCCTGATTGCCGCTTTTGGCAGCATTCTGATGGGGCTGGTGGCTAATTTGCCGGTCGCACTGGCGCCGGCCATGGGGCTGAATGCTTTCTTTGCGTTCGTGGTTGTTGGCGCGATGGGCCTCTCCTGGCAGATTGGCATGGGTGCGATTTTCTGGGGCGCGGTCGGTCTGCTGCTGTTGACCATTTTCCGCGTCCGTTACTGGATGATTGCCAATATCCCGGTTAGCCTGCGTGTTGGCATCACCAGTGGTATCGGCTTATTTATTGGCATGATGGGGCTGAAAAATGCCGGTGTTATTGTCGCCAACAAAGACACGCTGGTGAGCATTGGCAACCTGACGTCTCACAGTGTTCTGCTGGGCGTACTCGGTTTCTTTATCATCGCGATTCTGGCGTCGCGTAATATTCACGCCGCTGTATTGATTTCTATTGTTGTGACGACGCTGTTGGGCTGGCTGATGGGCGATGTGCAGTACCACGGCATTGTTTCCGCGCCGCCGAGCGTTGCATCCGTTGTTGGCAATGTTGACCTCGCGGGTTCGTTTAATATCGGTCTGGCGGGCGTGATCTTCTCGTTTATGCTGGTTAACCTGTTCGACTCTTCCGGCACGCTGATTGGCGTGACGGATAAAGCCGGGCTGGTGGATGAGAGCGGCAAATTCCCGCGCATGAAGCAGGCACTGTACGTTGACAGCATCTCTTCGGTCGCCGGTTCGTTTATCGGCACCTCTTCCGTTACAGCGTATATCGAATCGTCTTCTGGTGTGTCCGTGGGTGGACGTACTGGCCTGACCGCTGTGGTGGTGGGTCTGCTGTTCTTGCTGGTTATCTTCTTGTCGCCGCTGGCGGGCATGGTTCCGGCGTATGCCGCTGCTGGTGCGCTGATTTATGTTGGCGTGCTGATGACATCCAGCCTCGCGCGCGTGAAGTGGGACGACCTGACAGAAGCCGTACCCGCGTTTATCACCGCAGTGATGATGCCGTTTAGCTTCTCGATTACCGAAGGTATCGCGCTCGGCTTTATCTCTTACTGTGTGATGAAGATTGGCACCGGTCGCCTGCGCGATCTGAGCCCGTGTGTGCTGGTGGTTGCGGTATTGTTCCTGCTGAAAATCGTCTTTATCGACGCGCATTAATCTTTCTCCCTCTCCCGAAAGGGAGAGGGATTTTCCGCTACCGCTTAACGCGCTGAATATAATCACCAAAAGCCGTTAGTTGCCCGGTCAAATGGTCGAGCGTGCTTTGATCGACCACTTCTCCCGTTTGCTGATCCACCTTGTTCTGGATCACGCCGCCCATAAATTCCGGCTTGTTCATTACCATCGCATCCAGGAACACCAGGATCTGGCGTAAATGATACTGGCAGCGTGCGCCGCCAATCGCGCCCATAGAGCTTGTCTGAATCAAAACAGGTTTTCCGGCCAGCGGCTGCTCCGGCAGACGTGATAACCAGTCGATGGCATTCTTCAGGCCGCCAGGCACCGAGTAGTTATACTCAGGCGTTACAATGACCACGCCGTCCGCTGCGCGGATTTGTGCCGCGATCGCTTCCACACTTTGCGGGAAACCTTCTTCTTGCTGAATATCGGCGTCATACAGCGGGACATCAGCAATGGAAGGCAGCGGTGTAATCTCCATTCCTGCCGGGGCGAGTTTCGGTAACGTGCGTGCAACCATGGCATTAAATGAGCCTTTGCGCAGGCTCCCGAGAAGTGTCACAACCTTGAGTTCAGCAGACATAATGACTCCTGTGTAGGGATCAATTAAGGATCAGGGCTTTTTCCGCAGGCAGACTGGTGAAGCGCATTAAGCGGGATGCGGGATCGTTAGCGCGCGTTTGCACATCAGAAAGATAACGCCACCCTTTTTGGCTGTCGAATTCCCAGATCTTCAGGCTTTCGATTGCCGGACTCACCGCGACCGACCAAATCAGTACATCTTCCGCATCACACATCACTTCCACCTGCGCCAGTTGTGCGGCGCGAAGACGCCCGGATCCCGGCAATAACTGTAGCTGGCCCGGTTCATCCTGCATCTGGTGCAGTAGCTTCATTACGCTCTGACGTATGGTCAAAAGCTGAGTTTGCGCTTCGTTAGCATCGTTTTGGTTGTTGATCCACAGCTGCTCATTATTGGTGAACGTGTGTTTATGTCCGTGTGGGCTATGAAAACTGCGCGTTGCGCGCTGTAACTCCATATCCAGCCCGCATTCGCCTTCGGTGGTGATTGCCACACCGACCATGTTCCCGGCATACGCCAGTGAGAAATGCGGCAGGCTGCTGTCGACGAACCTCGGTCGACCGCTGGGTTCAATTTCAATTTCCGGTAGCTCGCTCGCGCCGTAAAGCATAAACAGCATTTCAGCGAGTAACGCGCGGGAAGCGAGAAAGCGTGAGCGGCGATGTTCTGGAAGCTGGCGCGCCGTATCATGGCAGGCTAGCGGTAACCGGGTAGAGATGAGATGCCCTTCTGACAGGATCCCTCTTGCAAAGTGCGTCGCCATTTTTCTCTCCGTGATAATGGTCTGAGTTGATCGAATCGATAATCAATATTATCGCCCATACTGCATAGGTTTTAATGCGGAAATTCGCATCTGAAAAGTCCTAATGGGGATATTTACACTTTCTTTCGCTGATCCGAAACACTTTAGGAAAATCCACCGTAGTAACACAAACGGCCGTTAAAACGGCCGCCATGTCATTACTTACCAATACAGAAACTTGAGAAAATGCGCCCCAGCAAATCGTCTGAGGTAAACTCGCCGGTGATTTCACTTAAGTTTTGTTGCGCAAGGCGTAGCTCTTCGGCAAGCAGTTCACCTGCCCATGCGCCTAACAGTTGTGCTTTACCCTGTTGCAGATGCTCTGCGGCCGTTTCCAGCGCTTGTAAATGACGACGACGCGCGAGGAAGCCGCCCTCCATGCTGGTGTCAAAACCCATGCTCTGCTTAAGATGCTGACGTAGCACATCCACGCCTTCCCCCGTTCGTGCCGACAGACGAACAAGTGAGTGACTATTCACTTCACTCATACCCAGCGGTTCACCGGTGACATCCGCTTTATTGCGCACCACGGTAATCGGCAGTTTCGCTGGCAGACGGGCAATAAAATCAGGCCAGATCTCCGCCGGGTCAACGGCATCGGTAGTGGTGCCATCCACCATAAACAGTACGCGATCAGCTTGCTCGATCTCCTGCCAGGCGCGTTCGATACCAATGCGTTCCACTTCGTCGCTGGCTTCACGCAGCCCGGCGGTATCGATGATATGCAGTGGCATACCGTCGATATGAATATGCTCGCGCAGCACGTCGCGGGTGGTGCCGGCGATATCGGTGACGATTGCCGCTTCGCGTCCGGCCAGCGCGTTCAACAGGCTCGATTTCCCGGCATTTGGGCGTCCGGCAATAACCACCTTCATCCCTTCGCGCAGCAGGCTACCCTGACGCGCTTCGGCGCGTACGGCGTCCAGATCGGCGATAACGTCATTCAATTGCGCTTCGATTTTGCCATCGGAGAGGAAATCGATCTCTTCGTCTGGAAAATCAATCGCCGCTTCGACGTAGATGCGCAGGTGAGTGAGTGCTTCCACCAGGTGATTCACGCGGGCGGAAAATGCGCCCTGCACTGAATTCACCGCTGAACGCGCCGCCTGCTCAGAGCTGGCATCAATCAGGTCGGCAATTGCCTCAGCCTGCGCCAGATCGAGCTTGTCATTGAGGAATGCGCGCTCAGAGAACTCACCAGGATTGGAGATACGCAGCCCTGGCAGCGTCAGGATGCGTTTTAACAGCAGATCAAGGATCACCGGGCCGCCGTGGCCTTGCAGCTCCAGCACGTCTTCACCAGTAAAAGAGTTCGGGCCGGGGAACCACAGCGCGATGCCCTGGTCCAGCGTGGTGCCGTCGACATCCATAAACGGCAGATAGTCGGCATAACGCGGTTTCGGTAGCTTGCCCAGCACTGCTTGCGCCACATCGCGTGCTTTACTGCCTGAAATACGCAGGATGCCCACGCCACCGCGTCCCGGTGGAGTTGCCTGGGCGACAATCGTGTCGTTGTGGTTCATGGTTTATTTTCCGAAATCTCAAAATAAGAAAGGCGGTCAGTTGACCGCCTTCCGTAGAGCTATGACTTACTGTCAGGAGCTTTTCTTCTCGCGGCTATGCAAACCACGTTTCTCCAGACCACGGTAAATCAGCTGCTGCTGAATAATGGTCACCAGGTTGCTGACGATATAGTACAGCACCAGACCGGACGGGAACCACAGGAAGAACACCGTGAAGATGACCGGCATAAAGGTCATGATCTTCTGCTGCATCGGGTCGGTCACGGTGGTCGGCGACATCTTCTGAATGAAGAACATCGTGATGCCCATCAGGATCGGCAGGATGTAGTACGGGTCTTGCGCGGATAAGTCATGGATCCACAGGGCGAACGGCGCATGGCGCAGCTCAACGGAACCCATCAGCATGTAATACAGCGCGAGGAAGATTGGCATCTGAATCAGCAGCGGGAAGCAGCCGCCTAGCGGGTTCACTTTCTCCGCTTTGTACATCGCCATCATTTCCTGGCTCATGCGCTGTTTATCATCACCTAAACGCTCACGCATCGCCTGAATTTTCGGCTGCAGCATGCGCATTTTCGCCATGGAGGTGTACTGCGCCTTGGTCAGCGGGTACATGATGCCACGCACGATAAAGGTGATAGCGATGATGGAAAAGCCCCAGTTGCCAAGGAAGCTATGGATCCATTTCAACAGCTTGAACAGCGGCTGGGAGATGAACCACAACCAACCGTAATCCACGGTCAGATCCAGGTGCGGTGCTGCAGCAGCCATTTTGTCCTGAATCTCCGGGCCTACCCACAGGGTGCTGTTTAGCGCGGTAGTCTGGCCAGGCTGAACAATAACCGGCTGGGATTTGTAGCCGATAGCAGCCACACCATTACCCAGATTACTGGTATAGAAGTTATTAGCACCGTTGCTGCTCGGGATCCACGCAGTAGCGAAATACTGTTGCAGCATCGCAACCCAGCCGCCATTGGAGCTGACGTTGAGGTTTTCGTTATCGGCGATGGTGTCGAATTTGTATTTCTCATACTTCGCGTCTGGCGTGGAGTAAGCCGCGCCGCGGAAAGTATGTAACGCAAAGTTGCTGCTGCCGGTATCACGATGAGACGGCAAATTGATGGATTGCTTCAGTTGACCGAAGGCGGCCACTTCCAGCGGTTTTTCGCTGGTGTTCTGCACGTTATAGCCGACGTTCACCGTATATTCACCACGTTTCACAGTGAAAACTTTGGTGAAGGTGTTGCCTGCCGCATCGGTATAGGTCAGCGGGATAGCCAACTCGTTCTGGCCATCAGCCAGCACAAACGCATCTTTTTCCACGTTATACAGCGGACGTGGGCCGTTCGCCGGGTTATCCGGGCCATCACGACCTGTCAGGCCGCTCTGCGCCTGATAGATAAACTGCGGGGTGGTTTCCAACAGCTGGAACGGCTCGCTGGAACCCAACTCTTTCGGGTAAGTCGGAAGCAGTGCCTGCTCAACATCACCACCACGGGTGTTGATGGTCAGCTCGAGCACGTCGGTTTTAACCGTAATCAGTTTCCCCTGGCCACTGGCCGGAACGCCCTGGTCGGCTGCGTTACCCGCTGCGGTGGTCGTAGTCTGCGTGGTCTGCTGCGCCGGAGGAGGATTTTTATCCTTCTCCCACGTTTGCCAGATCATGAAAGACACGAACAACAAAGCGATGATAAAAAGATTGCGTTGCGAATCCATCGTTAGTGTTCTCTGGTTTTAGAAGGTCCTGGCGGGACGGGATCGTCTCCACCCGGGTGTAAAGGGTGGCATTTTAATACGCGTTTCACTGTCAACCAACTGCCTTTTATCACTCCAAACCTGCGCAATGCCTCAATTCCATAGTGAGAGCAGGTTGGAGTGAAACGGCAGTGCGGCCCGAGTAGCGGACTAATCAGGCGCTGATAGACCCGAATGAGGGCTATCAGGACCCTTGAGCCAGGCGACAATGGCGGCGCCATAATTTTTCCAACGCTTCCGAGAGAGCACGGTTATCGAGGTCGGCAACCCCTTTCTTCGCCACCACCACAAAATCCATTGCCGGCAGTTCATGCTGGCGTAAACGGAAACTTTCACGCGTCAGACGTTTAATCCGATTGCGTTCATGGGCGCGTTTGACGTTTTTTTTGGCGACGGTAAGACCGATACGGGGATGCCCCAGCGAATTCAGGCGGCCGAGGATGGTGATTTGCGGCGTGCCAGCCCGTTGTGGCTGCTGGAAGACGAAAGTGAAATGAGTGGGAGTTAACAAACGTAACTCCCTGGGAAAAGCGAGCTTAACCACTCAGGGGTTAGCTTTATTACTTGGAAACGGTCAGACGTGCGCGGCCTTTAGCGCGACGACGAGCCAGAACCTGGCGACCATTTTTAGTAGCCATACGAGCACGGAAGCCGTGAGAACGGTTGCGCTTCAGTACAGACGGTTGAAAAGTGCGTTTCATGGCGGTTTCTACCTAAACTTGAATAAATTCACTGACTTTTGCGTATGCCTGAACGGATATCGAACGACTGGCGCGCAAGCCATGGGTAATTAAAGAGGCCGGATTGTAATAATTGTACACTCCGGAGTCAATTCTCTTTCCTTATTGCGCTCCTATTTTTGCACAGATCCGCACAAAAAATAAGCACCATTCGACGCCCGAAGAAGAGCATGACGCGCCGGGGGCAGAATTATACGGAGCCAACAGCAAAGCGCAAGGATCCTCCAGGATCTTCATTAGATCGTTTAAGCAATAAACCGTCGTTACTCATTAAATTTTCCAATATGCGGCGTAAATCGTCTCGCACCTCTTGTTGGATCGTTTACACTTACCCGATTCCGAATCGCCCTGTGGATAAATAGTGAAGAATCTGTGAGAAACACAAGATCTCTGGCGCGGTTTACGCTATGATCCGCGGTCCCGATCGCGATCCAGGATCGTGAGCAGGGCAAAAAAACCGTAAATAGCGGTTCGCACGTCACCCGGTTGGGTCTTATCGACGTGTGTCAAAAAACATTAATGTTTCTGTCTTTACTATTTATCGATTTTCGTTCGAGTGGAGTCCGCCGTGTCACTTTCGCTTTGGCAGCAGTGTCTTGCCCGATTGCAGGATGAGTTACCAGCCACAGAATTTAGTATGTGGATACGCCCATTGCAGGCGGAACTGAGCGATAACACGCTGGCTTTGTATGCGCCAAACCGTTTTGTCCTCGACTGGGTTAGGGACAAGTACCTTAATAATATCAACGGGCTGCTGAATGATTTCTGCGGTACGGATGTTCCGCAGCTGCGTTTTGAAGTGGGCTCCCGCCCTGTTAGCCAGACCCTGAAAGAACCAGCCGTTGTCGCTGCGCCCGCGCAGGCGGCGCAAGTTGTTGTGCAGCGTGCGGCACCTGCGGCTCGCTCTGGGTGGGATAACGTCCCCGCTCCGGCTGAACCGACCTACCGCTCAAACGTTAACGTGAAACATACCTTTGATAACTTCGTTGAAGGTAAGTCTAACCAGCTGGCTCGTGCGGCGGCTCGTCAGGTAGCGGATAACCCCGGCGGTGCGTATAACCCGTTGTTTTTATATGGCGGAACCGGTCTCGGTAAAACGCACTTGTTGCACGCTGTGGGTAACGGCATCGTGGCGCGAAAGCCCAATGCTAAAGTGGTGTATATGCACTCCGAACGTTTTGTCCAGGACATGGTAAAAGCCCTGCAAAACAATGCGATCGAAGAGTTTAAACGCTACTACCGCTCCGTTGATGCCCTGCTGATCGACGATATTCAATTCTTTGCCAATAAAGAACGATCCCAGGAAGAGTTTTTCCACACTTTTAACGCCTTACTTGAAGGCAATCAGCAGATCATTTTGACGTCGGATCGTTATCCAAAAGAGATCAACGGCGTTGAGGATCGTCTGAAATCCCGCTTCGGTTGGGGGTTAACGGTGGCGATCGAGCCGCCGGAGCTGGAAACTCGGGTAGCGATCCTGATGAAAAAGGCCGACGAAAACGATATCCGTCTGCCGGGTGAAGTGGCCTTCTTTATTGCTAAGCGCCTGCGCTCTAACGTGCGTGAACTGGAAGGGGCGTTGAACCGTGTTATCGCCAACGCCAACTTTACTGGCCGCGCGATTACTATCGATTTTGTCCGTGAGGCGCTACGCGATTTGCTGGCGTTGCAGGAAAAACTGGTCACCATCGACAATATTCAAAAGACGGTGGCGGAGTATTACAAGATCAAGGTAGCGGATCTGCTGTCGAAGCGTCGATCCCGTTCGGTAGCCCGCCCGCGTCAGATGGCGATGGCGCTGGCAAAGGAGCTGACCAACCACAGTCTGCCGGAAATCGGCGATGCATTTGGTGGCCGCGACCATACTACCGTGCTGCATGCCTGCCGTAAGATTGAGCAGTTGCGTGAAGAAAGCCATGATATCAAAGAAGATTTTTCCAATTTAATCAGAACATTATCTTCGTGACGCTATGAAATTTACCGTTGAACGTGAACATTTATTAAAGCCGCTGCAACAGGTAAGCGGCCCGCTGGGCGGACGTCCGACATTGCCTATCCTCGGTAATCTGCTGCTGCAGGTTACTGAAGGCGCTCTGTCGTTGACCGGCACCGATCTCGAAATGGAGATGGTGGCGCGCCTTGCGTTAGTCCAGCCGCATGAACAGGGAGCGACCACCGTACCGGCGCGTAAATTCTTCGACATCTGTCGCGGTCTGCCAGAAGGCGCAGAAATCGCCGTGCAACTGGAAGGCGATCGTATGCTGATCCGTTCCGGGCGCAGCCGTTTCTCTCTTTCTACTCTGCCTGCTGCGGATTTCCCGAATCTGGACGACTGGCAAAGCGAAGTGGAGTTCACGCTCCCGCAGGCCACCATGAAACGCCTGATCGAAGCGACGCAGTTTTCAATGGCGCATCAGGATGTGCGTTACTACTTAAACGGTATGCTGTTTGAAACCGAAGGCGAAGAGTTGCGCACAGTCGCGACTGACGGCCACCGTCTGGCGGTCTGCTCAATGCCGATTGGCCAGGCGCTGCCGAGCCATTCGGTGATCGTGCCGCGTAAAGGGGTGATTGAGCTGATGCGTATGCTTGACGGCGGTGACACGCCGCTGCGCGTGCAGATTGGCAGCAATAACATCCGCGCGCACGTCGGCGATTTCATTTTTACGTCCAAGCTGGTGGATGGTCGTTTCCCGGATTATCGCCGCGTGTTGCCGAAAAACCCGGATAAAACCCTCGAAGCGGGCTGTGATTCGCTGAAACAGGCGTTTGCCCGGGCGGCGATCCTCTCTAACGAGAAATTCCGCGGCGTGCGTCTGTATGTCAGTGAGAACCAGATCAAAATCACCGCCAACAACCCGGAGCAGGAAGAAGCGGAAGAGTTTCTCGACGTCACCTACGGCGGGAGCGAAATGGAAATCGGCTTTAACGTCAGCTACGTGCTGGACGTACTGAATGCACTGAAATGCGAAAATGTGCGTATTCTGCTGACGGATTCGGTTTCCAGTGTGCAGATTGAGGATGCGGCGAGTCAAAGCGCAGCCTATGTTGTTATGCCAATGCGTTTGTAGTGATTAAAAGGGGCTGGTTTACTTGCCATTTCGCCTTCCGGCAGTGCTCGAAATGCTTACGTACTTCGTGTACGCTCCGCTTTCTGTGCGCTGGCGGTAGACGAACTGGCTGCGACACTCACGCCCCTGGACTGATACTCTGAACTATGTCACTGACCCGCCTTCTTATTAAAGACTTCCGTAACATCGAGAATGCGGATCTCGCGCTCTCCCCTGGTTTTAATTTCCTGGTCGGTGCTAACGGCAGCGGCAAAACCAGCGTTCTGGAAGCTATCTATACGCTTGGCCACGGGCGGGCGTTTCGCAGTTTGCAAATCGGCCGCGTGATTCGTCATGAGCAGGAATCTTTTGTTCTGCATGGGCGTTTACAGGGCGAAGAGCGGGAAACGGCGATTGGCCTGACTAAGGATAAGCTCGGTGACAGCAAGGTGCGCATTGACGGCACTGACGGCCACAAGGTCGCGGAGCTGGCGCTACTAATGCCAATGCAGCTGATCACGCCGGAGGGGTTTACTTTACTCAACGGCGGTCCCAAATACCGAAGAGCGTTCCTTGACTGGGGATGCTTTCACAACGAAGCCGGTTTTTTCAACGCCTGGAGCAATCTTAAGCGTTTGCTAAAACAGCGTAACGCCGCGTTGCGCCAGGTGAGCCACTACGCGCAGCTTCGTCCGTGGGATAAAGAACTTATCCCGCTGGCCGGGCAAATCAGCCGCTGGCGTGCGGAATACAGCACCGCTATCGCTGAAGATATGGCGGATACCTGCCAACAATTTTTGCCGGAATTTTCCCTGACATTCTCTTTTCAGCGCGGCTGGGAGAAAGAGACGGACTATGGCGACGTGCTGGAGCGCAATTTTGAGCGTGATCGCATGCTGACCTACACCGCGCATGGCCCGCACAAAGCGGATTTCCGCATCCGTGCGGACGGCGCGCCGGTAGAAGATACGTTGTCGCGCGGGCAGCTAAAACTCCTGATGTGCGCGCTGCGTCTGGCGCAGGGCGAGTTTTTAACGCGCGAAAGCGGACGACGCTGTTTATACCTGATAGATGATTTTGCCTCAGAACTTGATGACGCGAAGCGCGGGCTGCTAGCCAGCCGCTTAAAAGCTACGCAGTCGCAGGTTTTCGTCAGCGCTATCAGCGCTGATCACGTGATGGACATGTCGGACAAAAATTCGAAGATGTTCACCGTGGAAAAGGGTAAAATAACGGATTAACCCAAGATTAAATGAGCGAGAAACGTTGATGTCGAATTCTTATGACTCCTCCAGTATCAAAGTCCTGAAAGGGCTGGATGCGGTACGTAAGCGCCCGGGTATGTATATCGGCGATACGGATGACGGCACCGGTCTGCACCACATGGTATTCGAGGTGGTAGATAACGCTATCGACGAAGCGCTCGCAGGGTACTGTAAAGATATTGTCGTTACTATTCATAGCGATAACTCCGTCTCCGTACAGGATGATGGCCGCGGTATTCCGACCGGTATTCACCCGGAAGAGGGGGTTTCCGCTGCGGAAGTGATCATGACCGTTCTGCACGCAGGCGGTAAGTTCGACGATAACTCTTACAAAGTTTCCGGTGGCCTGCATGGCGTAGGCGTTTCTGTGGTTAACGCCCTGTCGCAGAAACTGGAGCTGGTTATCCAGCGCGACAACAAAGTTCACCGCCAGCTTTATGAGCACGGTGTCCCGCAGGCACCGCTGGCCATTACCGGCGATACCGAAAAAACCGGTACGATGGTGCGTTTCTGGCCGAGCTATGAAACGTTTACCAACGTCATTGAATTTGAATATGAGATTCTGGCTAAGCGCCTGCGCGAGCTGTCATTCCTGAACTCTGGCGTTTCTATTCGCCTGCGCGATAAGCGCGACGGCAAAGAAGATCACTTCCACTACGAAGGTGGTATCAGAGCGTTTGTTGAATACCTCAACAAAAATAAAACCCCGATTCACCCGAATATTTTCTACTTCTCCACCGAAAAAGACGGTATTGGCGTCGAAGTTGCCCTGCAGTGGAACGATGGTTTCCAGGAAAACATCTACTGCTTTACCAACAATATTCCGCAGCGTGATGGCGGTACTCACCTTGCGGGCTTCCGCGCGGCGATGACCCGTACGCTGAACGCCTACATGGATAAAGAAGGTTACAGCAAGAAAGCCAAAGTCAGCGCCACCGGCGACGATGCGCGTGAAGGCCTGATTGCGGTCGTGTCTGTGAAAGTGCCGGATCCGAAATTCTCCTCGCAGACCAAAGATAAACTGGTCTCTTCCGAGGTGAAAACGGCGGTAGAACAGCAGATGAACGAACTGCTCAGTGAATACCTGCTGGAAAACCCGTCCGACGCGAAAATCGTGGTAGGCAAAATTATCGACGCAGCGCGTGCGCGTGAAGCGGCACGTAAAGCGCGTGAAATGACCCGCCGTAAAGGCGCGCTGGATCTTGCTGGCCTGCCAGGCAAACTGGCGGATTGCCAGGAGCGTGACCCGGCGCTGTCCGAACTGTACCTGGTGGAAGGGGACTCCGCGGGTGGTTCTGCGAAGCAGGGCCGTAACCGTAAAAACCAGGCAATTCTGCCGCTGAAAGGTAAAATCCTTAACGTTGAGAAAGCGCGTTTCGACAAGATGCTCTCTTCGCAGGAAGTAGCGACGCTTATCACTGCGCTGGGCTGCGGCATCGGCCGCGATGAGTACAACCCGGATAAATTGCGTTACCACAGCATCATTATCATGACCGATGCGGACGTCGATGGTTCGCACATCCGTACGCTGCTGCTGACATTCTTCTACCGTCAGATGCCAGAAATCGTTGAGCGCGGCCATGTCTACATTGCACAGCCGCCGCTGTACAAAGTGAAGAAAGGCAAGCAGGAACAGTACATCAAAGATGATGAAGCGATGGATCAGTACCAGATCGCTATCGCGCTTGATGGCGCAACCCTGCATACCAACGCCAGTGCGCCTGCGTTAGCCGGTGAGCCGCTGGAAAAACTGGTGGCTGAATACAACGCTGTGCAAAAAATGATTGGCCGCATGGAGCGCCGTTTCCCGCGCACCCTGCTGAAAGAGCTGGTGTATCAGCCGACGCTGGCCGAAGCCGACCTTTCCGACGAACAGAAAGTGACGCGTTGGGTAAATGCTCTGGTCACCGAGCTGAACGAAAAAGAGCAGCACGGCAGCCAGTGGAAGTACGATGTGCGTGTTAATAGCGAGCTGAACCACTTCGAGCCGATCATTCGCGTACGTACTCACGGCGTCGACACCGATTATCCACTGGATAACGAGTTTGTTGTCGGTGGCGAATATCGTCGTCTCTGCGCGTTGGGTGAAAAGCTGCGTGGCCTAATCGAAGAAGACGCCTTTATCGAACGCGGCGAGCGCCGTCAGCCGGTTGCCAGCTTCGAGCAGGCGCTGGACTGGCTGGTGAAAGAGTCTCGCCGTGGCCTCGCTATTCAGCGTTATAAAGGTCTGGGCGAAATGAACCCGGATCAGCTGTGGGAAACCACCATGGATCCGGACAGCCGCCGTATGCTGCGCGTGACCGTCAAAGACGCGATTGCTGCAGACCAGCTGTTCACCACGCTGATGGGCGATGCAGTTGAACCGCGTCGTGCCTTTATCGAAGAAAACGCCCTGAAAGCGGCGAATATCGATATCTGATCCGCTGTTTCCCCTCTCCATCCGGAGAGGGGAAAACCTAAAAGAGGCACTTCCCGCCCCGTTTCTATCCCCCTTTTCCCGCCATCTCCGTGCTGTTTTTTGAGCAGAATCGCGTTAGCATGAGCCTGGAAATATCTCATCTGGGGATCTCATGGCTATTAAACTTATTGCAATCGATATGGACGGCACGCTGCTGCTGCCGGACCACACCATCTCTCCCGCGGTTAAAAACGCCATCGCCGTTGCGCGCGAACGCGGCATTAACGTAGTGCTGACCACCGGCCGGCCTTACGCGGGCGTACACAGCTACATGAAAGAGCTGCATATGGAACGGGAAGGGGATTATTGCATTACCTATAACGGCGCACTGGTACAGAATGCCAGCGATGGCAGCACCGTCGCGCAAACTGCGCTGAGCTATGATGATTATCGCTTTCTGGAAAAACTTTCCCGCGAAGTGGGTTCTCACTTTCACGCGCTGGATCGCAACACGCTCTACACCGCTAACCGCGACATCAGTTACTACACGGTGCATGAATCTTACGTTGCCACTATTCCGCTGGTGTTCTGCGAAGCGGAGAAAATGGATCCGGCAATTCAGTTGCTGAAAGTGATGATGATTGATGAACCAACCGTTCTCGATCAGGCCATTGCCCGTATTCCGCAGGAAGTAAAAGAGAAATATACCGTGCTGAAAAGCGCGCCGTACTTCCTCGAAATCCTCGATAAACGCGTGAACAAAGGCACCGGCGTAAAATCGCTGGCCGATGCGCTGAATATCAAGCAAGAGGAGATCATGGCGATTGGCGATCAGGAAAATGACATCGCCATGATTGAATACGCAGGCGTTGGCGTGGCGATGGATAATGCCATCCCGTCGGTGAAAGAGGCGGCGAATTTCGTCACCAAATCAAACCTGGAAGACGGTGTTGCCTACGCGATTGAGAAATTTGCCCTGATCTAAGCCGCAACATGCGCAAGGGCGCTATGCCCTTGCCGCAGTTGTCGGTTTCTCTGCTGTAAGTGGAATATGTGCAACACCGCTTTTCATGATCCATTTGCGTAACCATGGTGTTGTCAGAACGCGATTTTTGATGATTTTTCCCAGCAGTTTTACGCGTAATCCCCGCGTTTTTCGGCGGTAGACGTTATTCGCGTTATCCGGCGTACTACAAAGCACGTCGCTGAGGATTTCGGCGCTATCGAGCGCATAGCTGATGCCTTCGAGCGAGCTGGCGCTGATAAAACCGGCCGCTTCACCGATCAAAAATGCATTCTCTTTTCCGCAGACAAAATCGTCCCAGCGCGACGGGCATAACACCGTACATTTCTCGCTTTTCATCACCTCGCCGAAGCGAAAATCAAACGCCTCCAGCCGCGTTTTCAGCGCCTCAAAATTTTCACGGCTGTTTTTCAACGCAAACGCGCCGCCAAAAATAAAGTAGCCCTCTTTGCTGATGCTCCATGCATAACAATCGGTGGTCGCGTTATCAAAAACGCAGGAGTAGAACGGCTGTGGATGTCGGTCTTTAAACCACTGTTGCAGCGCAACATATTTGCGAATTTCATGCGCAGGGTAGAGCACCCGTCGCACCATTGAGTTTGCGCCGTCTGCGCCCACCAGATAACGGCATGTCACAGTGGATTCCGCACCTTCGGCGCAAAATGTCAGATGCCAGAGACCGTTTTCACGCCAGATTTTTCGACACAGCGCATCGTGGTAAATGTTGATCGAGGGTGGAATCAACGATTTCATCCACAAATCAAACGCGTGGCGATCGATATTCAAGTAACTGCGCTGGTAGTTTCGCGTAAAGCCACTTTGCACATCGACCGTACGCACGCTAAAAATCTGTGGATCGGCCATCACCTGCACCGGGAGTGTAATACCTGCACGGATAAACGCCCGCTGCGCATCGGGTGCCAGCAATCCACCGCAAGGTTTTTTAAAGCCGCGATTGCCCTGCTGCTGCTTTTTATCCAGCGCGATAACGCTAAGATTTCCTGCTAACTGCCTCGCCAGCGCTGCACCCGCAGGCCCCAAACCGATTATTGCCACGTCAAAATGCTGCATCATTTCCTCCTGTGTCGAGCGAGGAAGGCTAAACCGTGTCTGTGAAGAGACCGTGAAGTGCAGAGTAGGCGGATCCCGCGCATTGCGATACCCTGAAGCAACATTATGACTTCAGGGTCTTTTCATGAAACAGCTCACCTTTGCCCCGCGCAATCATCAACTTACCAATATCAACACCTGGACTGCGGACAGTCAGTGGCTGGTTTTTGATGTTCGCCCTTCCGGCGCATCGTTTACCGGCAAAACCATTGAGCGGGTCAATGTGCGCAACGGTGACGTTGAGGTGCTGTATACCGCAACAAACGGTGCGCATGTTGGTGTGGTGACGGTGAACCCTAAAGCGGAAGAGTATGTCTTTATCCACGGCCCGGAAAACCCGGACACCAGCTGGCAGTATGACTTTCACCATCGGCGCGGCGTGATGTTGGCGAACGGTATCGCCCGTAATCTTGATGCGCTGGACATTACCGCGCCTTACACCCCCGGAGCGTTACGCGGCGGCACACATGTGCATGTGTTTAGCCCGAATGGCGAGTTTGTGAGCTTCACGTATAACGACCATGTATTGCACGAGCGCGATCCGGCCCTGGATTTACGCAATGTCGGCGTTGCGGTGCCGTTTGGCCCGGTAACGCCGCCTTGTACTCATCCACGCGAATATAGCGGAAGCCACTGGAGTGTTTTGGTCAGCCGCACGACGCCCGTGCCGCAACCGGGCAGCGATGAGATAAACCGCGCGTATGAAGAGGGTTGGGTGGGCAACCAGCATCTGGCATTTATCGGCGATACCTTATCGCACAGCGGTGAAAAAGTGCCGGAGCTGTTTATTGTCGCGCTTCCCGGCGATGAGCGGGGCTGGAAAACACCGGGTGATGCCCCGCTTGCGGGCAGCGAGCAAACTATGCCCGCGCCGCCAAAAGGCGTGATGCAAAAGCGCCTGACATTTACCCATCACCGCCGCTACCCAGGATTAGTGAATGTGCCGCGTCACTGGGTGCGCAGCAATCCGCAAGCCACGGCAATCGCCTTTCTGATGTGCGACGACAATGGCATTGTGCAATTGTGGCTGATAAGCCCGGACGGCGGCGAACCGCGCCAGTTAACGCACACGGCACATGGAATTCAGTCAGCTTTTAACTGGCATCCTTCCGGTGAGGCGCTGGGGTTTGTGCTCGATAATCGCCTGGCGATGTGCGATGTGCAGCATGGTGATATCACCTTTTTGAGTGCCGATCATGGAAACCCACCGTCGGCGGATGCGGTGGTGTTTTCACCGGACGGTAAGCAGATTGCCTGGATGGAAGAGGTGGACGGTTTCCGCCAACTATGGGTGACGGAAACCGGTTGGTAATTTAATGCGCTGGCATGGGGGCGGGTGGGATCACCGAATCGGTCGCAAGCGTGGCTTTCTCGCTTTGTTCCACCCGCGATTTGAGAGAATTATCGCGGCGGAAAAGATCCCACGGCAACAGTAAGGTATCCAGGATGGCGGTAAAGGGCATATCCAGCGCCACCAGTGATTTAGTGCCAATGCCGGTGTCATCATCAGACAGCATCGCCGAACTGGCGCGTGTGCCGGGGTACGTTCCCTCTTTGCCGCCAGTATGCGACATCACGCTTGAACATCCCGACAACACCATCCCGCTGAGCAATGCAGAAACTATCAGAATCGTTTTCATTTTCGATTTGTCATCGTTGTTTATAGGTTGAATGCTGTCCGGGGGGTTATAGCCTCCCGAACGAGAAAGCGACAGCATTCGAGCTCCGCTCTGTGGCGGCATTCGCATTTTAACCATTTGTGCTGCAATCCCAGTCTATGCGTTGTGCCAGAAAGTGCAAAAAAAAGTCCGAATTGTGGGCTTGAAAACCTCTCCTTTAGCCACATTTTAGGAATGTAGCCCGGGAACATGCCGGAAGGGTGTTCGGCTACGTTAGTTGCCTGTCCATTGTGGAGGGCATAAAAATCTCGCTGATTTCAGGAGCTTTAACTATGCGTAACTTCGATCTTTCCCCGCTTTATCGTTCAGCTATTGGTTTTGACCGTCTGTTTAACCTGCTGGAAAACAACCAGAACCAGAGCAATGGCGGTTACCCTCCGTACAACGTCGAGTTAGTGGATGAAAACCACTATCGCATCGCTATTGCTGTGGCTGGTTTCGCTGAAAGCGAACTGGAAATCACCGCGCAGGACAACCTGCTGGTGGTGAAAGGTTCCCATACCGACGAACAAAAAGAGCGTACTTACCTTTATCAAGGTATCGCCGAACGCAATTTCGAGCGCAAATTCCAGTTGGCAGAGAACATCCACGTCAAAGGCGCCAACCTGGTCAACGGCTTGCTGTATGTCGATTTAGAACGCGTGATCCCGGAAGAGAAAAAACCGCGTCGTATCGAAATTAACTAATTATGCAGGGTCGCGACTGGCGGCCCGTCCCAAACATGCTCGCCGACAGGGAGCATATGTGAGTTTACGTGCTCGCAGGTATTCACTCGCTTCTTAGAAGGAGAAACACAATGCGTAACTACGATTTATCCCCGCTGCTGCGTCAATGGATCGGCTTCGACAAACTGGCTAACGCCCTGCAAACCACCAATGAGCAACAGGCATTTCCGCCCTACAACATTGAGAAGGGCGATGACAATCACTACCGCATTACCCTCGCGCTGGCCGGTTTCCGCCAGGAAGAGCTGGATATCCAGCTGGAAAATGGGCGTTTAACCGTCAAAGGTACGCCGGAAAAACCGGCCAACGAGCCGAAGTGGCTGCATCAGGGGCTGGTGATCCAGCCGTTTAGCCTGAGCTTTACGCTGGCCGACTATATGGAAGTCTCCGGCGCGACTTTCACCAACGGTCTGCTGCATATCGATCTGCTGCGTAATGTGCCGGAAAGCGCTGCGCCACAGCGCATTGCCATCAGTAATCGCCCGGCGTTAAACAGCTAACGGTCAGTAACGAAAAGGCTCCGCATGCGGAGCCTTTTTTGTTTATGTCCGCACGCTCTGCAAGAAGCGGTGACGCCAGGGTTTCAGTACAAAGAAAGCCAACAGGGCGCAGAGAATATCCAGCGTAATGGCGCAGCCAAACACCAGATCCCAGCTACCGGTTTTCTGGTACAGCAGTGCCGCCAGCGGGCCGCCAAAAATCGAACCAATTCCTTGTGAGATATAGAGCCAGCCGTAATTCGCGGTGGCATGCTGCGTGCCGAAGGTGTCGGTGAGCGTGGCGGGAAACAGGGAGAAAATCTCGCCCCAGCCGAAAAATACCACCCCGGAAAGCAGAACAAACAGCAGCGGATCATCTTTGCATAGCAACCACAGTGCCATTGCGCAGCCTTCCAGACCAAAGGCGATAAACATCATGTTTTCTCGCCCAATCCGGTCAGAAATATAACCGCACACCGGGCGCGTCAGCCCATTCATAAAACGGTCAATAGTCATTGCCAGCGGCAGCGCTGCCATGCCCATTACCGTTACGGCGGTGATGCCGAAATCCTCAGCGAAAATGGCCATCTGCGACGTCACCATCAGGCCCGAGGTCGACATCATGGTCATCATTGCAAACATCAACCAGAACAGCGGTTTTCGCAGCATCTCTTTCGGCGCGAAGCTTTTGTCGCTCATCTTCAGGTTGCTGGTGACGTCTTCTGTACGGATGCTGTGCGGCGCCCGCAGCCCCTGGCTGGCGATAAACCCGATTACCGCCATCAGCAGGCCAAATTGCCACAGCGTATTCTCCAGCCCTTTAGCAGCCAGCGATTGGGTCACCGGGAAAGTCGTCAGGATCGCGCCCATACCATAGCCGGCCGCCACCATCCCTGTGGCAAATCCGCGTTTTTCCGGAAACCATCGCACCATCAAGCCAACCACGCCGATATAGACAATGCCGGTGCCAAGGCCACCCAGTACGCCGTAATAAAGATAGAGCTCCGTCAGGCTGCTGATAGTGGCAGTCAGCATCCAGCTTACGCCGCTCAATACCGTGCCGATGGCAATCAACCGCCGTGGGCCAAACTTATCAATTAACCGCCCCTGAAATGGGGAAAAGAAGGTTTGCAGAATAATCAGCAGCGAAAAGGTGAGCTGGATTTCCGCCAACGGCACGTGAAGTTTTTCCATAAATGGCCGCGTCAGCAGGGCCCAGACATACTGCGGGCTGGAAATGGAAACCATGCACAATAAGCCCAGCGCCAGCTGCATCCACTTTTTCGGACTGGCTACTACCACGTTGGTCAATGTTGTATTTGTCATTCTGCCACCCTGTTGTTAACAAAAGTGGTCTTTTGCATTAACTATGCCATAACCTATTGTTGCGACAGGAATTGCGCCGATGCTTAGCAGGCATAGGGTTTGAGCAGCGCTACTGATAGCGATACCGCTGAACACTGCTGCCTTGGTTCGGGGCAACCGTCTTTTACTGGTGCAATTCTCGCCACATCACGAAGCAGAGAAAATCCCTGCGCTTTGTGCGGTATCACCCATACAGCTATTACGGGTTCTGCCAATATTCCTGTAGTCATCATGTACAGGGAAAAGATCATGAGTGATATCGCGTTAACCGTAAGCGTTCTGGCACTCGTTGCTGTCGTTGGGTTATGGATAGGTAACCTGAAGATTCGCGGCGTCGGGTTTGGCATTGGTGGTGTGCTGTTCGGTGGGATAATCGTCGGCCACTTTGTTGATCAACTGGGCATTCCATTGAGTAGCCCAATGTTGTTATTTGTGCAGGAGTTTGGCCTGATCCTGTTTGTTTATACCATCGGTATTCAGGTGGGGCCGGGCTTCTTCGCCTCATTGCGCGTCTCCGGACTGCGGCTGAATCTGTTCGCTATTCTGATCGTGCTTCTCGGCGGCCTTGTCACCGCCATTTTGTATAAGCTGTTCGCCATTCCGTTGCCGGTGGTGCTGGGGATTTTCTCCGGCGCGGTAACCAATACTCCGGCGCTCGGCGCAGGGCAACAAATCCTGCGTGATTTGGGCATAGCAGGTCCGGTACTGGATCAGATGGGCATGAGCTACGCGATGGCGTATCCGTTCGGTATCTGCGGGATTTTGCTCAGCATGTGGTTACTTCGCGTACTGTTTCGCGTCAATGTAGATGAGGAAGCGCGTAAGCACGACGCCACGCTCAGTAACGGTACATCGCTGATTCGCACCATTAATATTCGCGTTGAAAACCCGAATCTCGACAAGATGGCGATCCAGGATGTGCCCATCCTCAACAGCGATAAAATTATCTGCTCGCGCTTAAAACGCGGTGAGTTGTTGATGGTGCCTTCACCGGGCACGCTGATTGAAGCCGGAGATTTGCTGCATCTGGTCGGTCTACCTAAAGATTTGCATAACGCCCAGCTGGTTATCGGCCAGGAAGTCGACGTCTCGTTGTCCACGCGCGGTACCGACTTGCGGGTAGAGCGCGTGGTGGTCACCAACGAAAAGGTGCTGGGGAAGAAAATCCGCGATCTGCATTTTAAAGAGCGCTACGACGTCGTTATCTCGCGCCTTAACCGCGCCGGGGTTGAGCTGGTGGCCAGCAGCGACGCCAGCCTGCAGTTCGGCGATATTCTCAACCTGGTCGGGCGGCCCTCGGCGATTGACGCAGTGGCCAATGAAGTCGGCAATGCGCAGCATAAACTGCAACAAGTGCAGATGCTGCCGGTGTTTATCGGTATTGGCCTCGGTGTGTTATTAGGATCGGTGCCGGTGTTTATTCCCGGTTTTCCTGCAGCGTTGAAATTGGGCCTGGCCGGTGGACCGCTGATTATGGCGTTGATCCTTGGGCGTATCGGCAGTATCGGCAAGCTGTACTGGTTTATGCCGCCCAGCGCCAACCTGGCGCTGCGGGAACTGGGCATTGTGCTTTTTTTAGCGGTGGTTGGGCTGAAATCGGGCGGGGATTTTATCGCCACGCTAACTCACGGTGATGGGGTGAAATGGATGTGTTACGGCATTTTTATTACTGCCGTTCCGCTAATAACCGTCGGTTTGTTGGCGCGGATGCTGGCGAAGATGAACTACCTGACTTTATGCGGCATGTTAGCCGGGTCGATGACCGATCCGCCCGCGCTGGCCTTCGCTAACGCGTTGCACCCCACCAGCGGGGCGGCGGCGCTCGCGTATGCGACGGTCTACCCGCTGGTAATGTTTCTGCGCATTATCACGCCGCAATTACTGGCGGTGATCTTCTGGGGTATGGGCTAACGGCGTTTCCGGGTGGATGCGCCGCAAATGGTAATCCACCTGGTAATCGCGGGTGTTACGAAACATCACCGAGTAGTTAAGAAACTCGCCGCTGTCGCTATACGAAAGGGAGGTGATGCGCAGCAGCGGTGTTTGCTCCTGTATGTTCAATGTTTGCGCCAGTTGCTTATCCGCCAGCACCGGTGTCAGGCTCTCATAGTTGCCGCTAATCGTTATGCCGCACTCTTTTTCGATGTAATCAAACTTTGACCCTTCAAGGTGCGCCAGCGAGAGCGTGCGGAACAACTTCACTGGCATATAGCTATCTTCCAGCATCAGCGGTTTGCCCTCGACATAGCGAACCCGGCGCGAGAAGTAGATACGTTCATTGATTTGAATGCGTAGCTGGCTGGCTATCGCCGGTGGCGCAGGCATCACTTCAAACAGCAACACTTTGCTGTGCACCTCTTTGCCTTGTTGACGCAGCACTTCCACCAGCCCGGTAAGGTTGGTTGTTTCATGGTGCACATCCTTGCGCGCCACAAAAGTACCGCTGCCGTGACGGCGCACCACCAGCCCCCACACCACCAGCAAATCCATCGCTTTTCGGATGGTCATTCGCGCCACACCGAACTCCTGCGCCAACGCTTTTTCACCCGGCAAGGGACTACCGACATTGTAATCCGATGAATTCAGCCGTAGACGCAGCCGCTCGGCTATTGATTTGTAGATCACCTGTAGCCCTCTTTACGCCTCTTCATCAGAACAGCCATCACTGATATGTCCATTTTTAATTCAAAAAGTAGACCTGAAGGGGCGAAATAAAACCATGAAAGGGATCACGGAACGCAGCGGCGTGTCCTGCCGGCAGGAAGATGAATTCTTATGCTCACTTCAGGCCACTAAAACATAACAAGGCTTCTCCCCCTACAGGTTGTTTCATGAGGATTTAAAAATGCTCAGTCAAATACAACGTTTCGGCGGCGCAATGTTTACCCCGGTGCTGCTTTTTCCCTTCGCGGGCATGGTGGTGGGCATCGCCATTATGCTGCGCAACCCGCTTTTCGTTGGTGAAGCATTAACCGCGCCCGATAACCTCTTTGCGCAAATTGTGCACATTATCGAAGAGGGCGGCTGGACCGTGTTTCGTAATATGCCGCTGCTGTTTGCCGTTGGCTTACCGATTGGCCTGGCAAAGCAAGCGCAGGGGCGCGCCTGCCTCGCGGTGCTGATCAGCTTTTTAACCTGGAACTACTTTATCAACGCGATGGGAATGACCTGGGGTCACTTCTTTGGCGTGGATTTCTCCGCTGAACCGACCGCAGGCAGCGGTTTAACGCTAATTGCCGGGATTAAAACGCTCGATACCAGCATTATTGGCGCGATCGTGATTTCCGGCATAGTGACCGCCATTCATAACCGTTTTTTCGAGAAGCCATTACCGGTCTTTCTGGGGATTTTCCAGGGCACGTCGTTTGTGGTGATTATCGCCTTTCTGGTGATGATCCCCTGCGCGTGGTTAACCCTGCTCGGCTGGCCGAAAGTGCAGTTGGGCATTGAATCCTTACAGGCTTTTTTACGCTCTGCCGGTGCGCTGGGCGTGTGGGTGTATACCTTCCTGGAACGCATTCTGATCCCGACCGGTTTGCACCATTTTGTCTATGGCCCGTTTATCTTCGGCCCGGCAGCAGTGGAAGGTGGCATCCAGGTTTACTGGGCGCAGCACTTACAAGAATTCAGCCAGAGCACTGAGCCGCTGAAAACCTTGTTCCCGGAAGGCGGGTTTGCGCTGCACGGGAATTCCAAAGTGTTCGGCTCTGTCGGTATCGCGCTGGCATTGTGGTACACCGCCGCGCCGGAAAACCGCGTCAAAGTTGCCGGCCTGCTGATCCCCGCCACGCTCACTGCTGTACTGGTGGGGATCACTGAACCGCTGGAGTTCACTTTCCTGTTTATCTCGCCGCTGCTGTTCGCCGTTCACGCGGTACTCGCCGCGTCCATGGCAACGGTGATGTACAGCTTCGGCGTGGTCGGCAATATGGGCGGCGGCCTGCTCGACCAGTTCCTGCCGCAAAACTGGATCCCGATGTTCCATAACCATGCGGCGATGGTGTTCACCCAAATCGCCATTGGCCTGTGCTTTACCGCGCTCTACTTCGTGGTTTTCCGCACATTGATTGTGCGCTTTAACCTGAAAACCCCGGGCCGGGAAGAGAGCGAAATCAAACTCTACAGCAAAGCCGACTACAAAGCCGCGCGCGGGCAAACCACGGCGGCAGCCGCAAATACCCAGGTCGGTCAGGCAGCCGGTTTCCTGCAGGCGCTGGGTGGCAGCACGAATATTGAAAGCGTGAATAACTGTGCCACCCGGCTGCGTATCGCACTGGTCGATATGGCGAAAACGCAAAGTGATGACGTTTTTAAAGCATTGGGCGCGCACGGTGTAGTACGTCGCGGCAACGGCATCCAGGTGATTGTCGGCCTGCATGTTCCGCAAGTACGCGACCAGCTTGAATCCTTAATGAAAACCCCTTTAACCCCCGAACCATCTACCATGACAGAGGCTGTATCATGAAAAAATTCTCCGTTGTTATCGCCGGTGGCGGCAGCACATTTACCCCAGGTATCGTTTTGATGTTACTGGCTAATCGCGAGCGTTTTCCGCTGCGGGCGCTGAAGTTCTATGACAATGACGGCGCGCGCCAGGAAACCATCGCCGAGGCCTGCAAAATCATCCTTCGGGAACAGGCACCGGATATCGAATTTAGTTACACCACCGATCCGAAAACGGCCTTTACCGATGTCGACTTTGTGATGGCGCACATTCGCGTGGGTAAATATCCGATGCGCGAGCAGGATGAGAAAATCCCGTTGCGCCACGGCGTTGTTGGCCAGGAAACCTGTGGCCCTGGCGGCATTGCTTACGGTATGCGCTCCATCGGCGGGGTGCTGGAGCTGGTGGATTACATGGAACAATATTCGCCGAATGCCTGGATGCTGAACTACTCCAACCCGGCTGCGATCGTGGCGGAAGCCACCCGCCGCCTGCGTCCGCAGGCCAAAATCCTCAATATCTGCGATATGCCCATCGGGATAGAAGGGCGCATGGCGCAGATCGTGGGTCTGCAAGATCGCAAACAGATGCGAGTGCGATATTACGGACTGAACCACTTCGGGTGGTGGACATCGATTGAGGATTTGAACGGCAATGATTTGATGCCGAAATTACGCGAATATGTGGCGAAAAATGGTTATGTGCCACCGGCAAAAGATGAGCATACCGAAGCGAGCTGGAACGATACCTTTGCCAAAGCGAAAGATGTGCAGGCGCTTGACCCGGATACAATGCCGAATACCTATCTGAAGTATTACTTCTTTCCGGATTATGTGGTGGCGCACTCCAATCCTGAGCGTACACGCGCCAATGAAGTGATGGATCACCGTGAAAAACAGGTGTTTGGTTCCTGTCGCGCCATTATCGAAGCGGGTAAATCGTCGGCCGGCGAGCTGGAAATCGACGAACATGCGTCGTATATCGTCGATCTGGCAACCGCTATTGCGTTCAACACCCAGGAGCGGATGCTGCTGATTGTGCCGAACAACGGTGCAATTCATAACTTTGATGCCGATGCGATGGTAGAAATCCCCTGCCTGGTAGGTAAAAACGGCCCGCAACCGTTAACAGTTGGCGATATCCCGCATTTCCAGAAAGGGCTGATGAGTCAGCAGGTCGCCGTGGAAAAACTGGTGGTGGATGCGTGGGAACAGCGCTCTTACCAGAAGTTATGGCAGGCGATCACGCTCTCGAAAACTGTCCCCAGCGCTACTGTCGCCAAAGCCATTTTGGATGACTTAGTCGACGCGAATAAAGCGTTCTGGCCTGAGTTGCATTAATCCCCGCGACTGGCATCGCCAGGATGCCGGTCCTTCTGAAACGTGTCGAAAAAACTCACCGTATCCGCTACTTTGTTGGCCAGTACACCAACAAGGAGCACTGATGAAAATTTCACGCGTTGGCGAAGCGCCGGACTACCGTTTCTCGCTGGCGAACGAACGTACTTTTCTGGCGTGGATCCGCACGGCGCTCGGTTTTCTGGCTGCCGGAGTCGGTCTGGATCAGTTAGCACCGGAATTTGCCACACCGTTGATTCGCGAAGTGTTGGCGCTGCTGCTGTGTCTCTTCGCCGGCGGGTTGGCGTTGTATGGTTATTTGCGCTGGTTAGGCAATGAAAAAGCGATGCGCCTGAAAGAGGATTTGCCCTACACCCGTGCGTTACTGGTGATAAGCGTTATTTTGCTGGCGGTTGCGCTGGTGGTGATGGGGCTGGTTTTCTATGGTGGATAACCGCAAAGCGCGCCGCGAAAAAGATCCCGGTTTGCAGCCGGAACGCACGTCGCTGGCGTGGCTACGCACATTGCTCGGCTACGGTGCGCTCATGGCGCTGGCGGTTAAGCATAACTGGCAGCATTCGGGGCTGCCGTTTTGGATAACGCTAGGGGTGCTGCTGTGCGTGGCGCTCTTGCTTTGGCGTTACACACATAAACGAATCTTAATGGATGTGAACAAAAGTGATTTCGTCTTATCCGGTGCGGTTCGTGACAAATTATTGATCTCCCTCGCGGTGCTCTCCCTCGCATTACTGTTTGCTGTAACGCATATCCGTCAATTACTCCTGATTTTCTGAGGAACACCGCATGCCAGGCTGCCACGTTACGGCCAAGCCCGCCAGCTCTCGCTGCAATCTTAACTGCCGCTACTGTTTTTACATTGAAAAGCAGCAACAAGAGCTCATGGATGATGCCACGTTGCAGGCGTTTATTTGCCAGCAGATCGATGCCCAACCGGGCAATGTTGTGCCGTTTGTTTGGCAAGGTGGCGAACCCACATTGAGCGGGCTGGATTTTTTTCATCGGGTCGCCGCGCTACAGACGCAGTTTGCCAACGGCAAACGAACGGAAAATACCTTTCAAACTAACGGGATCTTGCTAAACGATGCCTGGTGCCGCTTTTTTCGTGAGCACGGCTGGGTGGTCGGTATCTCTATTGATGGCCCGGCGCAGATGCATGACGCCTGGCGCGTTAGCCGCAGCGGCAAGCCGTCACACCATAAAGTGGTCAACGCGATTCAATTGCTGGCAAAACACGGCGTGGAATACAACGTGCTCTGCGTCGTCAACAATCTCAACAGCCAGCAACCGCTGCGTTTGTACCAGTACCTGCGCACGCTCGGTACGCCGTTTTTGCAGTTTATTCCGCTGGTGGAACAGGATGGGCAGGGGAATTTAACGGCGGAATCGGTGAGCGGCGAGGCGTGGGGCCGTTTTCTGACCACGGTTTTTGATTGCTGGGTGCGCGAGGATATCGGCCAGGTTTATGTTCAGCTATTTGATTCAACGCTGGGTGTATGGAGCGGCTACCCGTCGCAAATATGTACCTTCGGCCATGCGTTTGCGCTGGAGGCGAACGGCGATATATATCCGCGTGATCACTACGCTTACCCGGATTACCGGCTTGGCAACCTGCACCACATTCCGATCAAAGAGATGAATCTCAGCCACGAAGCTATCGCTTTTGGGCAGAGCAAAAAAAATACCCTGCCCGATGCCTGCCGCCGCTGCGATGTGCTGCGCTTTTGCCAGGGTGATTGCCCGAAGCACCGCTTTATGCAGGGAAAAAGTGCGTTATGTCACGGCTACCTTCACTTTTTCAGCCATACCGCGCCGCATATGCGCGTCATGCGTGACCTGATTAAACAGCGGCGTTCGCCGATGGAGTTGATGTCTTTTTTGCGCAACCACCGCTGAATTAGCGCGCTTTCGCCAGGTACTGCACCATCTCTTCTGCCGGAACCATACCACCACCTGTCGCCCACACCAGATGGGTGGCTTGCGCCAGTTGCGCCTGGCTAAAGCCGTGAAGCTGATGGTAATCGCGCGCTTCACTGATCTGTTTCGGTCCCGACATGCCTGCCAGCGCCGACGGTTCCAGTAAAATGTTCTCTTCCTGCGCCAGTAATGCCAGCAGGTTATAAAGCGTTTGGTCATCAACGGTGTAAAAACCGTCCAGCAGGCGTTCCATTGCGCGTCCAACAAAACCCGACGCGCGCCCGACGGCCAGACCATCGGCAGCGGTCTGGTTATCGATGCCTAAATCCTGCACCGCAATGCCATCATGCAGGCCGGTGTATACGCCAAGCAGCATGCACGGCGAATGCGTCGGTTCGGCAAAAATACAGTGGACATCATCGCCAAAGGCCAGCTTCAGGCCGAACGCAACACCGCCAGGGCCGCCGCCAACGCCGCAGGGGAGATAGACAAACAGCGGATGGTTTTTATCGACCACTTTACCGATGTGGGCAAACTGATCTTTGAGCCGTTGCCCGGCGACCGCATAGCCGAGGAACAGCGTGCGGGAGTTTTCATCATCAATAAAAAAACAGTTCGCGTCCGCTTGCGCCGCGCGGCGGCCTTGCTCAACGGCAACACCGTAATCTTCGGCATACTCCACCACGTCCACACCATGGCTGCGCAGCAGCGCTTTTTTCCAGGCGCGCGCATCGGCAGACATATGTACCGTCACGCGAAAACCGAGGCGCGCGCTGATAATGCCTATCGACAGCCCCAGGTTACCGGTCGAACCCACGGCGATACTGTACTGGCTAAAAAAGCGGGTGAATTCAGGCGAGAGTAAGAGGCTGTAATCGTCTTGCGGCGTCAGCAGCCCGGCGGCGAAGGCCAGTTTTTCCGCGTGGGTCAGCACTTCATAAATGCCGCCGCGCGCTTTGATAGAACCAGAAATGGGCAAATGGCTGTCTTTTTTCAGCCACAGCTCACCGGTAATGCTTTGCCCCAGACGGCGCTGCATCGCCGGGATCGGCAGCACGTC
The DNA here is from genome assembly GCF_042788095.1 of Kosakonia sp. YIM B13571. Lineage (NCBI taxonomy): Bacteria > Pseudomonadati > Pseudomonadota > Gammaproteobacteria > Enterobacterales > Enterobacteriaceae > Kosakonia > Kosakonia sp. YIM B13571. The sequence continues at coordinate 438,958 of NZ_JBHZPL010000004.1, read as the reverse complement.
GGACTCAATGATGCCGCCGCTGGCAGCGGTTTCTGGAAACGCCTTCGCAATAAAGGGCGCAAAGCGAGTCAGGCGGGCGTGCGCATCGCTAACATCTTGCTGTGTCAGACCAACATGCGGCAAAGCCTCGGCAACCGAGGTAGTATTAGGGTTAAACCAGCGCGTTTCTTGCAGGTCAATAAGTCTTTGTACCAGCGGGTCGCGCTGGATGCGTTTCTGGAGGTCGGCGTTTTTCATCGGTTCTTCATCATCGAAAGCGAATGGTTAAAGAAAACAGGAATACGCCGTCGGTGCAAGTGTGCAGACGTGGTGAGAATTTATTACGTTTTGCCGCTACACGTTGTGGCGTAAAGCATGCTAAATACATGTATTCGCCCCCAATTTTCACAAGGTTAACTGTGTTAAAGCCACTGATTGCTGTTGCTATGCTGCTGGCGGGAACCTCTGCGTTTGCCGCTGATACCCCGCTGACAGCGGCGCATTACGCGCAGCAGCTGGGGGTGGGAATGGATGTCGATTGGGCGCGTACCGACCGGGGAATTCGTGAATTTGACCCGCTGGTGGTGCGTGATTTCTACGAGGCGGGCATCCGCCATGTGCGTATTCGCGTTGCCGATAATATGACCGAAGCGCGCCTGATCCATCTGCGAAAACTGGTGGAAGCCTGTGAAGCGTATGGCGTAATTCCGATTATTGCTTACCAGGCCGATAGCTTTAAAGCCGATCCCGACGCAAAAAATGAAGCGCAACTGGTGGTGTGGTGGAAAACCGTCGGCAGCTTTTTTGGCACCGATCACCCGACGCTCGGTTTTGATGTGATTTATGAACCGGCCGATAAACTTAATCACGACCTTTCTGCGCTGAATCGCGCCTATGAAAACGTTGTCAGAACGCTCCATGATATTGATCCGCAGCGCATGATTTTTATCGCGCCGCGAATGCGCGCTGCTCCTGAAGATCTGCCCTCGCTGAGGCTGCCACCGCATAGTCAGAACTTCCTGCTCGCCGAATGGCACATCTTTCCCTGGGGACCGCTAAAAGCGAACGGGAAATATCCGTGGACATCCGGTACGGCGGCGGAGAAAGCCGCCATTCGCGCGCGTATCAACACCGCTGTACGCTGGCAGCAGAAAACGGGCCATACCAGTTGGGTTGGCGGTTGGGCAGTCGGCGAGTCAATGAAAAGCGCGCCAACCGAGTCGCAACTGGCGTTTGCCCGTTTTATGGCCTGCGAACTGAATAAGGTGAAAATCCCTTATGCGATTAACACTGATGCGCAATTTTATGATGGTGAAGAGGGCGCATGGCGACCCGCGCCGGAACCGTTACTGAAGGTAATGATCGCGCCAGATTGCTGCAAGCCCGACGCGAAGCCGGGCCATCATGAGATTAAACCGCTGGTTCGTGGCGAGCAAAACGCGACGCCAGCGGCAGCCAGCACAGCAGGATCAAAAGCCCGGCCAACGTCATCAGCATCCCAAGACTAAACTGGCTGTTCTGCGGCAGTTGTGACGAAAGCCATGCCAGCCCGCCGGAGCCGATATTCTGCAAACCACCGACCAGCGCCCCCGCTGTTCCCGCGAGAAACGGGAAAGGCTCCATTGCGCCGCTGGTTGCCAGCGGGAATAACATTCCGGCGCCGAAGAAGAACAGCGCGGCGGGAACTACCAGCGTCCAGATGTTCATCACACCCAGAAAACCGGGGATCCACATCAGAATACCGGCCGCCAGGCAGCTAATTACCGATTGCCACATCAGCGTGGTTAAACGCTTATTCTGCCGCCCGGCAAACCATGCGCCGAAAAACGCCGCGGGAATCGGCAGGATAAACAGTACGCTCACCGTCACGCTGTTCAGGCCGAGAACGCCACCCATCAGCACGCCGGAACAGGCTTCAAACACCGCAATCCCTGCCAGGCCGCCAATCAGTATCAGCAGATAGCAGTTAAACGCGCCGCTACCGAACAGCGTTTTATAGCTGGCGATAAGCCGGATGCGTGGCGCGTCCGTAGGGCGGGTTTCCGGCATCCAGCGCGCCATGCTGTAGGTGACAAACGCGCACAGTACCAGCAGGAAAATAAAACAGGCGCGCCAGTTCACCAGGGTGTTCAGCACGCCGCCAATCAGCGGAGCCAGTAACGGGCTAACCAGAATCCCCATGTTCAGCAAGCTGTTAGCGTGGCGCAGATCCGTACCCGCGTAAAGATCACGCGGCAGGGTTCGCGCCATCACGCCACCGACGCCCGTACCAATGCCCTGCAAGGCGCTGGCCAGAATTAACACCGTCAGGCTGTGCGTGGAGGACGCAATCAGCGTCGCCAGCATAAAAATAGTCATCCCGGCCAGGATAACCGGTCTGCGCCCGATTCTGTCCGCCAGTGGGCCATAAAACAGCTGCGAGACGCCATACGTCAGCAGATAAGCCGCCATCACGCTCTGCACCGCGCCTTCACGCACGTTTAAATCGTGCGCCATACCGGCAATCGCCGGAATATAAATGGTTTGCGCCATTTGTCCGACGGCAACCAGCAGCACCAGCATCAACAGCAAATTGACGTTTCTTTGCCTTTTCATTTCGATGATTACTTTAAGAAAATGGGATATTAAAGAATATATGGCTGCAATAGAGCCTTAATGCGGGAGGAATCTATCACAGACAGATGACAGAACCACTATGCGGCACAGCAATGGTCATGCTGCGGCAGGCAGGTTTTATAAACGATTTTCGGCAACTTTTATTGCCAGTGTGCATTATGCAAGACGCAGTAAAATTGCCCCAACGGCAATACCGCAGGCAGCAACGATACGCAACCCGGCGACCTTCTCCTTCAGCAACAAAAAGGCCAGCAGCGCACCGAAGAGAATCGAGGTTTCACGCAGTGCCGCCACCACCGCCAGCGGTGCTTGTGTCATTGCCCACAACGCCAGCCCATAAGATCCCATCGTGCCGATACCGCCGGGTAATCCCTTTTTCCAGTTCGCTACCAGATAGCGTGTCACTTCTTGCCGACGCGCCAACATGGCCCACAGCAGCAGACAGAAGCCATTCATGAAGAATGTCCACAATGTGTAGCCGAGCGCCGAACCCGCGAGGCGCACACCGGTGCCATCCACCAGCGTATAACCGGCGATAAAGCAGGAGTTGAGTAACGCCAGCCAAATGCCTTTACGCGACTGGCTGCGGCCATTGAACGCCATGCCGAGAATCGACAAACAGATCACCGCAATCCCGCCCCATGCCATGTTAGAGAGCGAATCACCAAGCCACAGCACGCTGATTATCGCTACCAGTAGCGGCGCAGTGCCGCGCATGAGCGGGTAGGTCTGGCTCATATCCGCTACCTGATAGGTTTTGGCGACCAGCACTGTGTAGATCACCTGCAAGGCACAACTGGCAATGAGATAAGGCGCGCTGGCAAGAGTCGGCTGGGGAGAAAAAGGCAGTAAAACCAGCGCGATTAACGCGGCGGAACCACTGACGGCAATGGCCGAGTAGAGCTTGTCGCTGCCCGCTTTCACAATCGTGTTCCAGCTGGCATGCAGCAGCGCGGCGAATAGCAGGATGCAAAACACAGAAATGGTCATAGCGGCATAAGTGGGTGGAATGTCACCAAAATGTAACATGGCGAGCGCTATGGAACCAGATAACACCCGTGCCCGCAAACGGCACGACATGCGTTTAAAAACGCATTGCGAAAAATGAACGGTTTTATAAAAAAGCGCCACCAATAAATCGTAGCAACCCCAAGTCACTACTCACCAACAAAGGAGAAAACGTTATGGCCGGAGGAGCTTCAATGGGAGCGTCTTTAGCTTCCATGGGACAACTGGATATGGTTTCCGCCGCAACAACGATGATGAACGCTCAGGCGCAGTCAGCCAAAATGATCACCGATACCATTAACGGCATCACCAGTTCGTTCATCGATTCGTCAACAAAAGCGCAAAACTCAATGCAACAGGCGGGTAAAGCCATTCAATATTAAATGGCTTCAATAAAATAGCACTGTGCGATAAAGGAGTATTCTATGTGTTTTATTACCAGAGCAGCTTTAAATATGGTAAGCAACCCACAGGTTGTTTTTCAGCAAAACAACAACACCACCAATAACGTGTTAACGCGCTGCGGTTCCACCCCTAAACCGCCTGAAAATAATAATACCTGCTGTAAACCAGACGATGGCAAAAATTGTAATAAACCCAATAACGACTGGAATAACTGCAATAAGCCAAATAACAACTGGAACAATTGTCATAAACCAAATAATAACTGGGATGGTGGCAACCGCCCTGATAATAATTGGAATGGTTGCAATCGACCAGGCAATAATGGGAATAACTGCTCCGGTTCAAATAACCACCATCGGCCGGGCAATGACCGAAATGATTGCAATACCGATACTAAATCTATCCTACGCCAGTTATCTGATATGTTAGAAAAGCTCTCCAGGCAGGCGGGACGGGATTTAAAATCTGCCTCCGGTAGCAATGATCCGTATGACGTGCTGAAAGCCAATCGTTCGATGTCAAACTATTATTTAAATAATCAGTTTGTCTCGAAAATGATCAGTAAAATGACCAACAGCGTGGAGAGAATGACAAACCTACAATAACAATAAAAACCCATTATGTTAATAAGAGCAATTAATGCCATCGCCCTGTTATTCCTGGTGGTTTTTCTCTCCGGATGCCAGGGTGAACTGGCGTTATATCAGGGGCTTGCTGAGCCAGCGGCTAACGCCATCGTTGCAGAACTCAAGGACAAAGGTATTGAAGCCGCAAAGCATTCGGATAAAACGGGTTATTCCGTTTCGATAGCCATGTCCGATCTTCCTGAAGCTGTGAAAATATTACATTCCGCAGGATTGCCCTCCCAGAGCTATGTTAGCCTGGGAGATGTTTTTCGTAAGGAAGGTATGATTTCTTCACCGCTTGAAGAGCGCGTTCGTTATATTTATGCCTTGTCGCAGGAACTGGAGTTTACGTTATCGCAAATAGATGGCGTCATTATGGCAAGGGTGCATATTGTCCTGCCGGAACGTATCTCTGCGGGCGAGCCAATCCAACCCGCCTCAGCGGCGGTATTTATAAAATATAATCGAGATATTCATGTGGAAAAATTGCAGCCTGTTATTAGGCGTATGGCGCTCAGCAGTATTCCGGGAATGGTTGATGCCGATGATAAAAAGCTGTCTATTTCCTTTATCCCCACGGCGGAATATAAAACGCAAGGTGGTGCGCCGGAAGATAAAAAGCCAAACACAATGATATTGTATTTTCTGGGTTGCCTCTGCTTACTTGTATCGTTTTATTTCTTTATACAGAAAAAATAAAACCCATTTCATTAAAGGGATTTTCATGCTGCGATGGATTCACTGGTGGCGCGATGGCTGGCGTCATAAACGTCATCACAGTTGGCCGTTGCCGGAAGAGTTGCAAATTATCCACGCGGTTATCACTCATGCTGAAGCACACCAAAGGTACTGGATTGATAGCCTTTTTGGCGTCAAACCTACGGCAATTCCTGAACCAACAGAGGCGTTTATTAACGTCATTGAGCTCTTACAACACCAGCGTGTTTTATTATTTGAAGTTCTTTTTTGCGTCTGTGTGGATCACCCACAATCGGCTTATCGTTTTATGCCTTCAGGTGCTTTGCAATGGTGTCGTCGGTTGGCTATGGGGTTAAAACCTGGGCTGTGGACACCGCCTCTCTCTTCCGATCCGGAAATTACCGGAATCATCTTGCTTCGTGGCTGGGTGGGTGAGCCGGTCTGGTCGCGAATGCGTTTTTCTCTGCCGAAAGAAAAAGTGGAAGAAGTCGAGCGCCAGCCAGTAATCAATCTTGCCGCGCATAAGGTTGCCACGCTATGGATGGCGGTCATCGCCTATATGCAGAACCATCTCCCAAGGGAAAACGGCCATGTTAACGGTGCATAAAATTAATCTGCTCGCCGGGACTTCTCTTGTGCAACAACCGGTGCTGCGTAGAGAAGAGGTAGCGAACTTTTTTGTCGCGCAACAGGCGTGCGACATAGCCAATCTGCGCGCCAGGGAGACGATAAAACATGCGCAATTAGCGGCAGAGCGGATTCGCCATCAGGCGTATGAAGAGGTGTCGAAGACACTATGGAAACAGGCACACGTATTGCTGGATGACTGGCAAAAAGAGCGGGAAGAGATGCGTAAGCAGACTGTCGAGTGTGCAAAACAGTTGCTTACTCAGGCGCTGCGCCTTGCGTTTGCCAGAGAGCCGGCGAAAGCACGCATACAAGCACTTCTCAAACAGTTGCAAAAACACCCTGAAGCTAATCGCGCGGCAATGTTAATCGTTAATCCGCGGCAATATGACCAGGCCGAACAATGTTTAAAAGCGCAAGGCGATCTGCTCTGGACGCTGGTGAGTGATCCCCAGCAGGCCAAAGACGAATTGTGCCTGAAAAGCGCGCACGGGAAATATACGATCGGTTGGCAGACATTAACCGAACGTTTTCTTTCTGCCATAGAGGAGCGCGCTTTGACCGCCACGGGAGCAGATGAAAGCGAAGGGGACAAACCGGTTAATCGCTGAGCCATTACGACAGCGGTAATGGCTCAGTATATTTTGCAGGCGTTAATAGATTTTGGTTATTTTATTCGGCGTAACCTGGTCATTGGCCAGATGAACTTCATCGAACGACCAGGCGTAATCGCCAAATCTTTCCAGCTGATTGACGCTGCGCAGACCAGCGACATATCCGGGCTGCATGGTGTTTGCCAGTTCCATATATTGTTCATTGTGTTCAATATTTTCCCGAAGTGAGACGCCGGGTATGCCTTGCGCGTCAATTTCATACAAATGAAAACCATTGATCAGCTCGCCCCGGCCAAAACGTTCTGCTCCCTCCCGTGTTCGCGCAACGAATACCACCGGGCCGGACATCATCTTTTCTACACCGGCAAAGTAATTTCCGTCCCTGAAACCCACGTTCTGTGGATCGCCACGCCGGTCGACCCGATCTGCCTGCTCAACGCGGTACAATTTATTAAAATCCCTTCTCTCAATGTAGCCACGATCGTTCAGATAGCTTCCTGATGGCAGCTGAATGTTATCTGCCCAGGGGTTGAAATTGATCGCATCGTCGGCGTAAGGCGTGTGCCCGGCTCCGGATGTCGCGACAGATGATGGGGTGCTACTCCTTGAACTGTTTCCCGATCGCATTTCGGCAATTGATGACTCACTTTCCGTACCAGGTGTTGACGGCCGGGAAAGGGGAGAACTTCTACTCTCTGAGCCAAACAGGGATGCGCCAGGTGTTCGCGGGAGAGCCGTTGCGGAATAGCCTTCTGATATTGCAGGTGAGAAGGGGGTAACAGGTGTTGGCGCACGGCTGCTCGCCGGTGTGAATTGCGGCGTACCGGGCGTTGGTGGAAGGCTGTTTTCCGGCGATCGGCCATCCGGCAAGCGGCGGGGCATACTCAGATCAAGAGGGTGCTCCGTTTCTGCTGTGTCGCGCGCTGTCGACGGGCCTGGTTGTGAATCAACGTCCATCGGCGTTGGACGGGATGTTGATGCTGGCCGGGAGACACTGAGGTCGAGTGGCCGCTCGGGAAGGTCTGCGCGTGGATTGCCATACATTTTGCCTGCTAGCGGATTCAATGGCTGGCCTGTTTGCGGGTTGATCCCGCCGGGCAATGCGCTGCGCTGCCACTCGCCATTGCCCGACTGCACTGTCAGCACCGGCTGGCGGGTCTGCGGGTCGATAATCCGCGCCCGGCCTTCGCCTGGCCGGAAATCCTGCCCCACTTCGTACACCTTGCTTTCGCCCGCTCCTTCGCGGTAGCGCAGCAGCCAGCGATCATTTCCGGCTGCGTCCTTAACCTGGTGAATTCCTCCGGCACTGGCGCGGCTCTCCTTAATCAGCGCCTCGCCATCGTTCACTGCGTACTGGCTGATATCGCCCGCCAGCGAAGGACGCAGCCGGTTTACTCCTGCTGCTCCGGTTTTTCCGGCTGCGGCTCCTTCAGTAGCGACTCTGGCTTCTCCAGATATCGCTCCTTCAGCGGCGCTGGTTGCCCCGGCTGCTGCTGCCCTGGCTTCGCCGGCCATTGCCACCTCCGCCGCTGCGGTACCGGCTTCGCTGGTTATAGCCATACCGGCTTCCCCGGCGGTGGCCTGTTCTGCGGTGTTGCGCAGCGTGGCCAGCGCGCTCCGGCCTTCCGTGGCCACCGCTTTTTCAGTGAAAAACTCCGCCATGGCACCCGCTTCTGCGGCAATACCGTCGAGCATCAGCAGCGCGCTGAGATCTTTCATCACCCGCTCAGCGTTGGTGGGTTCATTCTGTTCGGTACGCAGCGGCTGCCCGGCAAAATGGCGCAGCGACTGCACTTTATCGCGGTCGCTGTACTGCGCCAGCGCCCTGCCTTCGAGGCCGGGAACGTCGTCGTGAGTGTTGGTTTTGTACTGCGCACCGGTATTAATCTGCTGGTCGAAAAAATCCCGCGCCGCCGCCACCAGCAGGGAGGGCGTGCGCGTGTTGCCCTGCGCGTCATAGTGCGCCTGCGGGGAGGCGGCATACTGCCCGCGGACGTTATCCAGCAGGGCTGTTGTCTGCTGCATCTGGGTGTGCCCGCCATCGGACAGGCTGGCCGGATCATGAATGCCTGCCGCCGAAAGGCCATAAGCGAGGAGGGATTTTCGCGCCTCGTAAGGCGCGCCGTAAGATGCGGTAAAGCCGGACTCGCTGGTCTGCCCTTCGCGCTGGCGGATCATCTGCCCGGCAATCTGTTTTTCAATGGAGGGATACCCTTCACCACGCGGATCGGGAGTAAAGACCAGCGAGCGGGCATCGGGGCGGACAGGGCGATCATCATTGTTGTTTTGCGGGCCGGTGTATAAAGCGCCGGTAGGAATGTCGCGTTTGTTTTTGGCGGAGGTTTCCTCGCGGATTATCGGCTGGGGAAAAACAGGAATTGATACAGAATCGATTTTCATAACCACCTCTTTTGCACAAATAAAAAAGATGTCGTACTTCAGGTCGCCAAATTAATGACGAATACCTAATTTTTTCAGGAATGGCACCTCAACGGCGGGTAATTCAATATTTCCGGAAAAAATATTCTTAATATCATGCCTGAAAGGGTGTTCTGCATCTTTCAATCTGACAATGGTTATGGGGTCGCGTGATGCATTTCCTTCGAGGGCGTGAATCTCTTTAACTTTTAAAGGCGTGTTGGGGTTAACTAAAATATGATCAGGAAGCATGCCTCCGGCAGCCATTTTTTTTGGCGTGGTTTGGTCTAAAATAAAAAGCACTTTGTCGGTAGATTGCTTTTCAAATTGTCCAGTCCAGGTTTCAAGCCAATTTATTGAGTTCTGCGGTAATGCGGATGCGGACATAAATCCTGCATCGGTCACCACATCGTTGACTTTTATTTTATTACCATACGTACCCGCGGGAACTGTCGCAGCTCGGTATGCCGGTGCGTCATAATCATTTAATTTTGATACGGCTGATTTTAATTCTGTTGCCAGCGTTTCACCTTCGGCAGAGGGGCTAATATGCCGCAAATGATTATTGATAGTGCGGTAAGTTCCATCTCCCCCTTCAATATATTCCGCAAGAATAGCTGACTCTTGCCTGTTTTTTACCGAGTTTAAATTCAGAAGGATTTTTTCATCGGCTGCTTTCTCTGTTGGCGTTCTGGCCCGGTATTGCCCTTCATCAGGCCTCATATACAACTCGCGAAGCTCTTCGCTGACGGGTGAAAATTTTTCCTGGCGAGCAGAGGAAAGCGCACTGCCGCCTGATGTTCCGGCAGTCGCGGCAAGGCCGGTTTGTGGTTCGGTATTGGTGCGCGGCTTGACTCCACCGGGCAATGTGCTGCGCTGCCACTCGCCGTTGCCCGACTGCACTGTCAGCACCGGCTGGCGGGTCTGCGGGTCGATAATCCGCGCCCGGCCTTCACCTGGCCGGAAATCCTGCCCCACTTCGTACACCTTGCTTTCACCCGCTCCCTCGCGGTAGCGCAGCAGCCAGCGGTCATTTCCGGCCGCGTCCTTAACCTGGTGAATTCCTCCGGCGCTGGCGCGGCTCTCCTTAAGCAGTGCCTCGCCATCGTTCACTGCGTACTGGCTGATATCGCCCGCCAGCGAAGGACGCAGCCGGTTTACTCCTGCTGCTGCTCCGGTTTCTCCGGCTGCGGCTCCTTCAGTAGCGACTCTGGCTTCTCCAGATATCGCTCCTTCAGCGGCTGCTGCTGCCCTGGCTTCGCCGGCCATTGCCACCTCCGCCGCCGCTGTACCGGCTTCGCTGGTTATCGCCACACCGGCTTCCCCGGCGGTAGCCTGTTCTGCGGTGTTGCGCAGCGTGGCCAGCGCGCTCCGGCCTTCCGTGGCCACCGCTTTTTCAGTGAAGAATTCCGCTATAGCGCCGGCTTCCGCTGCGATACCGTCGAGCATCAGCAGCGCGCTGAGATCTTTCATCACCCGCTCAGCGTTGGTGGGTTCATTCTGTTCGGTACGCAGCGGCTGCCCGGCAAAATGGCGCAGCGACTGCACTTTATCGCGGTCGCTGTACTGCGCCAGCGCCCTGCCTTCGAGGCCGGGAACGTCGTCGTGAGTGTTGGTTTTGTACTGCGCACCGGTATTAATCTGCTGGTCGAAAAAATCCCGCGCCGCCGCCACCAGCAGGGAGGGCGTGCGCGTGTTGCCCTGCGCGTCATAGTGCGCCTGCGGGGAGGCGGCATACTGCCCGCGGACGTTATCCAGCAGGGCTGTTGTCTGCTGCATCTGGGTGTGCCCGCCATCGGACAGGCTGGCCGGATCATGAATGCCTGCCGCCGAAAGGCCATAAGCGAGGAGGGATTTTCGCGCCTCGTAAGGCGCGCCGTAAGATGCGGTAAAGCCGGACTCGCTGGTCTGCCCTTCGCGCTGGCGGATCATCTGCCCGGCAATCTGTTTTTCAATGGAGGGATACCCTTCACCACGCGGATCGGGAGTAAAGACCAGCGAGCGGGCATCGGGGCGGACAGGGCGATCATCATTGTTGTTTTGCGGGCCGGTGTATAGAGAGCCAGTGGGAATATCCCGGCGGTCCCGTTTCTCAATGCCAGGATCTTGTCTGTTTTCCACCGGCGTATTAATAATGGCAGGGGTTAATGGGTTAATTTTCATTGTAGGGCTCCTTCACGATCTTTGAATGAGGTTATTTCTGTGCCTCGGTCTTCCTGGCTATATAAATTTCGATATAAGCACCAGGTGATATAGGTGCGTTAGGGTAAGGGACGATCATGATATTTTCATCGTTATCACAATCGGCATCATGAAATACAACAGATTGCTGCCCCGCGTTTTTTATTAATGATGAAGAAATGGTATATTCTTGCGTTGCCAGCGATTTAACGTTTCCAGCCAGCACGGTCAGTGGCCAGTTAATATCGCAAACATCCTCAATGGTTATATCATCGATAGTGGGTGATGCACCGGGTGAAATATTGCCGCTGGATAGTCTGGTGATATCATCGAAGATCCGCTTATACATTTTTTTGGAAAACGAACCACCATATTCTGCTGCGGTTTTTCTTACCTTGCCTTTTTCTTTATTAGCATCCTTTTGGATGATTTTAGGCGTAATGATAATAAACCGTTGCCGATTTTCACTTTCCCGCAAGTTGACGCCGGTATTCTTTTTCTCATGTACAGATAATCCGCCAATGATTAACGAATCACCCTCATCGACCGTTACCAGCGTGCTGAGATTGCCCGTCTTGTTGTTATTTTCAAGCGACGGCGTTGTCCCTTTGTTATACATATTGACTTTTATCTGCAACGCTTCCAGTTTGTCACTGGCGATAACACGGGGTGTAATTTGCAACACCGCACCGTTGGATGCAGTAGAAAGCGTGTCATCTTTTGTCGCTTGTCGATTTTGATTACTAAAATTAAAGACAGCCGGAAAATTCTCCATCGTTGTCAGTGAAGGGCGAGCGGTTAACGACGCGCCGCCTTGTTCGACAATTTTTTGAATTTCAGCCTGAAATCGTTTCATCTCCTGCGCGTTAAGGACAGATTTGTTGCCGTTAATAACCTCATCGTAAACGCTGCCTCTGCGGCTTAACCGTTTTTCCTGCATGCCGGTATTGAGAACCTGGCGGTTATCCATGTCGATAACCAGCGTGTCGATGGCGACCGATCTCAGTGGCACATCGAGTTTTTCAATGAGCTGCGCATACTCATTCCTTTTGGCGGGGTTGTCCTGAATGAGGATTGCATTGCTGCGTGTACTGACCACGATTTTCGGTTTGTCATCGGTGGACGCGGGCAGTGCGGGCGCCAGTGAAATGCGGTCAGTCAGTGCTGAAAACGAAGCGCCTAATCTATTATTAAACGGGTTTTTGCTCTCACCGGCATCGAGTGCGCCTGGATAATTGTACCGTTGAAGCTGTGGCGAGGATTTTTTTGCATCTAATAACTCCGATAATATTGTGCCAACGCCTGGAATGGTGATCAGTTCATTTTGATATTCAACCCGGATATCGGCCGCCTCTGCGAACCGTAAAGGAAAGAACATGGTTTCGAAAGCGCCCTCTTTGTTTTTACTGGCATCAGGCTGCTCAGCAAACATCTTTATTAAGTTGACATATTCGGTGGGGCCGCTTACCAATATTTCGGCGCTCTCCGGCAGTTCTCCCCAGCCAAATCGCTTTTCCAATAGTCCTATATCCGTTAACGCCTTTTTAAGGCTATCAATCGACTCGCCAGAGACTTTAATTTTTAGCGATTGCTGATCCGTTTTACTGCTGACGTATAATTTATCCTCGAAAATAAACCACTGTAAGTTATATTCAAGCGCCAGACGTTCAATAAATTGCTGAGCGGTATTGGCGCGTAGTTTATTCTTTACCTCTGCCGAAATCTTTGGATCTATAACCAAACGTAGTGAAAAGGCATGAGCAAAATCCTCCAACACTTTATTTAACGGTGCAGGGGTGTTTTGGTAAGAGAATTCACCACTATTTAATACGGCGGGCACAGCCGCAACGGCATGTTGATTTATAAAAACTGTTAATAATATCAGGGTTAGCGTTGCGCATCGTTTATATAACCTGGTGCAATGCGAAATAGGTGAATAAAAAACACGCCAGTATAATTTCATACATGTCACCTGTTGGCTTATCGACCATCGTTGATAATTGAGCGAGCCAGGTTGTGATTGAGCGTCACTTCCTGGTTCGCAGCCCAGGTGGCTGAAGAATATTGTTTCATATGCTGATGGAACGTGAGCCAGTCGCCCATTGACATGCCGTTCATGTTTTTTGCTGAGGTCTGAAAATCACTGCTGGCTTGTTTGAATTTACTATCTAACTGGCTACGCACCGAGTCCATTTTTAGCATATCCATTATTCCCTTTTTTATTTATAAAGACGCAGGTCTGGCCGGAAACCAAACAGCATGACGCTGGCGCGTTGTTCACCGAAACGGGCAATTCTGGGTAAGAAAGCCCATTGTTCACCGCCGAGATATTTAGCAATTCTTTGGCTGGCAAGGTTAGAAGCCATAATCCACGCGACCATAGTTTCAAACCCATATTCACGGCCAAGCAGCAGCGCCGCCAGCCCAAGATGAACGCCAATGCCGCTGCCACAGCGATCCGCGCGAACATACAAGGCAATTTCCCCGGTTTGCCGACAAGCTAATGTTCCCCAGCTAAAGCGGTTGATTGACAGCCATGCGACGATTTCCCCATCGCGCTCCAGTACATACACCGGCAATTTGTCTTGTTGATAAAGTTCGATATAAAAACCCAGCTCTTTTACGGTGATCAGTCTTGTTACGGGAGAATTAGCGCCGGTATTCGCTGTCTCATTAAAAATCATGGTCATGGCTTCAATATCGCTTTTTTGCGCAACTCTTAGCCCGCGAGGCAAGCGCTTTAAGATCCGCTCATCTAATTTTATTTCCATTAATTACCCTTCTTCCTGATTATTCTTGAGTATTTTACGGACTCTGGAGAGCCTGGAACGTATTGTTCCAATGGGAATGCCTAATTGCTCGGCAGCGTCGTGATAACTGGTATCTGAATCCATAATATGGTAGATGACGCTTTGCATTTTGAGCGGCAACTTATCGACCATGGCAATGGTTTCAGAAAGTTGTATTTTATGTTCGTTGATATAATCAGGGTTGAATATCTGATCGGAAATTAAAAAATTGACATCATCCAGTGCCACCGTCTCAGGTTTACTAAATGTCTTTTTAAAATGATTACGTACCAGATTAGATGCAATACCAAATAACCAGGTTTCTTTACTGGACGCACCAATAAACTTATGTTGATTGCGAAATGCTTCAAGGTAAGTCATTTGTACAAGGTCATCTACATCACTCTGATTGTAAACCCGACGACTGATGAATTTCCTGAGTCTGGTCGTGGTGTTTGTGACTAACTCATCTATATCGAATGAATTTTTATACATCGATTCATTATTAACGCTGATGGGTAACTTCCCCATAAAAATTCCCTTTATATTATCCATTTATTGCTTGTTCACTTATGAGTGGCAATTAAATGCAAATCTGCCTGGTTGGCTTGAAGATTATTTTAAATATGCATAAATAGAGTCGGGGTTTTTTATTCAATGTGCGTCGTGGGGAGGGTAATCATTTTCCCCATAATGCTTGATGTTTTTTTTAAGCATTTTCTTTTGTACAGATTTACGCGTTATGCACACTAATGAAGATGCGTTGCCTTTTGCGTTGATTTGAAAAGTGTCGATTGCCGGAGTGTTATCTCATTCTGGGTAGATTATCGATGCTTAATAAAAGTGACTTATTCGCTCAATATCAATATATGTGGTGTTCATGAGAATGTTTTTCACGAAGCTGGCTGTGAGAATGGTTAACCAGACTGAGCTCATTGGTGCGGTTATCGTCATGACGATTGTCTTTATGATGGTTTTACCACTGCCGGTTTTTATTATTGATACGGCGTTGTCACTGAATATCTGTATTGCCACGTTGCTGGCCATCCAGGCATTATTTATGCCACATCCGCTGGCTTTTTCTACGTTTCCGGCAGTTTTACTGCTGACAACCATGTTCCGCCTTGCATTATCTGTTGCCACGACCCGCATGATTTTATTGCAGCATGATGCAGGTCATGTCGTTGAAACATTCGGCAATTTTGTCGCCGGCGGCAACCTGGCTGTCGGGTTGGTTATCTTTTTGATTCTGACGCTTGTTAACTTCCTGGTCATTACTAAAGGAGCTGAGCGCGTTGCGGAGGTTTCTGCGCGTTTTAATCTGGATGCGATGCCCGGTAAGCAGATGGCCATTGATAGCGATTTACGCTCGGGCCTGATTGATACTGCAGATGCCAGGGTTCGCCGCGAACAGTTGACGAAAGAGAGCCAGCTTTTTGGCGCCATGGACGGCGCGATGAAATTCGTCAAAGGTGACGCTATTTCCGGGATTATCATCGTTTTTATTAACTTAATCGGCGGTTTTTCCGTTGGCATTTTGCAACACGGAATGTCCGCCGCCGACGCCATGCATATCTACTCGATTTTAAGCATTGGTGATGGCCTGGTGGCGCAGATCCCGGCGCTGCTGATCTCGCTGGCTGCGGGCATTATTATTACGCGCGTCAATTCCGATAATGCAGCCTCCGGCGTCAATATTGGCGGTGAGATAATCTGGCAGTTAACGCGCCATCCAAAAGCCTGGATCTATTGCGGCATTATTATGGCGCTGTTTGCGGTGGTGCCAGGCATGCCAGCAATGCTTTTCACCACCCTGAGTTTGCTCTGCCTGACGTTAGCCTTCCTGCTTACCCGGCAACAAAAGAGCATGATGGAAATGGCCGGGCAGCCTAATCCCTCTTTTGTCGGCGCTGAGCCAGATAATGCGACAGAACTGATGGGTTATGAAAATGTTCGCCGCTTTTTTCCGTTGCGCCCCTACCTGATGCAATTTCACCCACAGCATCAGCAACAGCCGGAGTTTGAACAACTGCTGCAGCGCATGTATGCGTTACGCAACGACGCTGTTTTTGAATATGGCCTCACACTGCCCTCTTTCGAGCTTGAAGGTAATGAGCAGCTTGCGCTCGATGAATTTCGTTTTTGCGTGTATGAAGTGCCGGTTATTCGCGCAACGTATGATGCCAACAAGCGCGCTGTCAAAGCCGCGCTGGTTGCTGAAGATGACGGTACGCCAGGGCTTGAAGAGCGTGAAGAGCAAACCTTGCGATGGTTTGATGTTGACGATCACCGCTTATCTCAGTACGAGAATGAACAGCGCACTTCTGGCGATCTGATCCTCGCCAGGATACAGCGGGCCATCTTGTCAACGGGGTGGAAATTTGTCGGCTTACAAGAGAGCAAAGCGTTGGTTGACTGGCTGCGAAGTGAGCAGCCTGAGTTGGCCGATGAACTCGAAAGATGTTTGCCTATCGCGTGGTTTTCGGCGGTATTGCAGCGGCTGGCCGCTGAACATGTCACCCTGCGACCGCTGCGCCTGATTGCCGAGACATTGATTAAAAATAGCCGCCATGAATCCAACCTGATGGTGTTAACCGAGCAGGTTCGCCACGCGCTGAGAGAGCAGATTTGTTACCAGTACAGCCAAAATGAAACGCTGAATAGCTGGTTACTGGCGCCCGCCACGGAAGCGGTGTTCCGCCAGGCATTAAACGCGGCGGGTGCGCAGCCGATGACGCTCTCTTCGGTTATGCATGAAGCGTTACTTTCCCGTTTAGCGCAGTGCTTTCCTGCCGATGAAGACATCCCTTGCGTGCTGCTTGTCGAGCCTGAGTTGCGTGGCCCGCTTTCCGGTCTGCTACGGGAGTCGTTCACGCCTGTTCCGGTGCTTGCCTTTTCGGAGCTTATTCCATCGATAAAAGTCCAGATTCAGGGGCGAATTGATCTTGATGCAGAAACCCACGAACCCGCAGAACATGCAGCAGATTGAGGGAAAGTATCGTGCTCTATGAACTGAGAGTGCTTAGCGGCCTGAATAGCGGCGCACTGTTACCTTTAACCGGTACACAGTGGTTAATTGGATCATCGCCCGATGCGGACATGGTTTTATACGACGCGGCGATTGCGCAAAACCATTGCCAGCTGCGTACAACGGAAACCGGCTGGCAAGTGGAAGCCCTGCAAGGTGCGGTGCTGACGAATGAGGGGCGTCGGGTCGAACAAATCGATAGCCTCGAACCCGGTACGCCATTCTCGCTGGCGGGGATTTGGTTATGTGTGGCGCAGTCAGACACGCCTTGGGAAACGGAAAGTCCCCCATCTGCGCAAGCAGACAGCCAACAGAGTTCG
The DNA here is from genome assembly GCF_042788095.1 of Kosakonia sp. YIM B13571. Taxonomy (NCBI): domain Bacteria; kingdom Pseudomonadati; phylum Pseudomonadota; class Gammaproteobacteria; order Enterobacterales; family Enterobacteriaceae; genus Kosakonia; species Kosakonia sp. YIM B13571. The sequence continues at coordinate 421,648 of NZ_JBHZPL010000004.1, read as the reverse complement.
TATGCGCCGGTCGCTGAAAGACCGCGCCGTCGAGTAAATAAAGTGGTGGCTGCGGTTTGTTTTTTCCTCGCGATAGGCGCCTTCGGAGTAGGCAGTTTTTCCGGTAAGGACGAGCGGCCGGAGGATATTTCAATGCCGGTGCCGAAGCCGCAGAAAACGTTTCTTGAATCCGCCGCGCAAACCCGCGAAATGTTGGCGTCACTGCTTCAGCAGGCCGGTTTAGGGCAACGCGTCGATCTGGAGATAACCGCCAGTGACGACATCATTTTGCATCTTGTCGGCGATGATAAGTTACAGATTGAAACGCAGGCGCTACTGCAACATTTTGCGCAGCGTTACCAAAGTGCTGCGCAAATCTCCGTGGATATAGTTCAGCCGCCGCCACCGCTGCCTTTTCGCATTACTCTTGTTGTAAAGGGTGAATCCCCGTATATCGTGACCGACAAAGGGCTGCGGGTGTTTATCAATGACGAGATTAATGGCATCAAACTTCTCGGCATTAACGAAGAAAAGCTGATTTTTCAGGGCGAAACGCGCTTTGAGGTGCCTTGGTGAGCGACGGCTGGCAAGAGGAACTAGCTCGCTGGCAGCAGGCTGCGCAACGCCAACTTGGGCAGACAGAACCGGTAAATGTTATCGGCTCGGTGACAGGAATTAGCGGCATCGTTTTACAGTGTCATCTTCCGGGCGCGCGGTTAGGCGACTTATGTCTTTTGCCGCGTACTTCAGGCGACACAATTATGGCTGAAGTGATTGGTTTTGATTCGCAAGAGGTTTCTCTTGCCGCACTCGATACGCTGGAGGGAATTAAGCCTGGTTCAGAGGTCTACCCATTAGGCTTGCCTCACAGTATTCATGTCTCGCCAGCGCTGAAAGGGTGCGTATTCGATGGGTTTGGCCGCGCCCTTGATGGGCAAGGTCGCGCCGCTTTCGTTGACAGCGTAACTGCACAAGCCGTGCCCGTCATGCATAACGCCACGCTGGCGACCGATCGCCTGTGTATTGATGCGCCGCTCTACACCGGGCTAAGCAGTATCGACGGTTTGCTGACGCTGGGCGCAGGCCAGCGGGCGGGGATATTTGCCGGGGCGGGATGCGGTAAAACAACGCTGCTGGCGGAGCTGGCGCGAAACATCCCTTGCGACACCATCGTCTTTTGCCTGACGGGTGAACGCGGGCGCGAACTGCGTGAGTTTATGGACCGGGAGCTTGATGAAGCGCTACGTCAGCGTACCGTGCTGGTGTGCGCCACCTCGGATCGCAGCAGCATGGAGCGTGTGCGTGCTGCGTTTACTGCCACCGCCATCGCCGAAGGGTTTCGCCAGCGGGGGGAATCCACATTGTTAATTGTTGATTCGCTGACACGTCTTGCCCGTGCACAGCGCGAAATCGGTCTTGCCAACGGTGAACCGCCGGGGCGCAATGGCTTTCCTCCTTCGGTTTACAATTTGCTCTCGCGGTTGGTTGAACGCAGTGGACGTACCCGGCAAGGCAGCATCACCGCGCTTTATTCGGTACTGGTTGAACAAGATTCCATGCAAGATCCGATTGCCGATGAAGTGCGTTCTTTAGTGGATGGGCATATTCTCCTTTCGCGCAAACTGGCCGATCAGGGGCATTATCCCGCCATTGATGTTGCCGCCAGTCTGAGTCGGGTCATGAATACTATTACGGGAACTGAACAGCAATCTATTGCCACACATATAAGGCAATTAATGACGGCCTATGCCGATATTGAAATGTTAATTCGCCTGGGAGAATACCAGACTGGCAGCGATCCTTTTACCGATTACGCTGTTGGGATTAAACCGGCACTGGATAATATTCTCAAACAATCATTACGCGCGCCGCGAGCGCCTGAAATAACCTTAAATCAATTACGTGAGGTAGTGGCGAATGCTCCGGAACCACAAGGTGTTTTATAACGAAGAGGAAGAAAACGTCTCAGATGAATCGTTAAAATTTAATACGCTGCTGCGCCAGCTATTATCGCTTTATCATTACCGGATGGTAAAAACGGAGTTAGCGTGGTTAAAACAACAGAGCGTAATGGTAAAAATGGCACAACAACTTGACGCGCTTAATCACCATTCCCAACACATCGCCCAATTAAATCGCGATTACTTTTCCGCGATGAGCGGCCGTCATACACAGCGCGCTTTATCGTTAATTGATATGCGAAAGTGGCTTGAAAAAGAACAAGCAATGGTGCGGCAGTTGCAAGACGTCATGTTGCTGATTAAACAGCAAGAAAGTGATTACACGCGCCAACGCGATGAGGTCGCGGAGCATTTCCAGCAGGTTATCGAGAAAAGAAAACGGCAAGAGAAGTTTCGTTTTATCCTTGAACATCTGCATGCCATTTAGTGTTGGGCAAAGAGTCATTATTGATGAATAAAGCTGCGCTGTTATTTCCTCCTGTCAGTAAAGATGAGGTCATCGCCCGGCAATATCTGGATCGACAACCGATATTGAATTTTCAACTTAATGGCCAGAAAAGGCAGTTACGACTCTTTCCATTGCAGGCGGAAGAAAGATTGCTGAATAAACCGATGTGTTTTTCCAGTCAATTCGGGAAATTACGCCTTTATAATGCGGAGCCTTTGCTGAGCCTGTTATCGCTTTGTCCACTATTGGCCGAAAATAATAATGCCTCGGCACAGTGGTATTGGGATGTGTATAACGCCGCGCTCAGTCAGGAAATTAAACATATATTGGGTTACTTACAGCCTGCTCAGGAAAGCCATGAGCCGGAAATCTATTGTTGGATTGAAATAAAAAACAGCGAGCAACACGAAAAAGGGTTAATGGCGCTGTCGGCGTTAACATTAATTCGCCTGTTTCAGCATTCGGCGTGGCACTTTTCTTCGGTGTCGCAAAATAAGCGGTTTTTACTCTCTTTCCCGTTGATCCTGGCCTCAACGGAGCTTACCGCCGCTGCATTACGGCATTTGCGCGTTGGCGATATCGTGCTGCCAGAAAAACGGCTTTTTAACCCGGCAGGTTCAGGGCAACTGCAGATCGGCACACAGTGCTTCTCTTTACAGCAATGCGCCCCGCTGGCGCACAGCTTTACGATTGTTTCTCATAAGGAGATAGAAATGGAATTCACCCCTGTTGATACCGCATTCCCGCACCCGGACGCTACGATTCCCCCGGTGCCTTTGTCGCGTGAAATACCGGCAGAGCCGCATGAAATGCCGGATCTTTCATCTGTTCCCCTGCGGATAACGCTGCGTGCGGGAACGCTAACGTTGACGCTCGAAGCGCTTCAGTCGTTGCGGGCGGGTTCGATAGTGACATTCACGGATTTTACCCCCGGTCAGGCGGCCATTTATTATGGTGAGCGCCCGCTGGCGCAGGGAACATTGGTGGATGTTGAAGGCGTGCTGGGGCTGCAAATTACCCGGATGGAGCACTTCTGATGGATATTCAGCAGATCAATCCCGCGGCGCTGGCGCTGTTTATCGCGGCGCTGACGTTGTTGCCCTTGCTGATGATTATTTCCACCTCGTTTCTTAAAATTTCCGTTGTCTTGCTGATTGTACGCAATGCGTTGGGCATACAGCAGGTGCCTGGCAACATGGTGATATACAGCATCTCGCTTGCCGCGACGCTGTTTATTATGGGGCCGGTGTTTAATGATATGACCCAGCGCGTGCGACAAATCTCACCGGATAAAATAGATGTAGCCGCGATTTATACTCACTACCCAACGGTAATTGCGCCGCTGCAAAATTTTTTACAGCGCAATATTGATGCAGAAACGCATATTCGTTTAACCGAGGCGGCAAAAAAACTTTGGAAAGATCAGGCCAATAATCCCATAACACGCGATAACCCGGCGTTGATTTTAAGCGCATTTGTACTTTCAGAATTACAGTCCGGGTTTAAAATTGGCTTTTTAATTTATATTCCCTTTTTAGTGATAGACCTCGTTGTATCGACAGTGCTGATGGCGTTGGGAATGCAAATGGTAGCGCCGATGTTTATCGCTATTCCGCTCAAATTACTACTTTTTGTTTTAATTGAAGGGTGGAGTCGTTTACTCGAAGGGTTATTTTACAGCTACATTTAGCAGTGAGAAAAATATGTATATTGTCGAGGTGCTCAAGCAGGGATTACTGCTGGCGATGTTGATATCAGTCCCTCCTGTGATGACCGCTGTGATGGCGGGTATTATCATTGCGCTGCTGCAATCGGTCATGCAATTACAAGATGCAACATTACCTTTTGCGTTGAAAATGGTTGCCGTTGGCGTCATTCTGGCTTTTTCTGGCCACTGGATGCTGCAAAAAACAGTGCAATTAAGTATTAACTGTTTTGACTTAATTAGCCAAATAAGAGCCTGGCAATGACGTTTGTCTCTTTCGATTGGTTAGGTGAGGCATTAATGGCACTGGTGAGTGCCTGCGCGCGTATTTATCCCTGCATGGCTATTATTATTGCTTTTTCTTTCAAGGAAATTAGAGGCGCGGTGCTTTACAGTATCGCAATGGTGTTTACTTTTATTCCCGCTGCCACCTTTTATGCGCAACCCGATTTTGGCAATATAAAAGGCATCATGTTTATTATCATGATGATAAAAGAGTCGCTGCTGGGTATTTTTTTAGGTTTTTTATTGGTTGTACCCTTCTGGTTATTCGAAAGCGTCGGTGTTCTGTTTGATAATCAGAGCGGCGGACAAATGGGTGAACAAATCAACCCGGCGATAACCAACAGTGGCTCATTTTTTGGCTACGTGTTTAAAAGTATTTTTCTTTTAACTTTTATTCATTTTCACGGCTTTGCTTATCTTATTGATATTCTCTGGCGCAGCTACACCTTCTGGCCGATCGATAAGCTTTTCTTCACTGACACAGCGGTAACCTTTAAACAGTGGTTATCTTTTCTCGCAGATATATTCTCTTTTATTGTTATTTACAGCGCGCCTTTTGCTGTACTGATGCTGATGATCGAATTTAGCGTGGCGATATTGAGCCTTTACAGCCCGAAAATGCAGGTCACCACCGTGACCATCCCGTTAAAAATTATTATCGGCTTGTCTTTTCTGGTGATTTATATTCCGACGTTACTGCATCTCGCTGAGCGGCAATTATTGCAGCCTGAGCGCGTTATCCCGATGATTTCTTCCACGATCAATCTGACGGCGAATTAAGCGATGGCGGAAAAAAACGAACAACCCACGCCGAAAAAAATCCGTGATGAGCGTAAGAAAGGGAATGTATTTAAAAATGAAGGGGTGCCGCTGCTGTTGCTGATCACGCTGGCGATGGAATTCATTTTTATCATGATGGAGCGCGGAATAGACCGCCTGCAACAGCTCTTCGCTGTGGCCCTGAGTAGCATGACGCTGCCGTTTATTACGGCGGCAAAACGGTTAACGCAGTTGCTGGTAGTGGAATTGAGTATTTTCCTGGTGCCTGTTCTGGGTGTGGCGATAGCGGCAAGGTTATTAGGAAACTGGCTGCAATTTGGCTTCCTTATTGCGCCCGAATCGGCGATGCCGAAATTTGAACGCCTAAACCCGTTACAAAAAATTCAGCAAATGTTCTCCACCAGAGAGCTTTCAGAATTGGTTAGCAGCCTGCTGAAATTCTTAACTATCGTCTATGCCAGCTACAGTGCGGTTTATCCGCATATCAACGAGATACTCTTCCTGGCGGCAAGCCCGCTGATGCGCTTACCGCAGGTACTGCGTAACCTTGTTAGCGACATATTTCACCACATGTTGATATTGCTCGCTGTCTGGACGGCGCTCGATTTTGGCCTGCAAAAATATCTGTTTATCAAGACGCAAAGGATGAGCATTGAAGAGGTACGCCGGGAAAACAAAGATACCGAAGGCGATCCGCATATTAAATCGTACCGTAGAAGCCTGATGATGAGCCCGCCGTCGATGCCAGTCGACGTGCCGCAGCCCGGGGAGATGCTAAAGCTGGCGGATGTGGTACTGAATGATGCCGCATCACGCGCGGTTCTCCTGCGTTACGAGCAGCAGAACGTTGCGTTACCGCATATTCTTTTTAAGCAGCAGGGCAAAGACGCGGTGTCCGGGCTTCTCGATAGCGCCCGCGCGTTGAACATCCCGGTTATCGACGCGCCGCAACTGGTTCATTTGCTGATGCAGTATGAGAGTGGGCACGCCATTCCACGCCAGGCGATCGCGCATACGGCGTATATCTACAACCAACTGCAGCAAATGAAAAAACGCGAGCCAGAGACAGCCTGAGAGGCGTGTAAAAGGGGGGCGGTTTCCCGCCCCCCTTTGGTGCGACTTGAACCTGAATTACCGCAAAAACTTCAGGACAGCTTCAAGCAGTTGCAACAAGGCAACAATGAGTTTCAGGATCAGAATAACCATCTCCATTCCGCCCATACGCTTCTCCTCTGGTCAAGGAGCACCGGCTGACGTACCTTTCCGCTACCTGTTGCCAGCCTTGTTGTTGGCGTAACGCAGTGTGCTCTTGAGGGGTTAAGGCACTGACGGCACCACCCGTTTCAGCCAGGAATTCTTGCGCCGTTGAACGCGGCCCCTCACGCTGGTTCGCAAGGTCATTATATATTAACACTGTTTATATATACAGTATTTATTGGCGGAATTTTCGACATTGATCCATACTCAATGCGGGAAAAACCGCCTGAAAATTGCGCATCCGCAGGATTCGTCGTATAGTTGCGTGGTTGACGTAACGCAGTGTGTTTTGCGGCCACCAACCGCGAAAATGCTGACAAAAACCTCGCTCCGGCGGGGTTTTTTGTTTTCAGGCGCCAGGCAAATAAACGTGATCGGCTGCGCAGTTTCCTGCGGGTGCGTAAAAAGCAGTTGTCGGCGAATGATTCCTGTGTTTGTATAAATCTCGTTAATAACACAACAGACAGGCCCCTAATGAACGCTTCCACCAATCCGATGAACCTACTAAAAACCGCGCATAACGCTGCGGTGGTCGTCGTGCGTGTGGTGGTGGTCGTCGGCAATGCGCCGTAGGGTCCGGAACAACACACGATTCCAAAACCCCGCCGGCGCAAACCGGGCGGGGTTTTTCGTTTTAACCCCTCCTGGAAAGCCGGCTCAGAAGAAAAGGACTGGAGCATGGCAAGTTCGGGCAGCACATCGCAATCCACGCGCTACACAGGCGCGCAGCTGATTGTTCATTTACTGGAGCGTCAGGGCATCACCACCGTTACCGGTATTCCCGGCGGCACCGTTTTGCCGTTATACGACGCGCTAAGCCAAAGTAAACAAATTCGCCATGTGTTGGCGCGCCACGAGCAGGGCGCGGGCTTCATCGCGCAGGGCATGGCACGCACGCAGGGCAAACCGGCGGTTTGTCTGGCGTGTAGCGGGCCGGGAGCGACCAACCTGGTGACCGCCATTGCCGACGCTCGTCTCGATTCAATCCCGCTGATTTGCATTACCGGCCAGGTTCCGGCCTCGATGATTGGCACCGATGCATTCCAGGAAGTGGACACTTACGGCATCTCTATCCCCATCACGAAACATAACTATTTGGTTCGCGACATCAGCGAACTGCCGCAGGTGATTTGCGATGCGTTTCGCATTGCGCAGTCTGGTCGCCCTGGCCCGGTGTGGATAGATATTCCTAAAGATGTGCAGACGGCGGAAATTACCCTCAGCGAGCTGCCGGAACCCGGTTATAAAGCGCCCGCTCCGGCGTGGAATGCCCAGGATGTTCACGCTGCAGCAGAGATGATCAACGCCGCCGAGCGCCCGGTGCTGTATCTGGGCGGCGGGGTGATTAATGCGCCGCAGCAGATCCGCCGCCTGGCGGAAAAAGCCAATATGCCCACCACCATGACGCTGATGGCGCTCGGTATGTTACCGAAACAGCACCCGCTGTCGCTCGGTATGCTGGGAATGCACGGCGCACGCAGCACCAATTACATTTTGCAGGAAGCGGATCTGTTGGTGGTGCTTGGCGCACGTTTTGATGACCGGGCGATTGGCAAAACGGAACAGTTCTGCCCGAATGCCAAAATCATTCATGTAGATATCGACCGCGCGGAGCTGGGCAAAGTGAAGCAGGCGCATGTGGCAATCCAGGGCGACGTTGGCGACGTGCTCGATGCGCTGATCCCGCAAGTCGAAGCTCATTCTCGCCACGCCTGGCGCAACACCGTGGCGCAGCTGCAAAAAGAGTTTCCCGGCGCGATCCCGCAAGCGGGTGACCCGCTCACCCATTACGGTTTGATCAATGCGGTCGCTGCCTGCGTGGATGACAATGCGATCATCACCACTGATGTCGGACAGCACCAGATGTGGACGGCGCAAGCTTACCCGCTGAACCGCCCTCGCCAGTGGCTGACTTCGGGTGGGTTGGGCACCATGGGTTTTGGCCTGCCAGCAGCGATTGGCGCGGCGCTGGCGAACCCGGAGCGTAAAGTTATCTGCTTTTCCGGTGATGGCAGCCTGATGATGAACATCCAGGAGATGGCCACTGCTGCGGAAAATAACCTGGATGTGAAAATCATCCTGATGAATAACGAAGCGCTGGGGCTGGTGCATCAGCAACAGAGCCTGTTCTATAAGTCCGGCGTCTTTGCCGCAACCTATCCAGGCATGATCAATTTTATGCAGATTGCCGCCGGTTTTGGTCTGCACGCCTGTGATTTAAACGCGGAGGCCAATCCGCAGGCCGCGTTGCAGGAAGTAATCTCCCGTCCTGGGCCTGCGCTGGTGCATGTGCGTATCGACCCGCAAGAAAAAGTTTACCCGATGGTGCCGCCGGGCGCGGCGAATACAGAAATGGTGGGGGAATAAGCCATGCAAACAACTGATAACGTCATTCTCGAACTCACCGTGCGCAACCATCCGGGCGTGATGACGCATGTTTGTGGGCTATTTGCCCGCCGCGCGTTCAACGTAGAAGGCATTCTTTGTCTACCGCTACAAAGCGGCGAGCAGAGCCGTATCTGGCTCCAGGTGGCGAATGACCAGCGGCTGGAACAGATGATAAGCCAGATCGATAAGTTGGAAGATGTGGTGCAGATTATCCGCCACCAGACCGATCCCGGCGTGTTCAACAAACTCGGTCTGTTCTTTGAGTAATCGTCGCGCTTAACGCTGGCTGATATCGAACAGCAGGTTGCGTAGCCACTGATGCGCCGGATCGCGGTGGCTGCGTTCGTGCCAGGCCAGGGTTTTGGTAAACCCCGGTATCGGCAAGGGCACTTCTCGTATGCACATATCTGGCGTCAGGCTGGCAAGGCGTTGCGGCACCACGGCAATCATATCGCTGACGGTTAAAATTTCCGGCAGGATCAGGAAGTTATTCACCGACACACCTACGTGGCGGCTTTTGCCGATCGTGGTCAGTGCGTTATCGGCCACGCCGCGAAAACGTTCGCCATCCCATGACACCAGCGCATGTTCCAGCGCGCAAAAGCGATCAAGCGTTAGGGAACTTTGCGCCGCATCCGGGTGGTCGGCACGCATCATGCAGACAAAACGCTCCTCAAACAGCGCCCGGCTGTGCAGCGCTTCCGGCGTGCTGTGCGGTGTCATTAACGCCGCATCCACTTCGCCACGCTCAAGCTGGCTCACCAACCGCTGTGGCTGCACGGGTTCAACGCGGATGCGAATCCCTGGCGCGTGCTTTTTCAGCTCAGCAATAAACGGCACGATCACCACTTTCAGGGCATAGTCTGTCGCCGCCAGCGTCCAGATAAACGCGGCGCTAAGCGGGTCAAAGGCGGTGGGTTTCAGCAAGTGCTCGATATCCGCCAGAATCTGTTTAACCGGTGCCGCCAGTGCCTGCGCACGTGCTGTGGGCACCATGCCATGTGGCGCGCGGATAAACAGCGGGTCGGCAAAATAATCGCGCAGGCGCGTCAGCATGCCGCTTACCGCCGGTTGCGTCAGCGAAAGCCGGGCGGCAGCGCGCGTGACATTGTGTTCATCAAGCAGGGCATCCAGCGTTTTCAACAGGTTAAGATCGAGGTTTCTGATATCGTTATTCATGATAGTGACCAGCCAGAGCGATAATAAAGATTATCGCATTTACGGCTGTCCGTAGCGGGTAATTTCCCCGTATGATGAGCCTCTTTTGCGCCTCGGGAGCGGTTATGATTTGGTTGATGTTGGCAACGCTGGTGGTAGTTTTTGTGATTGGTTTCAGGGTATTAACCTCTGATTCGCGTCGCGCGATTCGCCGCCTCACCGACCGACTCAACATCCAGCCCGTGCCAGTGGAATCGATGATTGATCAGATGGGAAAAACTGCCGGTGGCGAATATCTGAGCTATCTGACGCGCCCCGACGAAGCACACCTGCAAAACGCCGCCCAGGTGTTACTGATCTGGCAAGTATCTATTGTCGATAGTAGCGAGCAGAACCTGGTTTACTGGCATCGGGTGATGCAAAAAGCGCGGCTGGCAACGCCTGTCACCGATGCGCAAGTGCGCCTGGCGCAAGGGTTTTTGCGCGAGCTGGAACCGGACAGAGCCGATCTGAACAACTTCCAGATGCGCTATAACGGGCTGTTTATGCCCGAAGAGGGCGTTCACTGGTTACACTGATATCACACAGCGTGATGATGCTCATCAAAGATAGTCATTAGATTTATACCACTCAGCGGCGCAAAGTGGCCTCGTTCATCCATGACGAGGTACACCATGACTCAATCCCCGACCCAAAGCGCCATTGTCTGGCCGCACGATTACCTGCCGGGCACCACCGATAACTTTGCCTCCAACGAAATCATTGTTGCCGGGCTAACGGCACAAGACATTTGGGTACAACTGAACGACACCCGCCTGTGGCCGACCTACTACAGCAACGCGCAAGATATCCGTTTCCAGGATGGGAGCGGCCCGTTATTAAGCGCCAATGCCCGTTTTTGTTTCACCACTTTTGGTTTTCCGGTCGACGCGCAGGTGTGTGAATATGTTCCGCCTGTTGAAGGTCAGGCTGCGCGTATTGCCTGGCATGGCTGGGTTGAAGGTGATGCGCCGTCGCGTCTGGATGCGATTCATGCCTGGCTGTTTGAGGATTTACCCGGCAACCGCGTGCGCATCCTGACGCAGGAATCGCAAACCGGTGTTCCGGCGCAACAGTTGGCGAGCGCGGTACCCAACCCGATGATCAATGCTCACCAGGAGTGGATTGTCGGCCTGGCAACGGCGGCGCGTAACGCGCGGGAAAAATAACACTCGGTGCTGCTGACGCGGTATAAAACCCGCCGCCGTCATGCCACGATACCCGTTACGGTATGCGCACTGGCCAGCGCGCTTTCGGCCTGGCGGTTGAGTTCATCGCCGAAACAGAGTTGCCAAATTGTTAATTGCGTCACAGATTTTGAATGTTACACTGCGCGACCTTCACGAATAAAAACTAAGCAGGTAACGAATGAGTGAGCAATCTGTGGCGCCCTCTTCAACAGATGCGGTAAGCCGCCCGAACTGGTCGGCGGTTTTCGCCGTGGCATTTTGCGTGGCCTGCCTGATTACTGTGGAGTTTTTGCCGGTAAGTCTGCTCACGCCAATGGCGCTGGATCTGGGCGTTTCGGAAGGTCTGGCCGGGCAAACCGTCACCGTGACGGCGTTTGTCGCCATGTTCGCCAGCCTGTTTATTACCCATGTTATCCGCGCTGCCGACCGCCGCTATGTGGTGATTGCTTTCGCGGTGCTGCTGACTCTCTCTTGCCTGCTGGTGTCGTTTGCCACCAGTTTTGCCCTGTTGCTGCTGGGCCGCGCCTGTCTTGGTCTGGCGTTAGGGGGTTTCTGGGCGATGTCGGCGTCGCTAACCATGCGGCTGGTGCCGATGCGCAGCGTGCCAAAAGCGCTGTCGGTGATTTTTGGCGCGGTGTCGATTGCACTGGTGATCGCGGCACCGCTCGGCAGTTTTCTTGGTGGCATCATTGGCTGGCGTAACGTGTTTAACGGCGCAGCGCTGATGGGGGCGGTCTGTATCATCTGGGTGTGGCGGGCATTACCGTCGTTGCCAGGGAAAACCGAACACCACGAGAACATGTTCGGCCTGCTCAAACGCCCAGGCGTACTGGCCGGTATGATCGCCATTTTTATGGTTTTCGCCGGGCAGTTTTCGTTCTTCACGTATATTCGCCCGATTTATACGAACCTCGCCGGGTTTGACGTCGATGGGCTGACGTTAGTGCTGCTGAGCTTCGGTATCGCCAGCTTTGTCGGTACATCATTCTCTTCGGTGGTAATGAAACGCTCGGTGAAACTGGCGTTGGCGCTTGCGCCATTAACCCTGGCAATTAGCGCGCTGGTGCTGATTCTGTGGGGGAACGATAAGGTTGTCGCGGCGGGCATCGCCATTATTTGGGGGCTGGGTTTTGCGCTGATCCCGGTGGGTTGGTCGACGTGGATCACCCGCACGCTTGCCGATCAGGCAGAAAAAGCCGGTTCCATTCAGGTGGCGGTGATCCAGCTTGCCAACACTTGTGGCGCGGCAATTGGCGGTTTTGCGCTCGATCACTATGGTTTGCTCTCGCCCTTGGTGCTTTCCGGTAGTTTGATGCTGTTAACGGCGCTGCTGGTGGCCGCTAAAGTGCGGGTAAAAGCGTAAACCAGTCGGCTTATGCGGCGCGTATTTTGCGCCGCGAGTCCCAGGAAATCAGCAAGACCGACGAGACAATCAACAGCGTGCCGAGCCAGTCCGGCAGCGAAAACGCCACGCCGAGCAGCGCAACCGACAGCAGGGCGCTGCTTAGCGGTTCGGCGCAACTCAGAATGCTGGCTTTCGACCCGCCAATCATCTGCGCGCCTTTCAAATAGAGGCTAAACGTCAGCGCGGTGCCAATCACTACCAGGTAGAAGAAAGCCATCAGCAAGCGGCCATCAACCACAAAATCATTCCCCTGCCCGCCGAAGAACGGCGTCAGCATCAATCCCGCCAGCAACATACTCCAGCCGACGATCGGCAGCGTGCCGTAACGGGCGATAAGCTGCGAAGGATAGGTAGTGTAAAACGCGGCAGCAAAGGCCGAGACAATGCCCCACAGCAGTGCTTCAGGCGAAATAGACAGCGAGGTCAGGTTGCCGTGCGTCACCAGTAGAAACGTGCCGATAAGCGAGGTGGCAATCGCAGACGCCACGGGGAAGGTGGGCCGCGCTTTGCGTACCAGTGCAAACCACGCCACGATAATGGTCGGCGAGAGGAATTGCAGCACCGTCGCGGTGGCGGCATTGGATTTTTCAATCGTCAGCAGGAAAGTGAGTTGCACGGTCAGCGCGCCAAACAGCGAGAAGAACAGCAGGCTAAGGGCGTCTTTACGATTTTTCAGGATGGCGAAAAGTTTGTCACCGTGGACAAACGACAGCGTTAACAAAATCACCCCGGTGAACAACAGCCGCGTCATGGTCAGCCACGGCGAGGAGATATGACTTTTTTGCATAATGTACTGCGCGCAAACCCCGGAACTGCCCCATAAAACCGCGGCTGCCAGCACGTAAAACATCCCTTTTTTGCTCGAACCCATGTGCTAACCCAACTCTGTGATGCTGATGACTTATCGTAAGGCCGCGCATCATAACACATGTACAGAGTTTAACCGGAGGCGGCATGAGGGGGGACCGCCTCCGGTTTTGTTACCTTACCACCAGGCTTCCCACATCGCGCCGATGTTGAACGAATCGAGCGTAGAGTCGTTGGTGCCGTTCACGCGTGCGGTGCGTTTGTTATCCACTTCGCCGCCGGTCACGTAGAAGCGCAGCATCGGGCGGAACTCTGGTCCCATCGCGATAGAGATGTTCTGCGACAGGGTCGCTTTCCAGCCGTGGTTATCGCCGCCGTCATCATAATCTACACGTTGATAACCCAGTTCCAGCCAGGTGGAGTGCACATCGTTCCACCAGTGCATCGGGCGAACAATCGCGCCATAGTTGCGGCGGTTATCCGCTTTGTTGGCGCTGTTATCGTAGTCGTGGAACGCCAGCAGGTAGTCCACCTGAGTCTGACGGGAGAATTTGTAGCTGCCTTCGAAGCTGGCGTAAATCGCGGTCAGATCGTCGGTTTTGTTGAATACGCTGTTATCGGCGTTATCGGAGTAGCGCGCGATCAGTTTGTTAATGCCGTGGTCGTAGGTATGGCTCAGCACCGCGCCGCCTTGCCAGGCTTTCAAGCGGGCATCGCTTTCAATCGCTTTCGAGTCAAAGCCGTAGTTGGCGTAGATTTCCAGATCCAGCGGGCCGACTTTCATCCCGTGAACTTTGGAGGTCAACGCATAGTTACCTTTATCGCCGACGTTGGAGCCACCAGTACAGGTGATGCGCGACGGGTTGGCTTCATCTTCCAGCACTTCCGGGCTACAGGATGCAACCGAGCCGACAGCCGCAACATCAAACTTCACGCCGCCGATATCGAAGTTTTTCACCCCGGCACCCTGGCCGTCGTGAGTCATCCAGAAGTAGTCGTTAATGCCTTGTTGTGGACGCTGGTGGAAATCACGTCCCGCCCAGAAGTAAGCGTTCGGGTTGGACGCCAGCAGGTTGGTCACCCCGGCATAGGCTTTTTTCAGGTTAACTTCGTCGCCCCAGTGGTCGAACATCACGTTGACGTCCCAGATAGCGCCGTTTTCGCCTTTAAAGGCTTTGGAGAGCTGGAATTCACCGCCGTTGCCTTCGTTGCCCAGACGACCAATCGCTGACGCGCCATTATAAGAGCCATCAACGCCAACATATTTCTGATCGCCAGACTGGAAGTGCGCGCCATAACGGGCGTACCCGCTAAATTTCAATCCGTAAGGCACCGCCAAATCCGGGGTTTGCGCCGCGCTTTGCGGTTCCACCACCACATCCGCTTTTTTATTCACGGCGGCATCCATTTTTGCCTGACGTTCCGCCAGCGCTTTATCCACCGCCTTGGCGACGATGGCATCGATTTGCTCTTGCGTGAACTCTTGTGCGAAGACGGAGCCAGAGCAAAGAGTGGCCGCAACCGCCAGCGCCACTGGAAGTTTTTTATTAATTCTCATGGTTATCTCAATTTAGTAAGTTATTCTCAGACAATAACCATCCCGGGTGACCGGGCAGAGATTATTGCCATCACCATTACGAACTGCTTTTATTTTATAAATGCGGGTACAGCTTAATTAAGATTTACCGTAATCAATTCTCCGTTAATTATTGCCGATATAAAGTGTGAAGCTGAATTATCTCTTCGGATAACTCACGTGCTAATAATGACGTCATTAAATGATCCTGCGCATGCACCATAATTAATGTCATCGGTTGCCGGGCTTCACCTGCATCCTGTTCGATTAATTTGGTTTGCATTTGATGCGCCTGGCGCGAGTAGCCATCCGCTTCCTTCAGCAACTGGCGCGCTTCGTCAAGATTGCCTGTCCTTGCCGCGCGCAGCGCTTCAAAGCACAGGCTGCGCGACTGTCCGGCGTTGACGATAATTTCCATTACCGCTTCTTCGAGTTCAACCATTGTCATTTAATCCTGATTAAAACCATTATTTTCAGCGGTGGCGGCAAACCACTCTCCACTTTTCTTAATGGTACGTTTTTGTGTTGCCAGATCTAATTGCACAAAACCGTAGCGGTTTTTATATGCGTTACACCATGACCAGTTATCAATAAATGTCCACATATGGTAGCCAAGGCAATGACACCCTTCGCTAATTCCTTTATGCAGCCAGATAAGATGATCGCGAACAAACGTAATGCGATAACTGTCGTTTATTTGCCCATCTTCAATAAAACGCTGTTCGTTCTCGACCCCCATACCGTTTTCGGAAATAAAACAGCGTGGATTACCGTAATTGACGCGTAAGTTAGTGAGAATATCGTAAATACCTGGCTCATAAATTTCCCACCCGCGATACGGGTTCATTTTGCGCCCTGGCATTTCGTAATAATCAAACAACCACTCCGGCATAAACGGCGCGTCGGGATTGACCGCGCTGTCCCGGCACTTTACCCGCCGTGGCTGGTAATAGTTAATGCCGAGCAGATCGATTTTCCCTTCTGCAATCAGCGCGATATCGTCCGGCTGGCAAGCGGGCAGCTGGTCATACTCTTTCAGCAGCGCCACCAGATCAGCGGGATACTCGCCGCGCAGTACCGGGTCGAGAAAACTGCGATTGAACAGCAAATCGGCATAGTGCGCCGCTTTCACATCCGCCGGGTGCTGCGAACGTGGATAGGACGGCGTCAGGTTCAACACAATGCCAATCTCACCGGCGTAAAACCCGGCGCGAAACGCTCTCACTGCGCTGGCATGCGCCAGAACTGTGTGGTACGCCACCGTTGCCGCGCGTTTAAAATCCACCACGTTCGGGTAATGGAAATCGTACAGATAACCGCCCTCTACCGGCACAATCGGCTCGTTAAAGGTGAACCAGTGATGAACCCGATCACCGAACAGTTCGAAACAGATTTGTGCGTAGCGGCTGAAAGCCTGTACCACTTCCCGGCTCTCCCAGCCGCCTTTTTCCTGCATCACCATCGGCATGTCGAAGTGAAACAGCGTGATAAACGGCGTAATACCCTGCGCCAGCAGCTCGTCGATGACCTCGTTATAGAACGCCACCGCTTGCGGATTCACTTCGCCGTCGCCATCCGGGATCAGCCGTGACCAGCTGAATGAGGTGCGAAAGCTGTTGTGCTTGAGCTGCTTTAACAGCGCGATGTCCTGCCGCCAGTGGCGATAAAACGTCGAGGTTTCTTGCGGCCCAATTTGCTGGTGAAAGCGCCACGGCTGGCTGGCGTGCCAGGCATCCCATGTTGTTGCGCTTTTACCGCCTTGCTGGCTTTCCCCTTCGGTTTGCAGCGCAGAGCTGGCGCTGCCCCACCAGAAGTTTGCGGGAAATACGTATTTCATTACCGACTCCTTTTCGTTACTGCTAATGCATTACGGCTTAGTTACTGCGGACGGTTTCCGTCATCGGCGCGCTGCTCTGCGCTTTTTCTTCTTCTGCTTTCATTAATGAATGCTCGTAAGCACGCAGGAACGGCAGATACATCAGGGCGGACATCACCATACAAATCAGGCACATCACCACCGGGCTAAATGCCCAGTTCGCCGCCCAGGAAGCACCGATAGGCGCAGGCGTTGTCCACGGTGTCAGGGAGACGACTTGCGCCAGCAGGCCCATTTTGGTGGCGGTGTAAGCCAGCACGGCGTTAACCAACGGCACACAAACAAACGGCACAAACAGCATCGGGTTCATGATGATCGGTGCGCCGAACAAAATCGGTTCGTTGATGTTAAAGAAGCTCGGTACGACGCCCATTTTGCCGATGGTGCGCAGATGCGCGACGCGGCTACGCAGCAGCAGGAACGCCAGCGGCAGGGTGGAACCGACGCCGCCAATCAACAAGTAGTGATCCCAGAAACCTTGCAGATAGACGTGCGGCAGAGCAGCGCCCGCAGCCAGTGCAGCCTGGTTGGCGGAGAGGTTTGCCATCCAGAACGGGTTCATGATGCCGGTGACAATCAGCGAACCGTGGATACCGGCGAACCAGAAGATCTGGCACAGCAGTACGGAAAGCAGAATGGCAGGCAGGGAATCGGACGCGGAAACCAGCGGTTCCAGTACGTGCATAATCGCCTGCGGCAGGATCATGCCGGTTTGTGCTTCAATAAACAGGTTCAGCGGGTGCAGCGTACCAATGATCACCAGCACCGGAATGAGGATTTCAAACGAACGGGCAACGCCGGTCGGCACCTCTTTTGGCAGGCGAATGGTGATGTTGTGCTGCTTAAGCCAGGCGTAAACGCGGGTGGAGTAAATCGATGTCAGCAGCGCGGTGAAAATGCCCTGGCCGGAGAGATACTGGGTAGAGATTTTGCCATCTGCATACGGTGCGGCGACCAGCAAAAACGCCATAAACGCCAGCAGACCGGTCATCACCGGGTCAAGGTTAAACTGGCGACCCAGGCTTGCACCAATCCCGACGGAGATAAAAAAGGTCATTACCCCCATGCTGAGGTTAAACGGCAGCATCAGCTGTGCGCGGTATTCGGTGGAGAAATCGAGCCACGCGCGGGCGAAACCAACGGTGGTGTCAGCGGAAAACGGCGGGAAGATAAACACCAGCATAAACGAGCCGATGATCATAAATGGCAGTGCGGCGGTAAAACCGTCACGAATAGCGATAACGTACTTCTGTTGCCCGAGGCGACCGGCCAGCGGCGTAATGCTTTGCTCAATAACCGTAATCATTGATTGATATAAGGAACTCATAAGAACACCTTTTTAATGCGCCGCTTCTATGAGCGACAATGCATAGTCCAGTACCTCGTTGCCACGTTGCATTCCGTAGTCCATCGGGTTGATGGGTTGGACCGGAATGCCCTGAGCGGCGGCCTTTTCTGACAGCGTATTTAGCATGTATTTGACTTGCGGTCCGAGAAGCACGACCTGGTAACGCGGAAACTGCATGTCGAATTCCGCTACGCCATACGCATCGATCTCTACCGGTATATCGCGTTCCTTCGCGGCTTCCAGCATTTTCCTCACCAGTAAGCTGGTGGACATACCGGCTGAACAGCACAACATAATCCTGAACATCGTTAACCATCCTCGAAGTGTAAAAAGTTATTGCGGGGACGATTGGATATCATATGGAAACCGGTTTCCATTTATTCGCCACAGAAGTGTGATAGCAGTCAATGTCTGTGAATTATCTGATGCTGTTATTGGATTTGCGTCACGGATTTTGGCACTCTGTTGAGAACAAAAAGCGCAAAATGGAAAATCGGTTTCCATCAAAAAGCGAAACCGTTATACTGCGTGTGGTTATATATTAGCCGTTGAAGTATTTTAGATTTTGCAGGTGCAATGTGCGTCTGTCAGGGGAGAAAGATGTCTACAATCAACGATGTATCACGTTTAGCTGGGGTGTCGAAAGCCACAGTCTCACGGGTGTTGAGTGGTTCGCGCGGCGTTAAGGAAGCCAGTCGCCTCGCGGTGCTGAAAGCGGTCGACGAGCTGAATTATCGGCCCAATGTTATCGCGCAGTCATTGCTCAGCCAGTCGACAGGCTGCATCGGTGTTATCTGCGCCCAGGACAATATCAACCAAACCACCGGCTACCTTTACGCGCTGGAAAAGCATTTAAGCCAGAGCCAGAAACATCTGCTGCTGCGCTTCGCCAATACCAAAGCGGAAGTGATGAGCGCGCTGGATGAGCTGACCTGCGGGCTATGCGACGATGTGCTGATTATCGGCGCGCGTTTCCCGCTCAAAATTGACGACGAAAACGTCATCCTGGTGGATTGCGTAGAGTCTGCTGACGCCACACCCAACTGTATTCAATTTGATCACGCCTTCGCCGCCGAAACGGCCTGCAACTACCTGATTAGCCAGAGCCGCCGACAAATTGCGCTGATCCACCCGCGCACCGCCGCAGCCGATCAAGTGCTGCACGGCTATAAGCTGGCGCTGGAAAACAATTTCCTGCCGTTTAACCGCAACCTGGTGTTTATGGATGACACCACTTCCTCTGTTGCGTTACAGGTGCTGCTCAATAATGCCACTACCCTGAATTTCAACGCCTTATTGGTGGCGGACGAGCAGGAAGCCCAGCGCGTGATCCCGCAATTGCAGGCGTTTAATAAATCGGTACCTGGCGACATTATGGTATTCAGCCTCGCCGGTTCGCTGCATTTGCCGGGCATTCCTACCATTCCGGCTATCGAATATTCGATGGACGCGATGGCGGCGCGCATTGTCGCCTGGCTAAATGAAAAAACGCAGAGCGTGCTGGGCGCTTACCGGGTGCGCGGGGATTTAATTATTCCCGATGTCAGCAAACGCTAATCGCCATTTTGAAAGCCTCCGGTCGGGGGCTTTTTTATTACCTTCGTTAAAGTACGTTCTTTTTTCGCAAAACGCCGTTACGGTTTGCTTTGCTGTCAGATGAAATAAATTCCTTTCTTCCCGCCAGTCTGTCGGAAAAAAACATAAAGGGTATTTTTCCCGGGCTCAACTTCCCCCGCGCAGCGCAGGTTATCAGCCATTTAGCTAAATCCAGACCATCGTTAGCCATAAGTGTGCTAAGGACGTTTTGTTCTAAGCCATACGTTTTCGTTGTTAGACAGGGTGCGGTGCGGCTCTTATCGTTCGTCATTATTTGTAAATTCCACGCAATCATTTGATGAGGGAGCAATTTTGGTCAGCTTCGTGAATAGCTTAAAAACAAAACCCACGCGCTTTACCCTCGCGCTGAAAATCGCGCTACTCAGCAGTGTGGTGGCGTTCTCTTCTGCGTCGTTCGCCGATGAGATCTTAAAAGAAGGCATCACACCGGCGACAGATGCCAGCCAGATCCCGGCGGCGGCTAAGCTGCGCAAAGACACGGTGGTGGCCGGTATTTCGGAGCCGCAGGGGATTTTTAACCCGTACTTCTTCGTCAATGGTTGGGATGAAAACGTCACCAACGTCATCTTCTCGCGCCTGATCGACTGGGACAGCCACGGCAAACTGGTGCCGGGCCTGGCCGAAAGCTGGACGGTTAGCCCGGACAATAAGGTTTACACCATCAAGCTGCGCCCGAACCTGACTTTCAGCGACGGTTCGCCGCTGACTGCCGAAGACGTGGCTTTTACCCTGACGGTGCTTTACGACCCGAAATATGATGGCGATACGGATATCACGCTGGCGAATATTGCGGGCGGCGCGGAATACAAAGCCGGGAAAGCGGACAGCGTCAGCGGCCTGAAGGTGATTGACCCGTTAACGCTGCAAGTCACCACCACCCAGCCGGGTGCGACGACGCTGGCGAAAATTGGCGGGCCGGTGCTGTCCAAAGCCTATTACGGCAAGGGCTATCAGCGCGGCAACCTGGACTATCTGCGTACACTGCACGGCAAACCGCTGGGCAACGGGCCGTATGTCTATGAGAAATACATTCCGGGCCAGGAGATCCGTTTCCACGCCAACACCCATTTCTACCGTGGAACACCACCGACGCCGCGCTTTATCTACCGCGTGACCAACCCGTCCACCAACTTCCAGCTGTTCCAGACCGGCGAGACGGACTACGACGCGTTCACCTCGCGACCGGATGATATTGAACAACTGAAAATGCTCGGCTTCGCCAACATCAACCTGTACGGTTCCAGCGATTACAGCAAAGTGGAATTCAACGTGCGTCGTCCGGCGTTGCAGGATGTGAAAGTGCGCCAGGCGCTGATTTACGGCCTTGACCGCCAGAAGCTGATTGATGTGGTGTATCAGGGTTACGGCAAAGTGGCGATTGAGCCAATTGCGCCGATTTCCTGGGCCTATAACACTGACGGGGTTAACCCGTACAAATTCGACCCGGCGCAGGCGAAAAAACTGCTGGATGAAGCGGGCTGGAAACCAGGGCCGGACGGCATCCGCGTGAAAGACGGTAAACGCCTGGAACTGACCTTGCTGGTGAGCAAGAAAGTGCTGAACGACGCGCTGATCCCGATTGCCAAAGAGAACTGGCAACAGATTGGTGTGCTGCTGAAACCACAGGTTGTCGACTTCAACGCCCTGATGGCGCAGCGTAAAGCGGGCAATTATGACCTTGCCTCCTTTAGCACCAGCACGTTAAACGATCCGCATGACGGCGTGTGGGATTACTACAGCACGGAAGCGAAAGAGTCCGGCTATAACAACCCGCAGGTCGATAAGCTGATTAACGAAGCTAACGCGGTGCTGGATGTGGAAAAACGTAAGCCGATTTACCATCAGCTGTATAAAGTGCTGGCGGATGATCCGCCGGTGATCCTGCTGGGCAACCGCGAGATTTTGTCGGCCAGCAGCGCCCGCGTCACCGGTTTTAAACCGGATATCTATAACGGCCTGACCGGCAGCCTGCCGGATGTGAAAATCGTCAAGTAACACCATCACAACTGCCGGGGATTCCCGGCAGTTGCCATGAGAGCGCTATGCGAAATTTTATCCTGAGGCGGCTGCTGCAAACCGTGCCAATGCTGCTGCTGGCTTCGCTGATTATCTTCATGCTGTTTGCCAAAACGCCGGGCGACTTTATTGACGGCAACATCACGCTGACCGCCGCCCGCGCCGCTGAACTGAAAGCCATTTACGGTCTCGATCAACCGCTGTTCACCCGCTATCTGCACTGGCTCGGCCAGTTGTTACGCGGTGATTTAGGCTTCTCTTTGCAATACCAAATCCCGGTGAGTCAGTTGCTTAACCAGTACATCTGGAACTCGTTCCTGCTGGCAAGCGTGGCGCTGGTGTTTTACTGGGGTATTGGCCTGGCGGTAGGTATCGCCTCGGCGCTGAAACCCAACTCGCTGTTCGATCACCTCGTGAGTGTGGTGGTGTTCGCCGCCATGTCCTTTCCGACCTTTTTCCTCTGCCTGCTGCTGATTAAGTGGTTTGCCGTGGATCTGCACTGGCTGCCTGTCGGCGGCATGACCAACACCGGCAGCGACGAAGGCGGCTGGGCGTGGGTGATGCAGGTGGCGGCGCACCTGGTGTTGCCGGTGCTGGCGCTGGTGATGTTGCAGGCGGGCAGTCTGACACGCTATTTCCGCGCCAGCATGCTGGATGTGGTGAAGATGGATTTTATCCGCACCGCGCGCGCCAAAGGGCTGCGCGAACGGACGGTGATTTTTAAACATGCGCTGCGCAATGCACTGCTGCCGATTATCACTCTGCTCGGATTTGAACTGCCGGGGCTGTTTTCGGGCGCGATCATCACCGAAAAAGTGTTTAACTGGCCGGGTGCGGGGCATATTCATATCGATTCGCTGGCGGCGCGCGATTACCCGGTGCTGATGGGCTTTACCCTGTTCCTGGCGGTATTAACCATTCTCGGCAACCTGATTGCTGATGTGCTTTACGCGTGGGCAGATCCGCGTATTCGGGTGAGGTCGTGATGTTCGGTTCGCTTTTTTCAACCAATCGCCGCCTTCGTAAAGCGGAAATCCCGGCGCTGGCGCAGGCCACGCCTTCACCGTGGCGGCAAGCCTGGAAAGCGCTGTGCCATAATCATTTAGCCATGTTGTGCCTGTTTTTGCTGGTGGTGATGACGGTCTGGTGTGTGCTTGGGCCGGTCTGGTCACCGTGGAAAAACGATGCCACCGACGCGCTGATGATCAACAAGCCCCCCGGTGCGGAACACTGGCTGGGCACCGATTTTCTGGGTCGTGATGTCTATACCCGCCTGCTGCTGGCCGGGCGCATTTCGTTGATTATCGGTCTGCTGACCATGCTGCTCTCCGTGGCGCTCGGCTATCTGCTGGGCGCGGTCTCCGGCTACGCGGGCGGCTGGACGGATAAACTCATCATGCGTCTGGCGGATCTGGTGATGACCATTCCGAGCTTACCGCTGCTGATTGTTGCCGGGGCGATGCTGTCGGAACTCGATTTCTCCGCTGAATCACGCATCTACATGGTGGTTATTATGCTCAGTTTGCTGGAGTGGCCGAAGCTGGCGCGGCTGGTGCGCGGGCAAATTCTCTCCCTGCGCGAGCGTGATTTCATGCTGGCGACGCAAGTGCTGGGCTTGTCGTCGCGTCGCCGTCTGTTTGGTCACTTGTTGCCAAATACCATCCCGATTCTGGTGGTGATGGCGACCATGGCGGTGGCAAACGCCATCCTGATGGAGTCCGCGCTGAGTTACCTCGGGCTTGGCGTGGT
This sequence comes from Kosakonia sp. YIM B13571, assembly GCF_042788095.1. Taxonomy (NCBI): domain Bacteria; kingdom Pseudomonadati; phylum Pseudomonadota; class Gammaproteobacteria; order Enterobacterales; family Enterobacteriaceae; genus Kosakonia; species Kosakonia sp. YIM B13571. The sequence goes on along the minus strand of NZ_JBHZPL010000004.1, from coordinate 398,064 downwards.
ACCGCCCACGCCATCGTGGGGAAACATGATGGACGCCGCCAACAGTCTGATCGATTTTCAGCGCCGCCCGTGGCTGTGGATGCCGCCGGGTATCGCCATTTTTATTACCGTGATTGCGATTAACGTGTTGGGTGACGGCCTGCGCGATGCGCTGGATCCGAAGATGAAACGGAGCGTGAAATGAGCGAACCGCTGATCACCTTTAATCAGTTGTCCCTCTCTTTTGCGGGTGAACAGGGGCGCGTACGCGCCGTGCAGGACGTGTCGTTCACCATCAACGCCGGGCAAACTATCGGCGTGGTGGGCGAGTCCGGCTGCGGCAAAAGCGTGACCGCTATGGCATTGATGGGTTTGCTGCCGCCGCAAGCGGCCCGCATCGACGGCGGGCAAATTCTGTTTCAGGGCACGGATTTGCTGCGCCTGAAGCCGTCAAAAATGGCGGATCTGCGCGGCAACCAATTGGCGATGATTTTCCAGGAGCCGATGACCGCGCTTAACCCGGTGCTGACCATTGGCGAGCAGCTTTGCGAACCGTTGATTCGCCATCGCGGCGAAACGCCAAAAGCCGCATGGGCGCATGCCACCCAGTTAATCACCGAAGTGGGGCTGGCGCGGGCGGAGAGCCTGATGAGCAGCTATCCGCATCAGCTTTCCGGCGGCATGTTGCAACGCATCATGATTGCCATGGCGCTGAGCTGCCAGCCCAAACTGCTGATCGCCGATGAACCAACTACCGCGCTGGATGTTACCGTGCAGGCGCAAATCTTGCGGCTGCTGCGCGACCAGGCACGGGCGCATGAGATGGCGCTGATGCTGATCACCCATGATTTAGGCGTGATTGCGCAGATGGCGGAGCATGTGGTGGTGATGTACGCCGGGCGCATTGTTGAACAAGGCCCGACGGCCGATGTGCTGCGTAACCCGCTGCATCCGTACACCAAAGGGTTAATCGCTGCACGCCCCATTCCGGGCGAGCGCCGGCGTCGGCTTTACTCCATTCCGGGCCAGGTGCCGGATCTCGCCGCGCTGCCGCCGTACTGCGCCTTTTACGATCGCTGCGAACGGGCGACCGAGCAGTGCCGGGCGGGGATCCCACCGCTTATCGGCCAAACGCGGCAAGCCGCGTGTATTCACAGTGCGTTAGTGGAGCCAACCGCATGAGCCAGCAATATGTGATTGAAGTGGATGGGCTGAAAAAGCACTTCCCGCTGCGTGACGGACTGTTTGGCCAGCAAACCGGAGAGTTACGCGCCGTGGACGGCGTCAGTTTTAAGATTCGCCAGGGGACAATTTTCGGGCTGGTGGGTGAGTCCGGCAGCGGTAAAACCACCGTTGGCCGCACCTTGCTTGGGCTGTACGACAAAACCGCAGGTAGCGTGAAGTATCGCGGCCAGGAGCTGCAAGACCTGAGCGCGAAACAGATGCGCGCGCTGCGTCCGAAAATCCAGCTGGTATTTCAGGATCCGTACAGTTCCCTGAACCCGCGTATTCGCGTGGGCGATGCGATTGGCGAAGCGATGCTCGAGCATAAGCTGTGCAGCCGGGCAGAGCTGCGCGACAAGGTGCTGGACGTGATGAAGATTTGCGGGCTGGCACCGCAGCATTACAACCGTTTCCCGCACGAGTTTTCCGGTGGGCAGCGCCAGCGTATTGGCATTGCGCGCGCGCTGATCCTCAACCCGGATTTCATCATCGCCGATGAGCCGATTTCGGCGCTGGATGTCTCCATTCAGGCGCAAATTATTAATTTGTTTGCGGATTTACGCGACGATCACGGCGTGACATTCCTGTTTATCTCCCATGATTTGGGCGTGGTGGAACACCTGTGCGATGACATCGCGGTGATGTACCTCGGGCAACTGGTGGAAACCGCCAGCCGCGACACGTTGTTTAACCAGCCGCTCCACCCTTACACCCAGGCATTGCTGGCGGCGGTGCCAACGCTTGACCCGGATAGCGAACCCGTCGCTGTGGTGCAGGGGGAAATTCCCGATCCGTCGCGCCCGCCGTCCGGCTGTCGTTTCTCGTCGCGCTGCCCGCTGGCAACCGCACAATGTCGCGTCGAAATCCCCGTGCTGCGTGAGGTGGAGCCAGGACATCATGTGGCATGTCATTTGGTGGGAATAGCAAAATAAATAATGGTCTTTTTATTTCTGGCTGGCGTTACATAACCAGCCAGAAATAGAGAAAATAATCTCTTCACTACTGCCGATAATTGATATTTATATTTTTAAATAAGCGCGACGGTAATTTAAATGGTCAGTGATATCGTCGTTGTAAATAACCGTTTCGCTGACATTAAGAATTACTGCCTATTTTATTTCTCTTCGCTGGTCTGTTCTATGCTTATCAGTTCTGTCTGAACCTTATAAGGAACAGGATATATGAGAGCACTGACTTATCACGGCGCGCATAAAGTTAGCGTTGATAACCGCCCCGACCCGGTTATCGAATCTTCAGACGATATTATTCTTCGTGTTACCGCAACGGCAATTTGCGGCTCTGACCTGCATCTTTACCACGGGAAAATACCGGGCACCAATCACGGCGATATATTCGGTCATGAATTTATGGGCGAAGTGGTGGAAACCGGGCCGGGCGTTCATGCCGTCAGTAAAGGCGACCGGGTAGTGATCCCTTTTGTCATTGCCTGCGGGGAATGTTTCTTCTGCAAACTTCACCAGTACTCGGCCTGTGAGCAAACCAATTCCGGCAAAGGCGCGGCGCTGAACCGCAAAGGCATCACGCCGCCTGCGGCGCTGTTTGGTTACAGCGATTTGTACGGCGGTATTCCCGGCGGCCAGGCCGAATATGTACGGGTGCCGAAAGCCAACACCGGGCCGTTTAAAGTGCCGGATACGCTGGCCGATGAGAAAGTGCTGTTTCTCTCCGATATCTTGCCTACCGCGTGGCAGGCGGTGAAAAACGCCGAGGTGAAACCCGGTTCCAGCGTGGCGATTTACGGTGCCGGACCAGTCGGTTTACTCACGGCGGCCTGCGCACGTCTGGAGGGGGCAGAACAGATCTTTATGATTGATGACAGCGACTACCGGCTGGCTTTTGCCCGCGATCGCTATGGCGTGATACCGATTAACTGCGATAACAATGACGATCCCGCCGCCTGGATAATTGAAAACACGGCGGGACACCGTGGCGTTGACGCCGTTATCGATGCCGTGGGATTTGAAGCCAAAGGCAGCACCACCGAAACGGTGCTCAGCACGCTGAAAATCGAAGGCAGCAGCGGGAAAGTGCTCCGACAAGCGATCGCTGCTACGCGCCGGGGCGGGATTGTCAGCGTGCCCGGCGTGTATGCCGGATTTATCCATGCGTTCATGTTTGGCGATGCGTTTGATAAGGGGCTGACATTCAAAATGGGCCAGACGCATGTGCATGCGTATCTGCCGGATTTGTTACCGCTGATTGAGTCTGGTCATTTGAAACCGGAAGAGATCGTCACGCACCACCTGCCGCTGGAAGAGGCCGCTCGCGGGTATGACATCTTCGATAAGCATGCCGAAGATTGCCGTAAAGTGATCCTCGTGCCGGGCATGAATGCAGAAAAAGCGACGATTTAACCTGTCGCCTGTTCGCTATCGGGAATTGTTGGAACGCGCAATGCCTCTCCTGGCGAGGAGAGGCATACCGAAGCGCTGAAAGCTTAAATAAAGGTAAAAATCTCGTCGCGCGGCAGGCGCGATTTTGGCAGCGCGGCGTTGAAATCGTTGTTGCTGCGAAAACCGAGCGACACCAGCACCACGCTGGTCAGCCCTTTCTCACGCAGGCCGAGGGAGAGATCCAGTTCGCGCTGGTCGAAACCTTCCATCGGTGTGGCATCAATCCCCAGCATTGCCGCACCCAGCAGCAAGCCGCCCAACGCCAGATAAACCTGTTTTTCCATCCACTGTGGCAAATCGCGTTGCTCATAACGGTGAATATTCACGTACGAACGGCGGCCCTTATCCTGACCCGCTTTTGCCGCTTCGTCTTTAAAGCGACCCTCTTTCTGCTCTTGTTCCAGAACATTTTGCAGATGCTGCTCATCAAGATCGCTGCGTATGCACAAGGCAATAACGTGTGACGCATTGACGATTTTCGGCTCGTTATAAACGAACGCGGCGGTGGCGGCTTTCGCCATTGCCGCGCGGCCTTCCGGCGTGGAGGCGACCACAAAGTGCCACGGTTGCGAGTTCACTGAAGAGGGGCTGTTTTGCAGCACGTTGAGCAACGTGTCGATTTTGTCCTGCGGCAGCGTTTTGCCGGGTTCAAAGGCTTTCACGGTATGGCGGGCAATTACGGCATCATCAAGTGTCATCGTTATTCTCCTGGCGCAATGTATGAAAATTCGGGACGAACCGTCCCGTAGAGTGTGAGGAGAATAAACGCAAAGCGGCACAAGATAAATCGGTGTAAAAAGGCAGCACTTTCACTCGGCGAGTGAAAATGGGGTTTGCCCGGGCGCGGTTTTCTGGCAAAACAGAGAGGTCACTCGCCTGTTATTCATCCTGCGGAGAAACCATGATTCGGCTGGAAGATGTCACGCTGTTCGTCCGTTCAGCGCTACTGGGAAGTTTTTCAAATGCGGCGCGTGAAGCCGGGCTGTTACCAGGCCAGGTGAGCGCGGCGGTACACCGGCTGGAGCGGGATCTGGATAAACGCCTGTTTGTGCGTTCCACGCGCAGTTTGCGCCTTACCGCCGAAGGGGAAAAATATCTCCCTTTCGCGCAGGAGATGCTGGCGGTAGTCGCGGCTGGTGCCGAGAGTTTGCACAGCGGCGATAAAGAGATTCAGGGAGAGTTGCGCGTGGCAGTGCCTTCCGATATAGGCCGCAATGTTCTGCTGCCGCTGATTACGCGCTTTTGCGAGCAGCACCCCAAAGTGTCGCTGCGGCTTTCGCTTTCCGATCAAATCAGCGATGTCTTTCGCGATCCGGTCGATATCGCCATTCGTTACGGCGTGCTGGACAACAACAGTTATGTCGCGCTGCCGCTGGCGGAAGATAACCGCCGGGTGCTGGCGGCGGCACCGGCTTACCTGGCGCAGCACGGACGCCCGCAAACGCTGGATGACGTGGTTAATCACCACTGTTTACTCTTCACCATGAACAGCCAGGTGTATGACAAATGGAGCTTTCCGGAAAACGGTATGCGGCGCCAGTTGATCGTCAAAAGCCGTATGCTGTGCGACGACGCCGATGTTGCCCGGCGTTGGGCGCTGGAAGGCATGGGCATTATTTATAAATCGTGGATCGATATCAGCGCTGATGTGCTGGCCGGCAGGCTGGAAGTGCTGTTGCCGCAGCACCCTGGCGAAGCCACGCCGCTGAACCTGATTTGCCCGCATCGCAAACAGTTTTCCCCGGCAATTCGCCATTTGCATAGCGTGTTGCGTGAACATCTGCGCCCGATCACCGCGTTGCTGCAAACTCACCCGGCGTTTAAACCGCACGGATGACCAAAAAATGTACGCCACTGCGCGCCAGGATTAACCTCTTTGCGTAGCACATTACGCACGCTTACGGAGGTATCAGCACATGGCTTTACGTTCACTGGGTACAACAGGGTTACAGATCCCGACACTGGTTTTCGGCGGCAACGTTTTTGGCTGGACGGTCGATGAAAAACAGAGCTTCAGCTTGCTGGATGCATTGCTGGAGCGAGGTTTTACCGCTATCGACACCGCCGATGTTTACTCGCGCTGGTCTCCGGGCAATAAAGGCGGCGAATCGGAAACCATTATTGGCAACTGGCTGGCGGCGCATCCTGGCGCGCGCGACAAAGTGACGCTGTTTACCAAAGTCGGCGCCGATATGGGCGAAGCGGGTAAGAAAGGCCTTTCCGCGCGCTGGATCACCCAGGCGGTGGAAGATTCGTTACGCCGCCTGAAAACGGACTATATCGATCTCTATTTCTCACACTGGCCGGACAGTGAAACCACCTATGACGAAACGCTCGGCGCGTATGAAAAGTTGCTGAAAGCCGGGAAAGTCCGCGCCATTGGCGCATCCAACCTGAATGCCGAGCAACTGGGCGAATCGTTAAAAGTGGCAGACGCTAAAGGTCTGCCGCGCTACCAGGTGCTGCAACCGGAATACAACCTTTACGACCGTTCCAGCTTTGAAGGCGCGTTGCAGGATTTAACAGTGCGGGAAAACATTGGCGTGGTGACCTATTACAGCCTCGCGTCCGGTTTCTTGTCCGGTAAATACCGCAGTGAAAAAGATTTGAGCCAAAGCCAGCGCGGGCAGGGGATTGCCAAATATCTGAACCCGCGTGGTTTCGCCATTGTTGAGGCGCTGGAAAGCGTGGCGGCCAGCCACAATGTGAAACCCGCCGAAGTGGCGTTGGCGTGGCTGATTCAGCAACCGGGCGTTACCGCGCCGATTGCCAGCGCCACCAAACTGGCGCATATCGACAGCTTTGTCACCGCCGTATCGTTAAACCTCTCCGCAGATGAAATCGCCGCGCTGAATAAAGCCGGTGCCTGATCCCCATTGCCCGGAGCGGTATACCGCTGCCGGGCTGCATAACCTGATGCGCAATTGAGCTATAGCCGCGCACCAATCCAGACCGCAATACGCTTTTAAAACAACGGCAAACAAGAATATAACGCAACTTATCTGCGCACTTATTGGCGGCGTGTGAGCCCTCACTTTGCCCATCGAACCGGCGTAAGTCACGCGGGTGTCTTTCGCCATCAGAGTGCGGTAGACACCGCCAGCACGCTTAACGGTAACTACCTGAGTCGTTAGTGATTGGCGGTATCGCCCATAGAAGGAAGAGTGTAAGCGGCGGATCTGTTGAGGTTTTGTTGAAGTAAACGCAGCAGTAATGTGCAAAAAATCCCCAAGTGACACACCCTGTCAGGGCGATCGTTTATCTTTCCCTGAGCGAAATCATGGCATTGTGTAATTGTTGCGCTTTGGGCGGAAATTTCATTTTAGTTTTTCGTGTTATTGCCGTTAACCACTATGAAAAAACAAGGTGTTACCTGGAAAGCAGGGCCGTGGCGCGTGGGTCAGGCCGTAACCGTTAACGTCTCCTGAGACTTTGTATTTCGGAACCCGTCACAATGAAGGATAGTCACGACAGAAAACACGACCCGTTGATTGAGCGGCTGTGCGAGATCTTCGCGGCACTGTATCAGGGAAAGATCATTGATAAAGCGTGGCTGTGCGAAAAATTCGGTATCACGGAACGTACGGCTTATCGCGATCTGGCACGGCTTGGGCATATTCTCGATCAGGTTTCGCCGGGGCGTTATAAACTCAGTGTCCATCTTCTTCCTGCCTTGCATAACGGCCATTTGGCGGAGTTCGCCGATTTTACCGGCGTGGCGCACCTGTTTCCGCGTAATGACGGTCAATCACTGCGTAACAGTATGCAGCACCGTGGCAATATTACGTTTCACGCGCCGAGTAGCCGGGAGAACCGGCAAATTGAAGATGTCATTAATCAGCTTAATCACGCCATTACCGGGCATTGCGAAGTGGAATATCACTATCGCGATAAACCCCGGTGTGCGCAGCCTTATCGGCTGATTAACCAGTACGGTCTTTGGTATCTGGCTGCGGTGGAAAATGGACGGCTGAAAGCGTTTGAAGTGGCGCGAATCGAAAACCTGAAAAGCACAACTCTTTGTTTTGAACCCCATGCGGAGGTGCTGGCGGAGCTGGAAAACAGCGTCGGCATCCGTTTTGGCTCGCGGGTGGAAGCGCTGCTGCGCGTCTCGGCGCACGCCGCCGAGTATGTCACCCGCCGGGCGCTGTTTCCGGCGCAACGCATTGTTGAACAGCATGATGACGGTAGCTTAACGCTCGCTACCGCCATCACCGATCCGCACACGCTGTTTCGCTGGTTGCGCTACTGGTTGCCGGATATCGGCATTCTTTCTCCGGCGTCGCTGCGCGAACAGTTTGAGCAGGATCTGCACCTGCGCTACGCCCACGGCGTGGCGCAGAGATAGCGTCCGCGCCTACAAAAGTGAAAAGTATTGGTGGGGGGCTAGCGAGGCCTTCCATCTTCAATCCACTTTTTCACTAACCCCATCGGCAGGCGGTACCGCGCACAGTTATACACCTCAAGGATGCGCAGTTCTTCCTGCAACAGCGCTTTGAAACGAGCCGTTTCTCCCTCGTCGAGGGCGATAGACGTTAGCGCGGCGTCCAGGTTCTGCCTTTCGCGAACCACATAACCAATCGCTTCATTTAACGCTTCGCGATGACGAAACCGAAACGGGTCAGGTACACCCATCGCGTCGAGTGTGACAGCATATTTTTTAATTGAACGGCGATATAAAAACTCAAAGAGCTCAGCGGCAAGGGAGACGTCTCGTTTTTCATAAATCCCCATCATGGCATAGGCGTATTCGGTGGGGTCTGCGTCGAGAAAGGAGAGGGGAGCGCTGTTGTAAATCATCAACGGAATATTTGCGGCGAGCCGGCTTGTCCGCTTGTTGCCATCTTCAAAGGGCTGTAGATAAGCAAGGTTGACCCACAGGAAAAACGCGGATTCAACCGGGTTTTTAATCAGCCTTGCTTTCTCAACAATGATTTCAAACATTTCTTTAAGCAAAACAGGCGTCTGTGGAGGTGTATATGTCGTGCCGCTGACGTTAACGATTTTGGTTCTTATGCTGCCAAGCCCCATTGAGTCCGACAATAAATCACTCATCAAGATCGAATGCAGATTGCTGATGACAGGTGTTGTGAGCCCGTACTGCGGAACCGCATCAATAAGAAACTCAATGGCTTGTTTATGGTTGAGCAGCATTACCGCATCCATGTCTCCCGCTTCCCTGCCACTGCGAAACAGCTCTTCTGTTGCCAGCAGTGAATAGGTGTTGCCTTCCAGGCGAGAAGAGGACCATGAGAGATCGACCAGCAGTTGTTCCAGTACTTTTCGGGCATAGGTTCCGGCAGGCTGTTGGCCCGCCATTTGGCCTTCGTTCAGCAGGGTTTCCGCAAGCGCTTCAGACAGTAAAAATGTTTCGTTAGGGATGTAGGCATCGACGAAATCCCGGACATAACCGGTGATTTCTCGTGTGGTAAGCGGAGACTGAAGGTAGGTCAACAGAGACCGGGCATTATATGGCGCAGGAGATTCGTTTGCGGCCATCACCAGGCGATGAAGCGCAGCACGGGATAGTGTATAGCGGGTGGCTTTTCCCACTCCTTCTTTACGCAATAATCCTTCGTTGATAAGGACTTCAAGGTGGCGTTTGATTGTCGACTTGCCAACCTGGAGCGCCTGGGCAAGTTCGCTGGAACTGACGGGCGTATTTTTCTCGCGGATCGTCACCAGTATTTCGTCTCGTACAGCCATACTTTCTCCTTACCCAACCCGCTTAGCCTTGTGGGCCGTAAATGTTAATACGGCCCATCATAAAGGCAAATACGGCTCATGGTAAGAAAAATAGGGTCCATATTCGATTTTTTCGGCCCATCTCGCAGAAATGCGGCCCATAATGGGCAGACCAGCTCGGCTGCGCTTTCGGCTAATCTTTATTTTCTACGTTGCTCATTATGCCTCCGGATTAGCCGTGATACTGCTCGTCGGTAACATGTTCAAGCCAGGTAACCGGGCTGCCGTTGAGCGATTCGGCAATGGCGATATGCGTCATTGCGTTCTCAGCCGTTGCGCCGTGCCAGTGCTTCACCTCCTCCGGGATCCAGACGATATCGCCCTGATTCATCTCCTGGACGGCTTCGCCTTCGCACTGAATCCACCCTTTTCCGTGCGTAATAATCAGCGTTTGACCTAGTGGATGGGTGTGCCATGCGGTACGCGCGCCGGGTTCAAAAGTGACTATCGCGCCACCCACGCGTGCGGGTTCGTCGGCTTTAAACGGCGCGTCGAGACGTACGCGACCAGTGAAATAGTCCTGCGGCCCTTGCGCAGAGGGAACCGAGGCGCTGCGGATGATTTTCATGCTGTTCTCCCGTGTTTGAATACGTTTTAAAGCGTAGCTGGCAGGCGAGAAATCGTTGAATGCGTCGCGACCAGAACCGCGACTGACACCGGTAAGTAACCCGATTTTCTGCGCCCTATCCACTTCGAAAGGAAAAGTGACAGGGCGATCATAATCCTCACTGACTACCGGTACTATTGGGGGAAATCGGCATGAGCTTATGAGTAAAACTCATCAATGGCGGCGTAGCGCCATGACTGCACTGGCAAGGGTAAACAGCGCCATGATCCACGCCATCGTCCAGGGTGTTCCGTCGCGAAACCACGTCAGCAGCAGCGAAGAGATAATACCGCTGCCATATTGCAGCGAACCAATCAGCGCCGAAGCGGAACCGGCGATAGAGGGAACGGCATCGAGCGCGGCGGCGGTTGAGGTGGCAGCGATAATGCCGTTCATCGAGAAGAACAGGAACACCGGAATAATCACCGTAGCAATGCCGCCGAACTGCAATTTCACTGCCAGAGCCAGGGCCACCATAGCCAGCGCGGCAACCGTGACGGCGATTTTCAGTAACTTATCCAGCGGATGGCGCTGCACCAGCCGCCGGTTCAGAAAGCTCACCCCCATTAGGCCGACAATATTGACGGCAAACAGCCAGCCGTAATATTGCGGATCAATATCGTAATAGCGGATGTAAACGAACGGCGAACCGGTAATAAAGGCATAGGCAGAGACGTAGAAGAAGGTCACGCACAGCGTGTAACGCATAAACGCGCGGTTACGCAGCAGTGCGAGGTAGTTACGAAATGCGCCCGGCAGCGAAGCTTTGGTGCGTTTTTCGGCGGGTAAGGTTTCCGGCAGGAAATAGAGCGAGAGAAACATCAGCGCGCCAATTCCCGCCAGCAGCCAAAAAATGGCGTGCCAGCTGGTGATTTGAATAATTTGCCCGCCCGCCAGCGGCCCAACGATCGGCGCTATCGCCATAATGATGGTTAAGGTTGAGAGCATTTGCGCCGCGCGGGTGCGGGCAAACAGATCGCGGATCATCGCCCGCGCCAGCATCGGGCCGGTGCAGGCACCGAAAGCCTGAAACACGCGCCAGAACACCATCTGGTGGATTTCAGTGGAGAGCGCGCATCCGGCAGAACCGATGATAAACAACAGCATGCCGATAAACAGCGGCGTACGGCGACCGACTGCGTCGCTGATCGGCCCCCATACCAGTTGTGCCAGCGCGAAGCCGACCAAAAAGCCGGTGATGGTCAGTTCAATATCACCCTGTAGTTCTTTCGCCATCAAGGGCATCGCGGGCAGGTAAATATCCGTCGACAGGGACGTAAAGGCCATCAGCGCGCTGAGGATCGCGAGAAATAGCGGCCCGTGTAGCTTGTTGTTCATAAAATCCTGATTAAGTCACGAAGGGAACGCCGACAAGGGCGGAACGGTATCTTAATCAGTGCGGCACAAATGATAACGCCATTAAATCATAATGACGTTATGCGCCAAATTCATGAGTGACGTTCGCTCACCGTCATGGTGAAAATAACAGGTTGGCTGCTTTCATTGGCATAGTGGTGCGCGGTGTCGGTTTGTGCCACCGCAGAGCAGCCTTCACCCACGACGAGCGCCGTTTGGCCAACCTGAATGTGCAGCGTGCCGCGCTCAACGTGCAGCAGTTCCACGGTGCCGGAAGGGTGGCCTGGCGAGGCGAACCGCTCGCCGGGGAACATCTCCCAGCGCCACATCTCCAGCATATCCGGCCCGCTGGTGCCTGCCAGCAACCGCGCAGTGCCGCCGTTTTCGCCCTGCCACAACGTGGGGATGTCTTCTTTTTCGATCAGATGTGCGGTCGGTTTACTGGCGACATCGACGATATCGGCCACCGAAACGCCCATCGCGGCGGCGATTTTACACAGCAGGGCGATACTCGGATTGGCGAGACATTTTTCGATCTCGACCAGCATGCCTTTGCTGACACCCGCGCGGCGGGAAAGCTCATCCAGCGAGAGTTTTTGTTGCTTACGAAACGCTTTAATACGCGTTGCCACCGCTTCACTGACGCGATGAACATCCGCGCCTGAGTCGGTCGGTTTATTGACTTTTTTGGTCATCGGTCGATACTGTGCAATAAAATGGTCACTAAAAAGGATTATCCGATGCTTTCCGTTCAGCCGTCAATCGATGCCCGTCTTTCCGCCATCGCCCCTGGTTTTCGCGCACTTAGCATTTATGTTGATGCCGCGCCGCTAGTGAACCCGCAAGTGGGCGAAACGGTACTGGCGAGCGCCTGTGAGTGTGTGGCTACGGGCGGCCCGGTATGGGCGGATGTGCACCTGGCGGCATGGGATGAGGTGTTTAAGCGCTTTGGCGCAAAGCCAAAACGCACGCCCTGCTCGGCACAAGCGCTGCGAAAACGCGTGCAGCGCGACGGCGTGGTACCTGCAATTGACCCGGTGGTGGATCTCTATAATGCCATCAGCCTGCGCTACGCTATTCCCGTCGGTGGCGAGAACATTGCGGCCTATCACGGCGCGCCGCGTTTGACGCTCGCTGACGGTACGGAGCTGTTCGACATGATGAAAGAGGGTGAGCTGGCGCACGAATCACCGGAGCCGGGAGAAGTTATCTGGCGCGATGACACTGGCGTAACGTGCCGCCGCTGGAACTGGCGGCAGGGCGTGCGCACCCGCCTGAGCGCTGCCGACAGCCAGATGTGGTTTATCCTCGAAAGCCTGCCGGAAATGCCGCTGGACGCATTATGTGAGGCAGGCGACGAACTGATCGCCGGATTGCAACGTATGATGCCGGGCTGTCGTGTTGAAAAAACCAGGCTCGGGTTTGATCTCTGAAGGGGGAAGAATGGATTTCACAGGATTGAGCGCATTTCCGCTGTCGCCGCTGCGCGACGAACGGCTGGATGAAACGGCTTACGTGAAGTTGATTGAACGGCTGCGCGTTGCCGGGGTCGATTCGATTGGCGCACTGGGTTCGACGGGGTGCTATCCCTATTTCAGCCGTACCGAGCGGGCTAATGCGCTGCGCCTGGCGACGGAACATTCCGGCGCGGTTCCGGTGATTGCCGGGATTGGCGCGTTGCGCACACGCGATGTGCTGTGGCTGGCGGAAGACGCGCAGAAAGCGGGCGTTAGCGCCGTGCTGCTGGCACCGGTTTCCTACCACGCTTTAACCGAAGAGGAAGTGTTCAGCCTGTTTGCTGCCGTTACGCGCGAACTCTCCGTGCCACTCTGCGTGTACGATAACCCCGGCACCACCCATTTCACCTTTAGCGACGAACTGCTGCTGCGTATTGCTCAATTGCCCAATATTGGCTCAATCAAAGTCCCACCGATTTCCGCACCCGAGCGAGCTGCGCGCCTGCGCCCGCAAATTCCGCAGAGCATCACGCTGGGTATCAGCGGCGATGCCAGCGCGGTTGATGGTCTTAGCGCCGGATGCGGCGTCTGGTATTCGGTGCTTGGCGGGTTGTTTCCGCAAGCGGCGTTGGCGATTTCCCATGCGGCGCAGGCAGGAGATTTAACGCGTGCGCGTGCGCACTCTGATGCGCTGCAACCGTTGTGGGACATCTGTAAACGCTACGGCGGTAGCCTGCGGGTGATGGCCACTGCGGCGGAACTGCTGGGTTTAGCGGGCGCATCGTGCTTGCCCGCGCCATTGCAAACGCTGACCGGCGATGCGCGCCGCGAAGTGGCAGACGTAATTGAGCAACTGCGGTTAGCCTGACGATTGCTATTTGAACGTTCCGTACCCCCTCCGGAGAGGCCTGGGATAGCTGGTTTGATGGTGAAAGTGTGTCACCAGATTTTATGGCTGCACGGGAGCAGCCAGGGGAGCAAAACAGGGAAGACTTTTGATGATCAAATTTATGCTGGATACGAATATTTGCATTTTCACTATCAAGAACAAACCTGAAATCGTCAGGCAGGCTTTTAATCAGCACAACGGGCAGATGTGTATCAGCGCTGTCACGTTAATGGAGCTGATTTAGGGTGCCGAGAAATCGGCCATCCCCGAAAAAAATTTGCATGTTGTGGAAGGGATTACGGCACGCCTGGAAGTGCTGCCATATGGCGTAGATGCTGCTGTTCATACAGGCCTGTTGCGCGCGGAGTTAGCCAGAGCGGGTACGCCAGTCGGCCATATCATGCCATGATTGGCGCACATGCTCGCTCACTGAGACTGGGGCTTGTCAGCAATAACACTCGCGAGTTCGCCCGCATACCTGGCTTGCGCTTGCAGGGCTGGACCTCGCATTAACCAGATGATTGCGCCCCCAGCCGTTTCGCCACAAAGCGGGAAATCGCCGGGCCGGTTATCAGCACCAGGATAAACCTCCCGGTCTGCATCGCCATCACAAACGATATGTCCACCTGGCTTGACGAGGCGATAATCGCCACGGTATCCGCCCCGCCGGGGCTGGTGGCAAGGTAAGCGGTGAGCGGGTCGATCCCGGCGAACTGCACCAGTAACCAGGCAAAACCGCAGCACACTGCGACGAGCGTCAGAACCGACAGCAGCACGCGCGGTAATGCGCGGGCAGCGTAGCAGACAATCTCTCGCGTAAAACGTAAGCCAATACTCCAGCCAATCATCGCGTAGGAGAGCGCCAGCAGCCACGGCGGCAATTCCAGCGACAGCAAACCGGTATCTTCAACGATTATTCCCAGTGCCAACGTTATCAACATTGGCCCGGAGGGAATTTTTACGCAGCGGGCAATCAGGTAACCTGCTGCAATTACCAGTAATGTTCCGGCAAACGGTAGCCAGCGCACCGGGCCGAACAACGTAAAGGTGGCGACCGCGTGATCCGCGTTCTCAGTGCCCATCCACATGCGGGTCACCAGTACCGCGACCAGCGCCACGATCATCACCCGCAGATACTGCATAAACGCCACCAGGCGGACATCCGCGCCAAAGCTCTCAGCCATAATCGTCATGGCCGCCGCTGCGCCTGGCGACGATCCCCAAATGGCTGTTGAACCGGGGAAAACCTGCAATTTCGCCATGATCCAACCAAGAATCGCGCTGGCGAAAATAACGGAGAAAATACAACTGATAAACAGTGGCCAGTCGGCGGCGATGCGGCCAAACACGGACGGCGGGATCGCATGCGCAATCATCGCACCGACCACCGCCTGCGCGGCGGCGAAGTATTTTTTACTGACGGTAACCGGCCGGTTGAAGATGGCGAGAATAATGCCGGAAAACATCGGCCCCAACAGGAGCGCGGCAGGCAGATGGATGAGTTCCATTACGGCCACGAAAAGCAATGAAAGGGCGATAAGCTGTAACCAGTTGCGAAACCAGGGCGTGTTTATCGCCATCAGCGGCACCCCCTGCACACCGCCGCAGCGGCGGTAAAATCAATCAACGGCATAACGCTTCCCGAAAAATAACATGTTGAAAAGCAAGGTTGGGTCTTTGAATGTAAGTGTTCTTCTTCATCCCTGCAAACGCACTTTCCCTCCCGGCAAGGCAATTTGGCAGATATTACCTATAATCCCAAGGGGGATTTACCGTGTTTTGCTTAGCCAGCATATTTGTCAGCGCGAACTCTCCATAAGCGCTACGGCAGACGATGTTTTTATTAACGAATATTTATTCGAGAGAATATATTTTTTCTAATTCAATTATTTTCTGCTTTCCTAATAATTTGATTGGTATGGGCTATTACACCCATAGGTTTTGATGTTTGTGAAAATTCCTAATCTCTTATTGGTTTCCTTGCGTAATGTAACCTTAGTGACTAATTTTTTATTACTCTGTGTTACTGTTTTTATTTTATGAGTTCTAACTTATTAAATTTTAAAGTTTTTCTGTTTTTTAAGCATGTTAAACTTTATTGCTGCATTTTTATTTAATTTAAAGCTAATACTTTTGGACGATTACTTCCTAAAACTTCGTTTTTTCCTAAGTGAAATTTCTTCCCAGGTACCCATGGCTTTCATTATGGATTAAACAGCTTTTTTTATGGATTTTATGGCTACTGCTGAAATCGTTCATTTAAGCATTCTTTGGTGAAAGCCATGGGCGGTAGCATTTTTTGTGCTTTTTTATTTGATTATTTTCTAAATTAATAATGGTATCGTGATGCCAAACGCGATATCACATTTCAAATTAAACGAAGACATAATTTTGTTTTCGCCATAATTCGCTGGCAAATATTATTTCCCGGAGGTTGGATATGTATATCATCTCTCAGGATAGCTATTTTGTCATGGGCATGGATAAGCTGCTTAAAGCCATTAACCCACATGCAACGCATACGCTGGTTGCCTATGAACGGGGAGATGGGAAAATATTGTTTTTTAGTATGAACTCATTGCTCTATATTTTAAGTGAAGAAAAAGGGTTTAATTCTTTTATTTGCACTCGATTTATTACAATCGATAAATCCTCTTCGGTATCTTTGCTGCGGCACGAGATCAGAAAGATACTTAACTTTCTGAAGGGGCATGAAGAGATCTATTCCTTTCGCGAAGTCCACTTTAGCGCGACGGAATATAAAATTATGTTGCGATTTCTTGATTACCAGTCCAGTGACGCGATTTCGCAGTCACTGGGTATTGATAAGAAAATCGTCAGTAATTATAAAAATGCGATATTACGTAAACTGGGTTTAAACAGTATGGCGGAGCTTATCCATATTTATAATAACTGGAACGACTGTTTTTGTTGCTCCGAAGGAAAAGTCATGGCGGATGCGATATTTCTTCCCCGTATCGGGACGAATGAGCTAAAGATGATAAGACGCGCGAATAAGCCTGCTTCAGAACCTGTGGTTTCACCGCTTTACTCTGGCAGTTTCTGTCATATACCTGCGTTGCGGACTCGTCAGCGTTCTTTATTGACCATGTAGCAATAGTTTATTGCTTTTGTTGCTGTTTATTCAAAACTCTTGTGCGCCTATCCTGCTTCGCATCAGGTTGTTAACCGCAACCACATCGACCGAATCAAGTAAGGATAAGCCACCATGTTATTCGATAAATATTCTCTGAAGACGCTCGCGTTAACTAACCGGATTGTGATGCCGCCAATGACCCGCTCCCGTGCCGGAACGGGTGATGTGGCCACCGACATGATGGCGGATTACTACGCGCAGCGCGCCAGTGCCGGGCTGATTATCAGCGAAGGCACACAAATCAGCCAGCAGGGTCAGGGATACGCCTGGACGCCGGGTATTTACAGCGATGCGCAAATTGCTGGCTGGAAAAAAGTGACCGATGCGGTGCATCACGCGGGCGGCAAAATTTTTGCTCAGTTGTGGCATGTGGGGCGCGTTTCCCACACCGTTTTGCAGCCCGGTAACGCGGCACCGGTTTCCTCTTCGGCGATTCAGGCCGAAGGCGTAAAAGTGTTTGTCGATGTGGAAGGGCGCGGACCGGAAAATGGCGTGGGCGATATGGTGCAGTACTCCATGCCGCGTGCGCTGGCTGTGGAGGAAATTCCCGCTATCGTCAACGATTACGCACAAGCGGCGCGTAACGCAATTGCTGCCGGTTTCGATGGCATCGAATTACACGGCGCGAACGGTTACCTGATTAACCAGTTTATTGATTCGCAGTCGAACCTGCGCGACGACGAATACGGCGGTTCGCTGCAAAACCGCCTGCGCTTTATGAAAGAAGTGGTGGAAGCCGTTTCTGCGGCGATTGGTAAAGAACGCGTCGGTATTCGCCTGGCTCCGCTTACTACGCTGATGGGTTCACGCGATGATACGCCGGAAGCCACTTATCTCGCGGCGGCGAGCGTTCTGAATGCGATTGGCATTGCTTACATTCACATCGCCGAAGCGGACTGGGACGACGCGCCGGTGATGCCTGCGGCGTTTAAAGAAGCGCTGCGTATTATTTTCCACGGCACGCTTATTTACTCTGGCAAATATACGCCGGAACGTGCCGAAGAAGCGCTGGTGAACGGCTGGGCGGATTTAATTGGTTTTGGCCGACCGTTTATTGCCAACCCGGATTTGCCGTACCGCCTGCAACATAATCTGCCGCTTAACGAACCGATCAGAGAGAAATTCTTTGGCGGCGGCGCAGAAGGCTACCTGGATTATCCATTACAGAAAGCGTAATAACGAACGGGGGCAAACGCCCCCGTTTTTGCGTGCTGCAAACCGCCGTCAGAAATCATAGGCATTAATAACTTTCATTAATGCCGTGTCATTTTTGTATTTTTCCCGCAGCGTTTTGAGCTGCACCACCGCTTTGCCGCAGGTGGCTTGCAGGCTGGCATCCAGCTCTTTCTGGCGCTGCTCGTCGAGATCCGAATCCTGCTCGCCGGCGAAATGCTCGCACTCTTCGGCAAGGTTGCGGAAATCCTGAACGTCTTTCGGCAACGGGGCGGCAGCAAAACTGGTGTTGAAAATAAAGGCGGTGGAGAGAATAAAAAGGAAGCGCTTCATCGGTTGTTGTCTGTGGAATTTCGAGGCGCTTATCTTACTCCTTAATAATGGTGATGCAGAGAGGGAAACGAACGACTTTTAACGCGTTTTTTGGCGTGCAGTATTTAGCCGATGCTGCCGATTTCACCGCGTTCTTCTCACCGTAAAACACCTTCCAGGTTGGTCTTTTCATTTCCTTCCGCCCCGGCAAATACAGCCTGCCCGCAGGCACGCTGTATTTGTCATGCTGCAAATCGGCAGGATTCAGTCTGGCCGTGATTGCAGATACGCGTTTTTCATGACGTCCTTCACTTCCCTGAGCTGCTTGCGCGTTTTATCCAGCGCCGTCGCCAGCCACTCCTCTTTATCACTGTATTTCACCAGCACGATGCAGCCCTGCATCACTTTCACCAGAATATGTTGCCCGGTATTAAACCCGGCATCGCGCAGCCACTTGCCGGAAAGCGTGATGCTCGGCGTGCTCGCGTCGCCCTGATTCGGGCGATATCGCACAATTACGTTGTGCTCGGTTCCGGCAATGGTGAAGTCTGAGGTAGAATGCGGATCAGCCATTATCAACTCCTTGATAGTTGGGGATGGTTAGACGCTCCGGTTGTGTTCCTGCACATCGGAGCGTTGTTTACGAAATCCAATTTCATGTGGTAGGTACCACATGAACATAACGTAACCGAAGTGGTACCTACCATGCAAGAAAAAAAGAAGCTTAATTTTGATCGAACCAAAAGCACGATGAAGAACATCCGATTTGAGGATGATCTTTTGGAACAGATTGAGAAAGCGGCCGGAAAAGGGAATTTCAGTAAGTGGGTTAAAGAGGCTTGTAGGATGCGGTTGGATAAAAGCGGAATGAAATAAAATAATATCTTCTTTTTATAGAGGTTATTTAAATACAGAGATTAGTTAAATGACTTGTATTTAACTAATCAGAAATAATTGAGAAAAGCCTCTTTGTAAAATTAGTTACCCAAATCTATCTTTAAATCGTTGCGAACTGATCTTTCTATTCATTTTACTATTACAGTTTGGACATAAGTGTTGCTTTTTTCCTTCAATAGTCCATGTATAGTATTTTTTCTTAAAGCTAGCATTACAAATATCACATCTGGTTGGCTTAAATATTGCGGCGATGATTACTAAAAAAACAAACCCACCCAATAACCACTCCATATTACTTTCTCCTTATTGCCCTTGCCGGATTTATAAATATACTACGGATTTTTATATATAGCAGGGTTGTAAAAATAAATTTTCTGAAAAGGTCATTAAATGATGATTGATATATAAAACAAAGGGGGTGGCAAACAAATCAGGTTTTATAAAGCATTTTGGCGGAGATCACAGGAGTCGTATTTAATTGATAATCACATTGAATTTATTGAATATTTTAAAATCGCGATCCCTTGCATGCCCCCAATTATGCCCCCACATGATTTTCCTTGTTAGATCACTGTTTAAATTATGCGCGATTCATGCTGAGTTTAAATCTTGCCCGGTGGACATCCAAAGGTGTTAACCAAGGTTCTTGATCTTGCCTGGTGAAACCTCTCTGGTCAATACGGACAAGTTCAAAGCGCTCCACTAGAAAGTTAACCGCATCTACCAGCGAAACTCCTGCCTCAATATGTTCACTGATGATGTTGCCGTCATGAAAAGGTGTGTCATTCAGTGTAAGTCCATAATGTTTATCCAGCAGAAATGTGAGTAATGTTTGCCATACCTGCACGGGTTGCAGGTATGGTGAAATCGGTACCGTAACCGGTACGGTAAACTGTTTCATCCGTAATCCTTAATGAGTTAATTTCAGAACGTATAGTGTGTTGGTTTGCCGTAAAGCATTTGGGCGACGAAGAATTCATTATTACTGTTTTCGAACCAGGTCCAGATATCTAAAACGGGCGTACCGGTTGGAAAATGGAGAAAAGGCTTACTGATAATAAGGCTACCTTCGTTTTCTGCTACAACGATGTTTCCCAGTTCCCTCCATAAGCTATCAAGCCGTTCCATTGATACAGGCATTTTTACCTCCTTTAAGCTGACGATGGAACCGGATAAATGGTGACGTAGACATAGCCGCAACTTCCTCGCGTATCGGCCTCACAAACCAACCCTTCTCTTTCAAGCCTGATACAGCGCGAATTATGAGGGTCCAGCTCACAGCTTCGCAGAGCAGCCTCCATGATGCTGATAAATATCGGGAAACTATGGTCAAGCTCCTGTAATAGCTCAGGTGAGAATTTACCGTAAAGACCGGCTCGGTCGCCCAGGTAATGCAGCCGATTCCTCTCCTGCACCAGACGGGCACCAAAGCAGGGTGTGATGTCCTGCCGCAGCCCCATTGCGGGGAAATGGATGATGTCATGAGTTATTACTCCGGTAATGGATGATGTTTATTGTCAGGGCCTTCATATCAGGCCTTGCTCTGCGAAGGACAGGATGTCACTGCGCCCAACAACGAAATGGTCCAGCACACGGACCTCAATGAGCCCGAGAGCCTGTATGAGCCGTTGTGTGACGGTCTTGTCGGCATGACTGGGGTCGATGCATCCTGACGGATGGTTATGGGCCAGAATGACGGCTGCGGCGTTGTGGCGCAGTGCCCCTTTGACGATTTCGCGTGCATGGACTTCGGTCTGGTTGATGGTGCCGAGAAAAACGGTCTCGCTTTCCAGAAGGCAGTTCTGGTTGTCGAGGTAAAACACCATAAAGACCTCGCGCTCAAGCCCGGCCATCTGCAGACGCAGCATATCCCGGACAGCATGGCTGGAGGTCAGTGGCTGACCGGACACCCGAAGGTGCCGGTCAAGTAATCGTATTGCACGTTCTATGATGCGTAGTGAAGCGGATGTCATCCCCGGTGGGGCCATCATTGGCAATTCAGACATAGTAGGTTTCTCGGTCAATGAGATTTCGAGCAGTAGAAATGGGTAGTCGTAATGAAGGCTAATGCCCAAGCATAACGATGCTGGTATAAGCTAGCTAAGTATGGTGATAGGGTAACGCTTTAAATATCAATACCTAATATGTAGTCTATGAGCATAGGTGAAGCATATTTTCTGCCATCACCCATAAAGCACGATTGAGTTTTACATCACCATTAATTCCAGCAACAGCACGAGTTCGACTGCTTTTCCCTTGTGCAGTGCGTCCCGGCAGCCCTCCTTTAATCAGGTTCTCCTGAATCCGCTGGTAAGTCGTCCAGAGATCATTATTTTGATCTTCCCAACGGCGGGGTACCAACAACTGCGTTTCTGTCACTGGCTGGAACTCTTCGCCAAATCGATAGGTCAGCGCCGCTTTAGCCATTGCCTGTTGTGCAGGCGGCGGGAGCATCAGTGCCTGCATTTCTTCTCGTCGCTCGTCTATACAATCAAAGATCCCCAAAACCTCATATGCACCCTCAATGACTTTCTCAACAACATCTCCTTTATGGGGTACCCGCACTTCACCAAAGGACTCACCGCAAATTAACCCGTTCTGACATACAGCCCTGAAAATACCAAGTAACATTTGATAGCTACTCGAACCATCATGGCTGTTAAGCAGGATAATCTCCGGCACCTGTTTGTCGGTGATTTGGCCTTCACGGCGTAAACGCAGCATGTGTTTGGTGTGTTCACGTTTGCTCTGGTCGCGCACACGGGTCTGACAGGCGAAGAACGGCTGAAAACCTTCACGTTGCAGGTTATCCAGTAGGGTAATTGTCGGAATATAAGTATAACGGTTACTGCGCGATTCATGCTTATCTTCACTAAATACGCTTGGAACGACACGAAACAATTCATCGTGAGTTAAAGGACGGTCACGGCGAATTACATTCACTTGACCAAAGCGGGAAGCTAAACGAGTCATAATGAATTCCTAGTCAAGAAGAAAAAAGAAAAGGCCATGACTCTTTAGGAGCATGGCCTTTATATTGGCTGGTACTTTTGTTAAATTAAGAAGAAGTCTGACGTTTTGCAACAGAACTATATCCAGATGTTCTTGTTGATAAAAATCACATTCTCATACTAATAATATATATTTAATTTTCTATGGGTGTCACTTTAGCCAATCAGGAGAGCCATCGCTTCTTTTAAATCCATTCATCTTTTCTTTAACGCTTTCAAACGCATTTCTGAATGATCCCAAGTTGAGTTTGATTTGTTCGTTGTTCATATGTAGTTTGACGAACCTGTCCGGAACTCCCAACATGCCATTTTGACCAAAATCCTGATTTAAATACAAGTTGTCTATTTCAGTCATTAACAGTTCTTTTTCTTTTTGTCTGTATAATAATCCAGCAAAAAAACCGCCCAGCAATACTTCTCTTATTGGTTTCAAATAAAGCAATCGTTCATATCTATCAGATAACCAGCCCTTAACTGCAACATCTTTGAAACGATGATAGCGTATATTAAGAAAGTCGATCCTGAGGAAGTCTTTGTTATATTCTATCGATTTAAAAAGGAACCTTGATGCCTGTAGATGGATTTTTATATTTATAATGACCTTACTTTTCGTATTTGCGTCTCCCTCTGTATAAGATTTGACAACCACATCAACCCTGTCAATGAAAATAAGATTCAGATCGGCGACATCCATACCATATTCGAGTTCAGACCATTTATCTTTGATCATTTTAGGGATTAATCCCTGCACTTCATTTTTTACAGAATTCATTAAAGCTTTCAGGCTTAAAGACATCATGCCAAAAAAGATAGATTCATAATCATGAGATATTATCTCATCAATCTTGTGAAGCTGAATAACACCATCTTTAGTTATTTGCCGTACTGAATCTATGGTCATATCCGCAGGGTGGGCAGTTTTATAAGAATTACGATTGAAGATAGAGTTCACTCCATGGTAATCATCTTTAAAAATAGAGTAAGAATTATTCATTTCCTCTTTTCTTGCAATGATTTTATCTGAGAGTTCTTTCTGAACTATATCCCGAATAAACTCAGACTTACCCTTTCCTACACCATGAGCCTCTTTAATTATTACATCATAAAGTAAGTCATCGCCAATATGAACTTTGATCGTATTTTTACTTGCCATTTTGAACCCTAAAATAAAGTATGGGAGTCCCTTTTAGCTCGTATTTTATGGGGGCCCCAAATCATACGCAATAACATATTGGCGCTTTAATGCCGTGTGTGCACACATGGCAGCTTTCCTGGAATAAGGGTTTGGGGTAAGTATAAAAATACTACTCTCCCTATACTGGTTTTGTCGGCAACACCGCTCTGGCAGGTAGTACACGCTATCCAATCACTCCTAAAAAAGCAGAAAAATCCAGCTAACTAGAGAGCGGTTCCAATGGCTTTTTCCCTTTTGTTTTCTATTTTCTTCTTCTATTTCCATTCTCTTCCTTTCCCTTCTGTTCCTTCGTATTGTTAATAATGGACGTAGATGTAGTAGACGTAGATATCAATGAGGAACAAAGACATAAGTAAGGGACACAGACATACGGAAGTAGATCTACATGAGGGGATATTAGTACCCGTAACCATCCCCTTAGAGAAGAGCCAGAGAAAGGGGTAGGAAGAGACCATCATTCCTTAAATCATTACCAGGTATCCGATGAGCTGAGTTCAATCAGCTAAGGACATCATGTAATGAGCATCAAGAACCAGAGTCGGTATGGGGAACTGAATCAAGCCTATGTGCACGGTATCACCAGAACAATCGACAGAGCGTTAAAACAGTATCCCCGCCTATTGGCAATCAGAGTCGATCTGCGCTTCCCTGACGAAGAAGAGCGTCCAGATTGCCCTACACAGTGTTATACCGCCTCTGAGGTCATAACTCGTTTCATCAACTCAGTAAAATCACAAATCAAAGCGGATATTAAACGTAAGCAAAAAACGGGTAAGAAGACCCTGACATGCAACATGAGATTTGTATGGGTACGGGAATTTAATCAGGAAGGGAGCAAGAAGCATTATCACGTATTACTTTTGCTCAACAAAGACGCCTATGCGTGGCCGGGGAAGATTAAACAAGATCCTGACAATGCTTTCAACCAGAGTGTTTTTAATATGGTTGTTCAGGCATGGATAAGGGCAATAAAAAGAGATTATGCGGAAAACAAATATAAGGG
Organism: Kosakonia sp. YIM B13571; assembly: GCF_042788095.1. Classification (NCBI taxonomy): domain Bacteria; kingdom Pseudomonadati; phylum Pseudomonadota; class Gammaproteobacteria; order Enterobacterales; family Enterobacteriaceae; genus Kosakonia; species Kosakonia sp. YIM B13571. The sequence continues at coordinate 373,645 of NZ_JBHZPL010000004.1, read as the reverse complement.
GCTGATTCACATCCCTCCAAGTGGCTTTTACCAGTTAAACCGTAATAACCGTTACTTCGAGGATACTTACGAAAATTTGACCTCAAGAGCAATGTATTTGGCTAAAGAGTACAGCAAAAACAATTTAGATGGTCAGCGTAACTTTGGCTGTTCTCAGAACTGATAAGTAATTTATTACTAGGGAGTGGATGTTGAGAAGGAGAATGCGTCAACGGTCAACCACCAGCAATGGCGCTTCTCCTGATTCACTCAATATCAGGATGGAGACAACCCCATGAGTAACAACTTCCAACAATCCTACCTCACCAACGACAAAATGGTCGATATGGCATTTATCACCAGCTTTACGGGCTTAACCGATAAATGGTTCTACAAGCTGATCAAAGACGGAGAGTTTCCGAAGCCAATTAAACTGGGTCGTAGCTCCCGCTGGATGCAAAGTGAAGTAGAAGCTTGGGTTCAAAACCGCATCAATCAGTCGCGACAGTAACATAACTGAGAATGAACCTGATAAGTTGACCCCAGTTGCGGACTCAAACCTCCTCCAAAACCTTCATTGAAGCTTTGTGCTTTAAAACTAGCAAGTCATGTATCTTAAAAAGAAAATCGGTCAGAAACGCATGTAGCGTATTCTACGCATGTCGAAAATACCGACAGAAATACACTGAGCATTTACACATCTCATCTGACTGTCATTACAGTCTCATCTTTGTGAAAATAAAAGGAATTATATCTATGCCCAAGATAAACATATTGCGGGTAAAGCAGTATCTGGCTCTCGACGCTGACAATCATTACGTTCCTGCAAAAGAGGTTCAGCCCGGAACTGACAATCTGTGGCGCTGTCCTGATTGCCATTGTCCTGTAAGGCTGCAGGACAACATCATTGGTGAAGAAGCCTGGTTTGAGCATTTTCCGCCTACTAAAGTCACTAAAGCCGATGTGTCAAAATGCGGTTACATTCGGGCAGAAATCAGGAGACAGGCTTTTCTTCTACGATTACGCGCACTGGTTGACAGTATGGATACCATCAACCCGGTTACGCACTGGTTCTGTGTCTGGTGCAATACTCACTATCAGGGGGAGAAACATTGTAAGACCTGCAAAACGGGGATATATAGTATCAGCAGGGGAGACTGGAGCTGGAATTATAACCAGCCGGAAGGTAAATCGAATTCGGGGAATAAAGCGACAACAGCTCAAATACCACCTTCAGGCGACCGGTAAGCCATCCTGAAGCCGTTGCTCACCATCGCGGACATCTCACATTCAGGAATGCGCTTACAGGCCCTAACTATCCCTTTATTTTGACTGCCTTATTGATAGCGAGAGAAGGGTGAAATACAGCACTCAGTCCACCTTGCTGAAAAGCGTGGATAATTTTGGTTTTATTCTCAATGTCCAAAGCGCCGAAAATCAGGCTCCACCATTTCTCGATATCTTCTTCTGAGAGATGTTCTCCGGCCTGCCTGGCATTTTCAGTAAAGGGGTCACCCTCTCCCGTGATAAGCCAGGTCAAAGAACGGCCGGTGTATGCGGCAATCGTAGCTACGCTGTCGATACCTGGCTCAGTACCGCTTTTAAGGTACTTTCTCATGGATGCTTCGGAGACTCCGCAATCCCTGGCAAAAGAGGCGACAGACTGCTTTCCGATAACAGCTTTGAGACGCTCGCCGAAATGCTCCGGTCCTTTCGGGATGGGGCGCTCCCCCCAACTGAGCTGACTATGATTACTCTTCATACTGAACAATCCAGGTTATTAGAATGAAAACTATAGTGCGATATTTAACTTCATTAATAGTAATATTTTACCGAAATTATAGTAATTTGGCTTTATATTAGCTTTATTCAGTAATATAGTACTGAAAAGAAATTCATTTTTGTCATTATATTGCAATCGGAAGGTTTGTTGAAGGTAGCAGTACGAACCTATACTTTCGAAAGCAATCCATCCAAACGCAACGAAAAAAGTTACTTCTTACCCGTCATCAGTAATCACGACTGAACGAAGGCTAGCAAACTCTGACCTTGGCTGCAGATGGGAATACCATCGAGCCCACTTGGTACTGGTCACAATGACGGTAGTGTCCAGTGGATATGCACCAACGGATAATTTGCCATGTGCTACAGGCAATTCACGGCACTTTTCCAGCCGGTTTTGACTCAACCTTCTGCACGTCCTTCCGCTTCCAAGCCATAATGGAGACTTTATTTATCTTGATAAACCAAATCTCGCCAATTGGTTTGAATATGGCGCAATTTCTCCACACAGGGTTTACCCAGATGGCTATGTCCCCCCCCCCATTTTTGAAGGCGACGACTACTACAGCGTCTCTGAAGAGTTTATTAACAAATTGCCAGCTGATCTGAGAGCGCCTTTTGAACAAATATTGAAGAAGGGGTGTGAGATTATCAGCGGTTGCGATAAAGAGATTGAAAGTCTGGTTAGACTTATAAAGGCAATCCCTACTACATCAAGCCTTAGTTACATTTATCATCGGCTTCGTACAACCAAGTTTGAAATCACTACAGAATCGATGATGGAACAGGAGATGTTAACTACCGCTTTTGTGGTCAGCTACGCACGTTTGTTCGCCAAAAGCAATAGCACTTACGTTCTCCAGCGGAATGACCTCCCCACCCACCTTAGGGCTGTTCATGATGAGCTTTATAAAATTCGCGACGAACGTTATGCCCATAATGGAGGTCATGAATCGATTGATACCTTAGTAGGATTTTCGTTCAGCGGCACACAATTTCATATACAGGCGCAAATGACTTTAGGACTGCATATAGGTGGAAGAAACTAGTGGGAAGACCTCATCAAATTCATCGACACTTCAATGCACAAACGGCTTTATAGAGTACTTGCCCGTTTGAAGGAGCAAACGGGCTACGAGTGGTTATTTCAAGACGGTCCGACACCAAGTTGGGTGGGCGACTATGGCGATTGAATAAGTCGTACAAATTGGCCATCATCATTGGGCTTCAAAGCCCTCAACCCAGAAGCGTACTTTTAAAACACTTTTATGGAACGTAAGAACCGGACAACTTGTCCGGTCCAGAACGGCAAAACTAAGTTTTGCTCTTGTAGAAAACGATCAGCGCCACGACGGGTGTTTTTTACCAAGCGTGATCACTATTTGCCAGCTCAAGTGGACAGAATTGACTGCGCGTCCAGGGGAGATCTGCTCGGCTTGGGTGTCCCCTGTGTACCCAGGCTGTGTGAAAACTCTGATTGCTGACAGAAGGTCACGCGTTTAGACGATTTCTAAGAAAATTTGCATAGAAAAGATGATGCAAATTTTTACGTAAAAGCGCTGGCGTCGGCCTCTTTTGCGTTCATGTCCCAAGCTTAAATCGTTTTCACACAGCCTCTGCCAGGAGCGGACATCTCACACTTCGCTCGGCTATGTGGCCAAAGTTGGTATGCCACTACAGCCGGTAAACCTGCCTGCCATAAAATCTCATAGAACAAACCAATTGATTAAATGTATGGAGAGCTCTGAATTTCCATTGCTGCCTGCGCTGCGTTAGGTATTCCTGCTCCGCAATATTGCAGTACTACGTCATGAAACTGTCATGCATCAACACCACCAAATCTGGTGGATTTTTTATCAAAATAGTGTTAACTTTTACGTAAATAAATCAATGTAATTTTATTGTTCATGAATCAAAAAATCGGCTATATGCGGCACTTCGCAGATAACCTCAATCAGCATGAGAGCCTTAAATCCGCTGGTTGTACGTTGATCTTTGAAGATAAAGAGAAAGATTTTCAGCACCTGAGTACCTGTCTGGACACTCTCAAGCCTAGAGACGTACTGGTAGTTACCGGCCTTGAAATGCTGGGACGCAATCTGGCCAGTGTGATTAGAACCATATTGTCTGTTGCCGCTAAGGACGCTTTCCTGATCAGTATCCGTGAGCAACTGGATTCATCACGTGAATCCGGAGATACGCTGGTTCGGATATGTCAGTTACTGATGGAATGTGAGCAGGCTTTTGTACATGAGAAAAACCGTAAAGGTCTTAAGGCCATCAGGGCAAGAGGACGCCTTGGCGGAAGAAAAATGAAACTCAGCCGGGAAGATATCACGCATATCAAAGAATTACTGAGTCATCCTGAAAGTAGTGTGAGTGATATTGCGCAGAAGTACGGTGTATCCAGAACGACAATCTACAAATATGTCGGAGTGATCGTTCCAGATCGCGCACTATAAGTCACATTCTTAATGTGCATTAAAGAACTAATATTTATACTATCAACGTACTCAAAGGAGAGTTGATGATGGCAACCGCAGAACAGTTTAAAGCGCTTTTAAAGAGTCACGCTGACGGTGATGAAGCGCGTTTTTACTCCATTGCTCTCCAGGTCGCGGCGAAAGAAGCACGTCAGGGCCACAACAAACTCGCAAATGACATCAAGTTACTTGTTGAAAAATCACAGAAGAACGAAGAAAAGGTGAGTCATCTGACGACAGCAAAAACTCTTCCATTCATACACCAGCCCAAAAGTGAACTCCAGGGGTTGCTGGAATTGACCCCTAGTGATGTGCATGTTGAAGAGCTTGTTCTGTCAGTAGATGTCAAAGAAAGGCTTGAGAAAGTCGTAACTGAACAACGGCAATCAGACAAATTAAAGCGGTTCGGGTTAGTACCACGAAGAAAACTTCTCTTTACCGGGCCGCCGGGAACAGGTAAAACAATGTCAGCTCTCATGCTGGCTACTGAACTTCGTTTGCCGCTCTACACCATAGTCCTGGATAGCCTAATTACCCGTTATATGGGAGAAACTGCGGCAAAATTACGTCTTATTTTTGATCACATCAGACAGACACGAGCTGTCTATTTGTTCGATGAATTTGACGCTATTGGCACACAACGTGGTGCATCAAATGATGTGGGCGAAATCAGAAGGGTGTTGAATTCCTTTCTGATGTTTGTGGAGCAGGATTACTCAGAAAGCGTCATTGTTGCAGCAACAAACCACCCGGAGCTACTTGATCAGGCTCTTTATCGCCGTTTCGACGATATTATTCAGTTTGAAAAGCCGCAAGAAGCACAGATTGATATGCTGATGAAAAATCGACTATCACTTTTTGATGTTAACCATCTCGACTGGGAGACAATCACAAAAGAGGCTCTGGGCCTGAGTTCTGCTGAAATTACGCGCTCCTGTGATGATGCTGCAAAGGATGCCGTTATATATTTTGACGGAAAACTGGAAACACCGATAGTCGTCAAAGCCCTCACAAGAAGACATAAAGGGGGTGGCGTAAACCGGGAATAACTCAGCAGAGGGCATAATGGCAAATGACAGGAATCATTTGAGTGTCGCGAAATTTGTTCAGCCTGAAAAGTTTAAATCTAAAAACACTGCAAGAAGCACTCAGATCCCCGCCCTTGACAGACAAGCTCACGGCGGTGCTCTTAAAGTGCAATATGAGAATATATTATCTCATTACGATGCAAGAGCTGCAATTCGCGAAGCACCACTAACAGAAGAGATTGGCATTTATATTGAAGTTATTGGTCAGGAAGGGGGCAAGCTGCCACTGGATAAACTGGACAATACTGATTTCAAACTTTGCCTTATCAAAACGGAGAATCGACATGAAGTTGCAACGTTATTTATCCCTGAAGCAAGGCGTGGTGCTTTTCTAAGGAAAGTTAATCAGTATCTTGATCCTGATAAAGACCGCTATAAAGCAAAAGAGAATAAGCACTATCCCGCTAACCATCCTTTAATTGCCAGTATCGCAGAGGTAAGATTTGCTCACCTTTACTCTTTCTGGACAGATGAAGATTGGCTTTATCCACGAGATGCTGATGAACAGGTATGGTGGGAACTCTGGCTTAAAAAGGATCAGAATAATGACCCCCACCGGACAGGAACGCAACTCGCTGAAAGGCTCAATGCTGAACTGGGTCGTTCCTCGCTCAATTTTTTCAAATCTGTCGTCCTGCTTATTAAATGTTCGCGGAAACAACTGGAAAGAGCCCCCGAACTCATTGCCAATCTTGAAGAACTCAGAAGAGCGAAAGACACTCCATTTCCTGTCGTTAACTCTTCCCCTTTCGAGCAGGCGCAATGGGTTAATGATATCTCCGGACGTATCCAGCCTCTTGCTAATGCAAACTGTGCGGTATCCATACTTGATACCGGTATAAATTATGACCATCATTTGCTGATGCACATTACAGCAGGGACTTATGCAGAATGCTGGACATCCCAGTGGCCGCATTATTCAAACCATCACAATATTGAAATTCAGCATGGCTCAATGCAAGCGGGCCTTGTGGCATTTGGCGATCTACTTAAGGTCAGTCAAAGTAATGACCCGGTGCATGTGCCTTTCCTCATTGAATCAGGGAGAATTATTCCGCCGATCGGAAGTAATCCTCCTGAGCTCTATGGCAGCATAACAGTGGGCACCGCCTCCCGTCTTGAGATTGCACGACCACAGCTTAATCGCATATACAGCCTAGCGATAACCTCCGATGAAGGTTCGACAACAGGAATGCCATCCTCCTGGTCTGCGGAAATTGACCGTTTCAGTTGTGGAATTGATGATGGTGTAAGACGCCTGTTCGTTGTGTCAGCTGGAAACAACCGAAATGTCATCCATGATACAGACTACTGGCATCAGGTAGCACTTTCACCAATTGAAGATCCGGCTCAGTCCTGGAATGCGTTAACTGTTGGGGCTTACACTGATCTCACCACCATTGACGACCCCACATTCGCAGGCTGGTCCGCGTTTGCTTTGCCTGGTGATGTTTCACCCTCAAGCCGGTCATCGGTGCACTGGTCATGGCGTAAGCAGGCTCCTCATAAACCTGATGTTGTAGCAGAAGGTGGAAATCACATTCTCTCCCCGGATGAAACAACTGTAGATACCTGTGCAGATGTCTCTCTGCTGACGACATCTGGGAGAGTGCCCGGTCCTGCGTTCCAAAGTTATGGAGATACGAGTGCCGCATGTGCTCTGATTTCCCGAGATGCGGCGCTTCTAAGGACACAATATCCAGAACTGTGGCCTGAAACTATTCGCGGTCTGGTCGTGCATTCAGCAGAATGGACTCCTCGCATGATGGCGCGTTTTGATGAGCTTTGTGACACCCACTCTGCGGGGCTTGCAAAAGAATATCTTCTCAGAATGGTAGGCCACGGTGTTCCGGACATTAACAGGGCTAGATACAGTGCAGATAATGCACTGACATTAATAGCAGAGAGCGAATTACAACCCTTCATTAAGGAAGATGGAGCTGCCGCATCTGCCGACCCGAAGAATAATGTGATGAACCTGCATCAGTTGCCATGGCCGTTAACTGCACTGGAGGCACTCCCCCCGGAAACGCAGGTCAAAATGCGTGTCACACTTTCTTATTTCATTGAGCCCAATCCCGGTCGTCGGGGATATCGTTCAAGATATAGCTATCAGTCGCACGGCCTGCGATTCAGCACCATACGACCCGGACAGACACTGCAAAACTTCCGCTCAAGTATTAATGCATTAGCTTTAACAGAGGATTATACCGGGCCGGAAGGAGATAATCAGGGATGGTTCCTCGGGACACAATTAAGAACACGTGGTTCCATTCATTCAGACAGATGGGCGGGGTCAGTAGCCGATCTTATAGACATGCATACAATTGCAGTATTCCCGGTTAGTGGGTGGTGGAAATACCGGACAGGTGAAGAACGGTGGAGAAACAATGTAAAATATTCTCTTCTAATCAGCATTGAAGTACCGGACGAAAATGTAAATATCTATACTGAAATTAAAAATATAGTCGATATTTCAATTATAACCTGATAAAAAGCGCGGCTGTGGTAAGGTTACACAGCCTTTTTTTGGAAGACACAAATGTTTCCTGTGTGAAGTGAGATTCATGGAACGGTAGATTATAAGTTAACCATTCCTCGTAATGCGAATATTGGTTATATGGAATGAAGACAACAGGGATGATTTACTTTGGATAACTTTTTTAATGCAAGCCTTGCGGCGATGTGATGAGAGAACTTTAATCATCAGAGATGGCAGCCGCACCGAAGGTATGCGAGTTTTGGGATGCCCTGTTGGCGCTTCTTCTAGGTCCGTGAAACGTGAGTAAGGAATTATGTTGCTTAGTTATTGTTTTTTTAATTCAAGTAATAGGAATGACAATGTACAAATTCATCTCCAGTCTTCCATCAGAGTCTCCCGAAGGACTTTGGGCTTTACAAAATTTTCTACTTACACATATTGAAGGATTGATAGGTAATAAGGATCCAATTAAAAAAATATATCAACCAGTATTTGGTGAAGGCCATCCTTATATCTGTAATACACCATCCCTCGATGGTGCATTTGCTGTTCTTTCACTTAACGCAAAAGTTTACTGGCCGACAACTCTGTACGAGTTAGCGCATGAAACTGTTCATTTATTAAATCCTAAGATCGGGAATACTAATGTTTTGGAAGAGGGGGTCGCAACTATATTTAGCGAGGAAATGAGCAAGCGTTTTACTAATCATGCAATGACATCCAAATTACCTTCCTATCGTGATGCCGCCAATCTGGCAAATGAGCTTCCAGAACCGTTCTATGACTCAATAAAGAAATTACGTTTGAAAGTAGGGGCACTTTATAATGTTTCAGAATCTGATATTTTTAGTTTATTCCCGAATTTAGACGTTAACTTAGCCCAAAAACTATGCTCAGAATTTGTAAGGTGAAATCATTTTAAATAGATTGACTGAATATAATGCCCTCACCCATCGCCATGTCCTAAGTCCATCTGAACCATGGCCTCAGCATCTTCCCTGCTGAGGCCACTTTTCATATGTAATTCCATAGATTCACGCAAATATGCATATCTCAAACTGTGCGATGCTTCTTTCCCGTCAACCCTGCATCCTTAAGAAGCAGACGTGCGATACGCGAACGGCGTGTACGGCGCGTACGATCATCGGCCGGAGCGACCGGTTTCCCTCTGACGCATTTCCCTGAGTACCTTTTCTGCCAGCTCGCGCTGCTCACGCCCGGCGGAAACCCGCCGACCAGACAAGTTCTCAATGGCCGTGACTTCATCGTCGTCCAGAATGCGGAACAGAACGCCACGCGGGGCTTTCTTGCGGACAAGTTTCATGGCCATACAGCACGGACTCCTTTTCAGTTTCGGTGGTCATCATCACCGGGCAGCCCGGGGGAAAGCTGTTTCAATACGCTGACGGCATCGGCGCCGGGGATCTGGAACCGGACGCGGTGGCTTGCCGCCACATCCAGAGCAAACACTCTGGTATAGACTTCGGTCGAGCTGATATTTTTGTGCCCCATCAGTGACTGGAGTACTTTCAGGGGGATACCGGCATAGAGCATGTGCATCGCGTAGCTGTGCCGGAACGTGTGCGGGGTGACCGGAACCGAGAAGTTCACTCCGTCAGCATCTGCAAGGGCAACGGCTTCATTGATCCAGGTCCGCACCGTGCGATCGGTGATATCCCAGATGCGGACCCGTTTTGTCCGCCCGGTATTCCTGTTCCGTCGTTCTGCCGGAATTTTCAGGGTCGCGAAGAGCGTGCGCAGCTGCGTGACGTACTGCATGTCCGAAAGCGGGACGATCCGGGGAGGAGCCGTGCCGTTACGGGGGCGTCCGGCGCCGCGGGTGGCTTTCTCTTCCCGCTGTTTCAGCGTCGCCAGCTGCACCCACGGCTGCGGCACATCAAGACGGAAATCACTGGTGGAAAGTGCCAGCACTTCATTGATGCGACCGCCACAGTTCCACAGCGTGGCCAGCAGGGTCTGCCGCTTCAGATCAGGGACATAATGGAGCAGGGCACTGACCTCGATGGCCAGCAGGTATTTCGGTAACGCATCATCAGCCAGCGCCATCTGGCGCAGCGCCAGCGCCGCGGGGTAATCGATGGCCACCGGCAGGGGGGCCAGGGCTGGGTCCGCAATCAGCGACGGGGGAGAGAAGCGTGTCATGCCCGCTCCCTGTCTTGTGTCCCGGCGGCGAGCTCAAGCCAGGCCAGCGCTGCCCGGGCATAATCGTTGCCGGCGGCCACACTGATCAGCCCCTTTTCTTCCAGCAGGCGACCGGTGTCCGCCAGGCAGGTTTCCATAGCCAGCAGACGGTCAATCCGGGCAGCATAAAGACAGGCGCGCTGCATGCGCTGTGCGAACGGATCCAGCGTTTCGTCCAGTTCAGCCACCGTGGCGCGCGGGTGCGGACGGCGGATATTGTCGGCGGCCGACTGCAACGCCTGACACTGGATCAGCAATGAAGTGAGGTTCTCAGAGGGTGACGGTAAAGATACGCTGTCGGTTTTCATGGCTGTCATTGGTTTCCTTCCAGACGAAGGACATTCTTCAGTGCCTTTTCCACCGAAAACGAATCGCCCTTATCGTTATTATCAAAATGAACAAAGAAACATTTGGTGGAGCCACCGGCATCACCTTTACCGCGGTGCTCATAGCCCACCGTGAAATGTGTAACTCTGTCACCTTTAAGCGGCCAGTCAGTAGCCTGACAGTACCGAAGGAAGAGATCCTTCAGCTGTTCAAACAGCGGCCCCTCGCTGACGCCGCCCAGAGTTTCCACGGCATCACGCTGCGCCAGCAGCCAGCGCTCAGCATCGCCTTTACGGGGATAATGGACTCCGGCCAGTGTTATCGGTTTTGCAGGCATCTGTCACTCCTTAGAAAAGTCAGGATTCGTTACGTTGATAAATGGTGGCGGTACCCGGAAGCGTTGTTCATCACGACCGGTTTCCCGCCGCAGGGTCAGGGCGACGGCGTCAATAAAGGCACGCACTGCTCCTATGGCACTGTTCAGTTGCCACTGATTTACTGACACGGGTTCATCCTCTGTACTGACTCCATTCCGGTGAATCAAATCTTGGCGCGTCCGGACGATATCCCGCAGGTCATCGACGGGCCAGTCATGCCTGCTTTTCAGAACCGCATCAAAATAAGCGGTCATGATGTCCAGATTATGGAAAGTCAGCTGGCTGACACAAAGTTGTGCACTGTGCAGCCTGAGTTCGTCTTCCGTGAGGGAAACCGCAGTATCCTTGCGTTTCTGATAGCGCTGCTCCACTGCGCCCCGGCATTTCCTGAGCTGGCCGTTGAGGCGAGGATTGTGACTGAGGCTGGCATAGAAACGATCCAGATGGACTGGATCATTCAGCAGGGCTCGGGCGGAATACATCAGAAACGCTTCCATCACCGTTACGGTGTGGGCAAACCCCAGACGACAGACAATACCGCCGCAGGAAGAACCAATCAGCTCATGGAGCTCATCCAGTTCACGCACAGCATGTCTGTAACGACTTTCCAGGTCGTTCAGTGATTCCTGGAAGGACCACAGATAAGCCGCCTCCTCCTGTGCTTCAAGCATCCAGCTATATTCCTGAGCGGCAGCATCCCATTCTTCCGTTCCTTCCTCGGCATCCGGATAATTTTCCATAATCCATGCAATGCACCGTTCTTCCTGCATATCAAAGAGAAGTTCTTTCATCTTTCCCATCGGTACTCTCCTCCGCCTGTATAGAACAGACTCAGTCATTCTCACTCCAGCACTGGTCAAGATGCAGGGCCGAGCCTTTTTACTGATTTTTTTGTGACAGATGGAATGAATAAACCAAGCTGCCCCCTGCACATAGCCATTCTGAGAGTTTGCTGCTCAATCCGGGCAAGCACCGGAGCAAGCTCGACTGTATTTGTGGCATCGCAAGTACGACGGGGGGGTTAACTACTATCCAGTTTTGTTCACCTTCATCCCATTCAGCCAGCTCATCTCCGGTCCCGTTCAGGATTAGGTAATAATCATCTCCCTCTGCGTCAGTTGTTTTTCTGTAGAGAAGCACTTCGTGAGCGGGCCAGAGGTAAAAAGCGATACGCTCCAGTAACGAATCACTGCCTGGAATTTCCGTCATACAGGGGCCTTCTGGTCAGGGAAGATAATGTACCTGTCGTGCGTCAGGTGCCGTCGTGGCCGCAGTGCAGATGCATGTCAGCCCGTTATTCATTTTCTTTGATTGTGTCATCAAAAAATATCTGCAGCTGACCGCGCGCCTCATCCACATTGAATGCGTCCTCGGGTTCCGGCATGCGCGGATCATTCGCGTCCCGGTAGCCCGCAACGGTCCACCACGAACCATCATCATGGCGTTCCGCTATCAGGCGTGAGTCTGCGGCCTGAAATGCCACCGGGTCACCACGGTTGTCCCCGTAAAACCAGATCCGGTCGTCAGGATGGCCGGCACGGTTTAGCTCACGGAGGAGATCAACCAGACTGTCTAATCGTTGCGGCACTGGCGTTTCCTCATTCATCCGTTCTTCGTCCGTTCACGCGGCAACGCGCAATTTCGGCATTGATGCAGCCGGTATCCTGAAGAGAAATCCCGCCACTCATACCATTGTGAAGGGGCCGTTCACTGAAACAGTGTCATTAACTGAAACCAGTGTTCATCAAGGTTGAAGCTATTGGTTGGTTCAGGAATAACGGGATCGTTCATATCGTCATATCCATACAGCGTCCACCATGTCCCGTCGCTACGCCGCTGAGCAATCATGCGACTATCGGCGGCAATAAATGTAACCGGGTTGGTCCAGGACTGCTTACCATTGATAAGTTTTCCGCTGTACCAGATCTTATCTGATGAATGACCGACATTATTCAGTTCATCTATAAGTGACATCAGGTTGTTAAACTGTTGAGGTGGTTTTCTGTTATTCATGGCAAATCCTTATCTCTGAAATTATCCCGCCCTGAAACTTTCCCGCACTGACGTCATCCTTTCCTTCTGCATTATCGCCTTGAGTGATAATCACAATATTGATAATAAGCAGACACACAGCCACGGCATGGAATTAACGACGACGTCACGGCGGGGATCCGTTTTTCTGCGTATTGCCCGTTTCCGGAAGTGTAACATGGTGAGGAAATAAGCAAAACGGTATCCGTGACACCTGCGCGCCGGGTCACGGACGGGGGAAAAAATACAACATACTGCGCTGTAACAAGGCAGAAAGTCACCACATGTGGTGTTCACGGGCGGACGCGCGGCGGGGGACAGGGCAGTGATCCGAAACTACCAGAAATCGGATCTCAAAAAAGTAAGAGAGATTATTGCCTTAAGAACACAAAAAGTGGAGGATTGTTGCGATGTGTGGATTATTGCATATAAATTAATTATAGAGAGTTAAATGTAAGAAATACGCAATAATATTGTCTGAGCGGGAATTATGTGTCCCGCTCAGACAGATTTATCAGAGATGTTCGAACCGGGCCACCACAGCACCGTTGATTTCCAGCATCTGATCCCAGGTGGTGGTCACCGAACCGGTCAGGGGATCTTCACTGTCCGTCTGCCACGATGAACTGAATAGCAGACCATCAGGATCTCTCCGCAGATGGAGGTTACCGAAGATGCTATTCCTGACGAGCAGGGAATAGCATCCTTTATAGCCCCACACCTGGTAGACAACACAGCCGTTGATTCTGACCGGCATCAGGCCGCCGGGAGGTGACATCAGGTCCACAGTGATCCCCAGCTCTGCATGCCTGTCAGCATGATGGGTCAGTTCACGCAGCTCGCTCCCCAGGCGGGTTCCGAAGAAAATAAGCGTAAAGCTGTCGTTATCGGCGGTCATCTCCCTGACATGCTGCAGCAGTTCGTCCACGTTGCGGACGTTTTCGGTCCGCTGCGGCGGCAGATGGCTCAGGATGCGGTAAACGTCATGAAGCAGATAATTTTTGACTTCCTGGAGCGCTGTCAACTCGCCGTATACATTGCTGTTAATGCCCCGGGCAATGTTATTTTTGGGCATGGTTCCGCAAACTGACCTGGCCTCCCATGCCGTATCCCTGCTCTCAACGCTGCTGAAGGAAAAACGGGAAAGCAGGGCATCCTGAGCAAGCATGTCGGGCAGCCCGTGAGTGAGAGTCAGATCGGTATTTCTGAGGCGTTCTGTATCGACTTCAGCATGAATAAGTTCATCCTGCATACTCTGACTGAACGCCAGAATATAGGCATCAAGCGTTGTATTGAAAGCAGTTATCTTCGCCTTGAAATCTTTCTCCGGCATTAAATACCCGTCAGAGGGGGTATCTTCACGACGCTTCATTCCATTGAGCTGATTGATAACTCGCTGCTTCGTATAATACGTGAAGATGTTCTCATCCAGTGCATCCTGTACACGCCTGCTGACAGTAAGGGACCCAACTGAAAAATAAAAAGCAATATCAGCGTAACTTTCGTAAATATTCCTGACATCTTCATAGGTACCCATATAAATGCGACCGGTAATGGTTTGGGTATCATTGAATGCTGAAAATGCTCTTATGAGTCCGGTCAGCATCCCGTACCAGCCGTCTTCACGACCGTTATTACGGTGTTCCAGCCTGATGATGCTGTCAATAATATCAGTGGCTGACTTAAACGAAAACGTCAGGCGATCATGTGCGCCAGTTGGATAGACAAGGTCTGAACTCAGGAGTCGCCTGACAACGTCTTTCAGGAGGACATTCTTTTTCTGCCTGATATGAGAAAGAATATAACCGGCAGTCAGCAGACGCACGTCAGCGAGAGCGTTATAAAATACCGTCGCCAGCGTCTTGTTGGCTGAATATTCATGACCCCGTAGTACTGCCTGCCAGTCAGAACCGTCAGGGTCCAGCGCTAATAACGCAGGCGTGAATAAAAAACTGTGCCACCGGTACTGCTCAAAATGCTCTTCAAAGTTATTCCGTCCATACCAGAGCAACAGCATATCTGAGCTGTGTTCTGCGGCAAAACGGTCATCTTTCATGACTGCTGTTATGACAGTCTGAGCGGTATGAAAAAGATGAGCCAGAAGGCAGTTCTGATCGCTGTCAGATTGTTCTCCGGCTCGGTTCTGAAGACGTCGCCACATGTACCAGCTTTCCCATTCACCGATGAAGTCCTTAACAAGCTCGCGGTGACGTAGCTCCTGAGCGACAGTCAGATTATCACCATACCCTGTTTTCCAGTCTGTCAGCGCATGCCACACGTGGAAAAGAGACTTAACATATTGCTCAAAATCACTCAACTGCCGGCTGTCAGAGTCCCGGTATACTGAGAACGGGATGGTCATTACATGACGAAAATATTCACCTGTGGTTTCCAGCGACTTTACCGTAGTATGGCTGAAAGCATAAAAATCCCGATGGAAAGATTGGCTGAATGTCAGCATAAATTCCGTGTCACCGCATTCATCAATATAATTACCGTCTGCATACCGGAAACTTTTTTTCAGCGCTGTGTAGGTTTCAACCAGCCTGTCTGCGGCGCTGATGAAAGAACTGATATTTCCGTCTTCAAGGGCATCGTAGGCCTCACTGTAAAAATCGCGGGTAATATCCCGGTATTCTTTCCAGTTTTTTTGGGGGCCTCTGATAAAGCATCTTCTGAAGAGAAATGCCCAGCCTCGGGGAAAAATGACATTAGAAGATGCAATTAGCGTAATGGTATCCTGCTTACGGCCGAGCGAGGGAAGTAAAATAAGTTCACCATTACTGTTTTTAACAGGCCGGAGAAATCGCAAAAGAAAACTGAGTAGTCGCGGCCGGACATCAGTTATGTCCTTTCCTTCACCTACATAGTAAGGCAGTAATTGCATCTTTTCTTCACCTGAAACATACCAGCGCAGGATCTCAATGCCTTTAATGTAATATTTATCAAGATAGTTGCCTGGGTACCGGAGCCATGCATTTATCAGTGAGCGTAAAATAAAATTTTCCACAATCTCTGACTGAAAGTACTTCAGCATAAGGTGATTGCGCTTTTTATCATCCAGAATATTCAGGCTTGATATAAAAAACCATATAGACAGCCCGAGATTAAACAGCATCCAGATCAGGGCCGTAATGGCAAAGGCGGTCGTCCGGTATTTATCGCCTGCTGATGAAAACAATCCGCCAATCACGATAAATGCGGCCAGTGACAGTCCGCTGAGACCCGCAAACATGTAACCTGAATGAAGCTGATAAGCTGACTGAATATGTATCCGGGACGATTTTTTCTGAAAGAGCACGCTGATAAGACCCACAACCAGTGGAAAAACGATCCCGATAATCGTCAACTGCGCGCCCAGCAGGTTTGACATCCATGCCGGTAGTACCGTGACGCCTTTCAGATAGGTAACGGCAAAAGAATGAAATACGGGGCGAAAATATTCCGCAGCAATGACTGCGCCTGCGGCCGCCGTCCAGAGAAACAACATAGCCCTCAGATAATGCGTGGAGCAGTACACCTGTGCCCTCTCAGGCAGGCTCCAGCGATGTCGTTTATACACCGCATTGTTCTTAAGGTTGTGTTTGAGTTCGGCTCGTATTTTAGCTGAAAGGTGTGTAAGGAATTTGCCAGACATAGCGTTCCTGATAGGTGGGTGCTCAACCTCTTCATCATACGTCCTGTAAGCAGAGTATTTCTTTAAAAATCTCAATCTTGCATTCTTCCGGTCAGTCCAGAGGGCAGATTCGGAACTAACAGAAAACGGATCTGCGGATGCAGAAACCGCTACTGGTGACACTCGGGCAATAAAATATCTGCATTCTTAACAAAAAAGCGTTAATGCCGATAAGGCAATAATTCATCTCAATAATGCATGTGTTGGCATCAGTTAAGTAAAGCACATCTGCTTTACTTTATGTGTAAAGCAGTTATGATACACAAAAAGGGTAAAGCAATCGTGCTTTACATAAAACAGGTAAACAAGGAGTACGGCCATGCCGTTAGCCATGATTAACGCCCGCCTGGATGCGGCGCTGAAAGAACGTGTTGACCCCAAACTCCAGCAGCTGGGTTGCACGGCCACCCAGGCCATCACTGCCCTTTACCAGTTTGTCGATCAGAACGACCGGCTGCCTTTCACGATAGAAACCCGGGTCTGGCGGCCGGAAGAGTCGCTGCAGAACACCCTCGACGGCCTGCTGTCGGCCCGGCCCCGGCTCGCGGAGATCGCCCGGCTGATGAACGAGGATACGCTGACAGAGGACGCGCGCCGGACATACTGTCAGGCGCTGGCCATCGATATCGGCATGATCAAAGACGACATGCGTCTGTACAGCGCTACCGGGCGCGCGGGTGAACACCTGCAGCACTATGTCCAGTCTTCGCTCGGCGAGGCTTATCTGGCGCTGACCCTCTGCCACAGCATTCTGGAGGATTCACCGAACAGCTATGGACGAACCCTGTTCCTGAAAAAAGAGAAAGTCTTTGCCGCGGCGCTGGCAAGGGCTGAAACCCGCATGACCGAGATGGGCCTCCACCAGGCCGGGGCGGTGACCGAGACCTTTACACACGAGGGCACGTACTGTTCTGTCGAGGTGTACCGGCCGGAGAAATACCCGTCTGATATCTGGCAGATCCGCGTGATGCTGAAACCCGCCCGCAGGGGGCAGTCGTTACCCGACTGCCTGAACTGGCAGGGTTTCACGTTCCCTACAGTCACTGATCACGTTTTTAACGTTACCAGCCCCTACATCACACCGGTGAGCGGGAAGCGCGGTACCGAGATCGGCTTCATGTTTGTGGAAGGGTATGCGTTCTTCCACCTGTACCCGAATCGTGCGGTTACGGAACAAAATGCCGTCAACGCTGACGGGGTGGCCGCCACGCTCGGTGCGTATATGGACAGGGAGCTGGAAAAGATTGTTGTGGCCTGAATGACAGGTCTCCCCGGCGCGCGCGAATGCGGGAGCAGGCCGCCGGCAGGCTCCAGGAACGTAATGACGAAAAGGGGAAAAGTTTCCTCAGGGTAACGGGGTGACTACTGCATCCATCGGGTGAACTCACAGCGAGATAACTCACGGCGAGATATAGCCATTCGCTTCCTTCAGAATGAGGGGCTTAAGGGATGGGGCGAAAAAGAGCGCTTGCTTTCTTGAGAAAAAATTGCTTTGATTAGGCAATCAGTAGTTGTTGTGTGGTTGCCGTGCATACATACGACCTGAAATTTCAAATATGATGAACCCTTTATTTGACGTCTAGCTTCGCGATTAACGGCCCAACAAGCGCAGCTTACAAAACGTCAAACTTGAGGAGTAGTCATGTCTAAAAAAAACCTTCTATCTGAATGTATCAGCCGTCTGAGCAGCGAGTTATCAATAGACGAAGTTTATTGCCGTCAGCTTGTGCACGCTGCAATTGGCACTGTATCACCTGAAGTAAACTCAAAACGAGAGACTCCAATTGAGATCCGCGGTAAGTCACGTTCAAAGCAGTACAACCTTTTCGACACAATAAAACGTGCCGAGAAGTGTTTGGATACAGATATTTTTCAGGCTATGGGTGTGGCTGAAACGGTCATTACAAGGCTTAAAGAAGCAGGGATAGGTGTAAATCAGGTTCAGCTTTTACTTGATCCAGCCATTCCGAAAGATATCAAAAAGCGGGCGTTTGAAGATCTTCGTAAAAACCTTGCGCTAAACGATGAAGGGGTGGAGTTAACCCCTGTGACAGCCACATTGGCAATTGCTTCAAAACTGATCCCGGCACCAGATATCTCCTGGAACGCCAGGTTTTCTCTTGCGGCTTCCTTTACAAAGGGAGGTAAAAGCGAGCTTGTTTCTCGTGTTACTGAGAATGAATGTTATCTGTGGGTGTTCCCGCCAGCAAGCCATCCAGCGACATCTCTTGCGACGCTGGATCATTACAGTGGAGGTAATTACATTCACACAGCTGAAATGGGCATGGGTTTCAGCATTATTCAGGCCCCATGGAAACGTGAAGTTGGATTCAGAAAACATCAAGCTGAACGTGACACATACGACCACTATTTTCTGTTTTCGCCAATGTGGTCGTGGCGTGCGAACCAACCGTCCTGGAGGCTTGGAAATATACTCCCGTCTGATATTCGCGATGGTGCTGTCTGGTCTGAAGATAAGCTGACCGATTTGCTGCCACGTGGGTTGACGTCTCTACCACGTATTCGTGGGTGCCACATCTGTAACACACTTTTCATTGATGAGACGGAGGGATATACAGGTATTCCTATTTGCTGCTCGTGTTAAGCCATCGTCAGTCTCGTAGTCAATTAAAATTCAGCAGAAGTACTTAATTGAATTCTGCAAATATATCAAATCCGGTTATGCCGGGATTATATTTCAGCTGAGGTTTTGTATGAGTAATAGTGACAAAGCATTTTCAAAAGATGGCAGACTACTTCACGGCAACGCGGCAACCTTACGTAAGGCATCGCTGAGTGGTGGTATGGATCAGCACATCGAAAAATTGGTAGCTACAGAAATAGATAAACGGCTCGATGAAGTTGCCCTGAAAGCGGGGCGCGCGGTTCGTGACGAAATGCGTGAACTTTATGCCCTCAACAAACCGAAACGCAAAAAACCGGATGGTAAGGCCACACGCGTGTCAACCCTTCCAGGGCGAAGCAATAAAACGCGACCCGCTCCAGCAGAGCTTCACTAACCAGTGCCGTCAACGCTGACGGGTGGCCACTACGCCCGGTGCGTATATGGCAAGGAATCTGGAAGAGATTATCGTGGTCTGAATCACTGGTCTCTCCCGTCCCATGGCGCGCTTCCGGATGCGGGAGCTGGTCACTGGCGCCCCTGGCTCGTAATGACGGGCTGGAGAAAAAATGATAGAGAAACAGGCCATTCCCTGAGGGATGGCCTGTTTGTCATGTGTCACGCGATGAAAGACCACCGAACTTCATTCATGATCAGATCATAATGTGAACGAGGCCGGGCAGACAGGCGCAGCCCCGTCTGCCAGCATTCATCCGAGAATTTCTGCGCTTCTTCACGGTACGCTGCTCCGGTGCACGGCTGGCAAGCCAGCGTGCCACAACTTCCTGACGGGTTCTCTTCATTGCTTTGTCCTCACGGAGTTAATTACCCCCTGATCCTGTCGTCACGACGCCGGTGTTGCACCATCTCATTTCGTTAACAATCCCCTGACTACACTCCGGAAACCGTGGCGATTCAGTTCAGGCCGGTAGTGAAAGTTATCTGGTAATGAGATACAGCCGGGAATCTGTCACAGCTTAAAGGTGTGTGCTACCGTATATTTTCTGGTCCACGACGATTCGAGGGAAGGAATTGGACATATATACAGGTGGTAATCGCTTTTCGGGCTATTTCCTGACAATGGCCTCACTGGAAGTGAATCAGCTGATGAATACAGCACTTGCCGTATCGGGGTTTCATATTAAAGATGCCCTGACGCGCGTTCGCTTTCAGGACAATGTGCGTGATTTCAGTAAGCTTCAGCTGGCCGCCATCCGCAATGGCGCGACAGAGCAGGAATGCCAGCAGTGTATCCGGAACATCCGTGAGGAAAACAATAACCTGAAAATTCAGGACAAAATGCTCAGGACGGGGGAGTCTGTTCTCACCGCATCGGTGAGGATCTACGAAGAGAACGGGAAGTTCTTCGGCTATGTCATTGATTTTGTCGGTGTAGTCATTTCCGGTCTGCAGATAGCCGGTGGTATTGGTGTCATTGCTTCATCCGTTCCGACAGGAAATGTGCTAGGCATTATCGCCGGTGCGACCCTGGTGCTTAATGGTGTCTCTTCGGCAGCGGAAGGCATCCAGAAGCTGGCGGGGAAAGCGCATCCCGTCAACTTTATGCGCGATGGCTTTGAAGGGTCGGCCGAATTTCTGGGCTTTGATCGTAAGGTGGGCTTACTGGCTTATCAACTGGTGGATCTCAGCACGTCCTACTATGGCATGTTCAAGCTCACCCTGAAACCTGATGCCTGGCGTCTGTACCGGTATCTTGCCCCCGACTTCATGCGACAGGTGACCACCATGAGCCGGACGGCACTGGCCATTAAAGGCGTTTCGGCGACGTGGAAAGGGGCAAAAATTGGCCATACGCTTTACCAGCTGCAGCATGACGAAAAACCGCAGTGATCCCTACCGGCCTTTCATCATCCGGTATGCTTTCCATGAAAGGCCGAGAGGTATCAGATACCAGACCGCAATCACACCAAAAATGGCGACCGGTAAGTAATACAGCAGCAGGGAAGACGGATAAAAAACGGGAAGGAAAACCAGCGGCGCCAGAACAAGAAACAGGCAAATGACGCCCCCGTAAAAACGCCGGCTCAAATCATCAACCAGTCCCGAAAGCGTCTCGCCGGCATTTTCATTCCTGTTCAGCACTTCCCTGAGCCGGGATACGTTTCTGACGGTGAAACCATTCTCCAGCAGGTCTTTTTCTGTCAGTTCACTGGCCACATGATCTCCTTCCTTCATGGTTGTTATGTTCCTGAAAGCATACCTTCCGGGTGGTTTTTTTTAAACTGTATCCTGACAGGCTTTACTGACCTGTCCTGCTGCCCGCGAGTTTGCCATACTTCAGGATGATAGCGACAGCCGGGCGGCCGTTCAGAAATCATACTCTGTGACACTATCATCATCATGGCCAGCAAGCTGCAATGGGTATGATTTATCATTACGTTAAACAAAATCATATTTGATATGATTTTTAACGGACTACATGCAAATCTTCAAAGGGATATCAGGGGGCCCTATCTCCACGGGTTCGCCTGAGCCATGCGGGGATGCTGACCGCGCTGAAAACCAAGATGACCGCGCTGAATATCAGTCATGCCGGGCAGCTAATCGACAACCTGACCGGAGCGGAGCGGAACCATCCCGCCCCCGGGCAGTGACCAACTGCCCGACACAATGGACTGCATGAGACACGGAGAAAAAACAAAAATGACAGGCAATATAAACCGCATTCTGAATCTTCTCTTTAGCGTGACGGACCGTCTGCTGCGGCAGGGATTCAGCTACCGAATGGACGAAGGCGCGCTGCTGTATCTCGATGACGTCTGCCTTTTTCGTCCCACCGCCGACGCCGGCACCCTTCTCCAACTGGAAGAGGTCTTTGACTTTGACAGACCTTCGGTCAGCCAGTTGCCGGAGGAACTCAGGCTACTCCTTAAAAAACTTATCACGAGGGAAACAGTGCTCGATCCTGAGTTTGATTTTGCCAGGATTGAGAGCCTGACGGCGTCAAAGAGTTTTGGTTCGGGCTTTAACCCGCGAATTAACGGCAGCTGGTTCAGGAACCTGGAGGCCTGGGGCATGGGGATGTATCCCGGGGCTAACCTGCCCGACGCCACGCAGAAAGACTGGGAGGCCAACGTCAGGCATATCGAGAAGGAAGGATTCTCCCGCCGCTGTCCTGTCCGTGTGACCTACTACGGCTGGTACGATCGCTATGTCGCCTCCAATTCCGGCGGCTCCCACCACGCGGCGAAGGTTATCTGGCAGTGCCTTCGGGATAAGATTCCGTATCGCCGGGAGGCAGCTATAGAAAAACTGTCGGTTAATGCTGACGCGGTCAAGGAACTGGAGGCAGATTATTTTTCATTCCTTTTTCTGTCGCGCAGGGATAATGGGTACAGTTATAACGACACGCAGTTCCGGTTACTGATGAGCAGCCTGGTGAGCCGGAAAGTGCGCTATTTGAAGCCAGTACGGTACCATCAGAACGTGAATTTTGCCTTCATTGCAAAAGCAGAGCTAAAAGGCAGGCAAGTGCTTTTCAGCAAATGGATTGCAATGGCTGCAGAGGCCAGAAAAATCATCCCGCTGCCGGAGTATCTGAAAAAACCACAGGCTTACCATAACAAACCCTACCTTCATGAGGTAAGGGATATATCTCTGGGTGAACCGTTCAGTCTTCGAAAAGAAAATACCAGATAATCGTACCGTGATGGGAACCATCAGGATAATAGGGCAGGGATGATTTTTTAAAAAAGTTTATAAAACATCCTTTGTATTTTACATACTCAGATTAAAAGGGATTCTCATGGCAAGCAAAATAGATCGCATAATCTATGCAATCGGCGTTTTTGTAATGGCCGTCATTTTTTTTATTATTATCTGGAGTTGTGCCACCAAGAAAAACGATCTCAGTAACTGGATAATCGCTATTGCCAATGTGGTTATGGCAATAGCCGCCGTCGCGGCAGCCCTGGCAGCCCGTCGTTATCTGGCGGAGTTTTTCTATACTAAAGGATTCGAACTGGCCATCAAACTGATCAATGAGAACCTTGTCGAACTCAGCATGAAGAACAAGCTTATGGAAGTGGCTGGTGTGGTATATATCCGTTACCTTGGATTAGACAACCGTATTCCGGACAGAAAGGATCGTCTCCCAATAAAGGCTACGATGGAACTTTTCAGAAATCTTAATGAACGCCATTCTCAAATCCTGAACGACTGCGAGCGGTTATCCATTCAGATGCTCAGCTACGGCATCGTTGCCGTTGACAGCCGGAAGGAAGCACTGAACAGCATGCTGACTTCCCTGCAAGAATGCATAACCCACGCGAACAACATCGAACTTATCCTGATGAGAGACGTAGAAAGATACGAGAAATGTCTCAAGGATGACATGCTTTCAACACTCCCTTTTCACCTCCGGGATGAAGACAAAGAAGAGATGAAAACGCTACTTGATGGCGTAATCGCTCACTGGAATGTAATGGTGAATAGTTACATTGAATTCTTCGCTAAAAACAGGCATGTTCAGTCATTATTTTGTATAAAAAAAGACATTGAATTTGGAGAGAAATAATGAAAGCCAATAAGGTAAAATGATGCATTAAATTTACCGGATTGCCCTTTTCTTTATCGTCCTCAGGGGCTGGTCGGCAATAACCCGCCCCACCCAGAATAACAAAACAAACTGGAAGTTGTTCAACCCTACCTTATTGAACGATTTGGTAATGAGGTCAGCAATGAAAACAATGACCGGATTAAACAGATGATTGGGGAAAATGGCCCGTCAGGTGATGGAGCATCAGGGGTATCAGCTTGACCAGAGGGGAGTTCGTCTCAGAAGAAACGAGCTTTTCCTTAGCGCGGCACGCTACAAAAAGTAAAAAAATAAGAGCACCATTAATGGTGCTCTTATTTATATGTAAAACAACTAACCCTGTTGTTGGCTGAAAATGATTTTGTGTTTCTGGTACTCAAATTCCATACTGTTAATACAGTAAACAATGTAATATATGTTGAATATGAAAATGTAGAACAGGTTCATTTTAAGTTCAAATTTAAACTCTTTTAAAACGTAAGCCTGCAATGCAGTTTTAGCCTTAAAACTCCAAACGATGTACATAACAATGGATGCAAACGATAACAGCGCGGCGATGTAGTCAAGAATGGTGTCTTCGTCACTTATTTCATAGCTGAAATCTGACAAAAACCATCCCATACCTGTGGCAACGGCGATCCATAGGGGGTAATTGCTATCGACAAAGTTATCCTTCATGCCTTCGGTTAATTTCCGCTGATTGAGAAATAACCACATTAATGGGTAAATGCCACCTGTAACAGCAGTCAACAGCACGAAGTTTAATACCTTAGTATCAAGGTTATTCTTTAATAAATTTATATCGTTCATCATTAATTTTTCCAGCGAAAGGTTGAAATACCTTTATTGGTTTCAATAAGGACTTCACGAGGCCTGCATTTTCCATAATCCCTGTCAGAAGAAACCGTAAAGTAATAGACACCACCCGTGTTAAGATCCCAGTCTGTACGGGGCGTGTCATGGTCTTCTGAAATCTGATTTCGTCCACCATTATTCAACCGATCAAGCATGTTGTGTTCACGTACTTTTGTCATAAAAACACGTTTCTTTTCATTTATCAGGCAATGTCCATTGTTGATAGTGATTTTATTAATCGTAAGATTATCCACGTTACTGATTAGTTGATATTTCCAGAAATAATATCTTCCTGCCGGAACATCACTGTATTTAGCGGATACATTAAGTGTAATAGCATCATTGGCATTGGCATTGGCATTGGCATTGGCATTGGCATTATTTGAGAATTTCTCTATGTGATTTTCCAGTGTCTCTCCATTTAATTCAATTTCAGTAATAAGCTTCTGCTGTTTCCATACCTGAATAAATGAGCCACCACGCAGGGATTCGCCCACTGTATAGCTGTAGTCACCATTAGGAATGGTCACGCTCTGATCGCCATTCCCGGATAGAGTGAATTTAACTTTATCCGCAGGTACATTTAATAAAATATCCGGCTTTCCAGAATCTTTACCGTACACATAACGAACATTTCCAGCGACATAACACACACCAACGTGCTTCCCTCCCTTAATGGCATATGCATCAAAGATGGTTTGTTCACCATCACAGGAATCAGCCGGGTTTGCATAAGCAGACACAGAGAACATGCCTGCACTTAATAGCATGGCACCGCCGAGTAATCTTTTCATATTTAATCCTTCAATGAGAAATGCCCCCTGAGATTCAGGAGGCTGAACAGGTTTTTAACCGAAGAAGAAATTCCAGGCTTTCTTTAACCCACTGACAACCACTGTTTTGGCTGCTTTCACCATGGTTGCCACTGGCTTAGGAAGAGAGGCATCAATGAATTCATCAATCACACGATCAACAGTGTCTCCGAACCCTTCTGTTGCTTCTTCTATTACGCTTTTTGTTTTGTGCTCTTCCTTTACCTGTGACGCTACGCCGCTTTGTGCGTGCTTTGGGAGTGCTCGCACCATTGCCTCAACCAGTTGAGTGACGTTATAGCCTTCGCTGGCAGCAACAGCGATAACAGGATGATCAGTAAAACCGAGTCGGTGAGTAATGTAGGTTTTCTTATCGATGATGTTTTTTATCTGCGCTGGCGAGGGTTGAGCATTCTGTACATCCCATTCACGGAAAGGCTCAATCTTGTCTACCTGATTAAGCACAAACAGTGTCTTTTCTTCACCTCCAGCAGGTTGCAGAACGTTCTTGTAGAAATGTTCATCCGCTGAGAATGCCCGGTCATCTCCTTTAATGACCCAGAGAACGAGATCCAGCTTCGGCAGCAATTCCCGGTAGAGTTGCTCATACTCACTGTCACGTGCTGTGCTTTCACTTACTCCCGGAATATCAATCAGCCTGATTGAGCGCTTGCCAAATTGAATGCGTACTTCCTGCGTTTCCCGCGTACAGGATTCCACATCACTGACAGCACAAATATCTCCTTTGAAGATCGCATTACAGAGGCTGGATTTACCCGCCCCGGTCTTACCCATAATGCCAATCACTGGCTCATAGTTAATGACTTCGTTAATGCGTCTTGAAATACTCTCCCTGATGTTTTCAGGCAAAATCTCCAGTGCATCTTTAACCGGGTTATGCCTTGAGTTCCCTTCATCTTTCATCATGTAGCCTACCTTTCTGACCAGTCAGATTACGGTTTTAAAATTCGCAAAAACGCCGAAGAATCAGGCGTTAATCCCCCTTAAAATTATTTAATGTTTAGTGCCTTACGGCCCGAAACTACGAGATCCTTTCAAGAACAGGCATAAGAGTAAAATCGGTAATTCAGATCAATTTGAGCTTATCGATCGTTATAATTAATCAATGAAAACGATCAATATTAATTAATTGATTGACTTTAGCTATCAAAATTAAATGACTGATCGTTTTTACAGATCATAATTGAAGAGGGAAATATTGAATGGGTACGCATAACAATAAATTTTAGCAACAGGCCGGGTTATTCCCGGTCTGTTGCAAAGTAATCGATGGAACGTTGTTACGTATTAACTTAAGTAAAATAAATAAGGATCAACGGCTTAGGTATGTTTATATGAGGTAAATCAGCAGTAGCTACGCAGTCTTACCGAATGTTCCCTGTATAACGGTTCTTTCTGCCAGAGATTCAATATAATTTGCATACCACTGCATCATCTCTTTCCTACCTTCCAGATACTGTGCATGGTTATACGTACCGCGAATCGCGTTCTTGTCTACATGGGCAAGCTGTGTTTCGATCCACGCTGAGTTAAAGCCTTGTTCGTGCAGAATGGTACTCATCGTGTGGCGGAAACCGTGCCCTGTAAGCCTGCCCTTATATCCCAGTAACTCAATAACCTGATTAACACTCTCCTTACTGATAGGTTTACGCGGATCGTTCCTGCCAATAAACACGAGTGGATGATGTCTGGAGATCGGTTCAAGCTGCTTAAACAATGTAATGACTTGTTCAGAGAGCGGCACAATATGAGGGCGTTTCATCTTCATTACCTCCGCAGGAATTTCCCAGAGCCGTTTTTCAAAATCGATATTTTCCCAACGGGCAAAGCGGAGCTCCTGTGTACGCACCCCTGTTAACATAATAATCTGAGTTGCGTTTTTAGTGATGATACTGCCTGTATAACCCGCTAGGTCGTTGAGAAAATGAGGAAGTTCACTAGCCGTAAGGAAGGGGAAGTGCTCCTTTTTCGGCGTCGCTAAAGCGCTGGCAAGATCGGGGGCCGGGTTATATTCAGCCCGCCCCGTAACTATGGCATAACGAAAAACCTCCCCGCAGCGCTGACGGACTTTACGCATCTTTTCTAGTGCGCCACGTTTTTCCATTCGGCGAAGGACTTCAAGCAAGTCCATTGGCTTGATTTCGATAATTGGCCGCTTGCCAATATAAGGGAATATATCTTTTTCAAAGGTATCAATGATTTCGTCACGATACCGTAATGACCAACGGTCTGCTTTGTGCTGATGCCATTCACGGGCAATCGCTTCGAAAGTATTTCCAAAGTTTAGTCTCTGAGCGATTTTCTCTGCTTTCTTGACTTCACCAGGGTCACTTCCAGTTGATAATACTTTCTTAGCAGCATCACGTTTTTCACGTGCTTCGGCGAGCGAAACCTCTGGATAAACGCCAAAGGCTAACCGCTTTTCTTTGCCTGCATAACGATACTTCAAACGCCAGTAACGTGACCCATTGGTTGTTACCTCAAGATAGAGGCCACCACCATCAGATAACTTGTACGGCTTGTCTTTGGGTTTGGCTGTATCGACTTGTCGGGCTGTTAGCTTCATTGGGGGCACCTCGGAAAGGGGCATCTTTT
Organism: Kosakonia sp. YIM B13571; assembly: GCF_042788095.1. Lineage (NCBI taxonomy): Bacteria > Pseudomonadati > Pseudomonadota > Gammaproteobacteria > Enterobacterales > Enterobacteriaceae > Kosakonia > Kosakonia sp. YIM B13571. Next base: position 345,754 of record NZ_JBHZPL010000004.1, on the reverse strand, counting down.
ATGCCCCCCATTGTGCCCCCAGAATGTACTTGATTCTGGTAGACATGGGTTGACCTCGGAAGGGCATGATCGATTGCAATATCAGGTAGTATAAGGGATTAATTGATGAGAGTGGAGCTCAGGAGAGGCGAACTGGCGGAAGATCACAGGAGTCGAACCTGCCCGGGACCGCTGGCGGCCCCAACTGGATTTGAAGTCCAGCCACCTCACCGGAGATGACGATCTTCCGCGCCTGCATTGCTACATGGAGGCGGGGCGCATTATAGCTACTTTCAGGCATTTACCACATACTTCCGTCATAAATTTTCTCATTGTGCTCCCGCCGCAAACGGTTGTTTAAGATAAATCTTCATCTTTTCCATGGCTTAGCTATTTTTCACCCGCTAAAGGAACCGTGATCACAGAAAAGAATAAACGTAATCAGATAACTAGAATTCGCAATACCCGGCTGAAATCCAATCGTTTACAACGTCTGAAACCGCTTTCTGCGTATTTTTCATGCGTAAAGGAAACAAAAATGGACAGTCAGATTATTTCTGTGAAAGAAAAGATTGGCTACGGCATGGGAGACGCCGCCAGCCATATCGTCTTTGATAACGTAATGCTGTACATGATGTTCTTTTATACCGATATCTTTGGCATCCCCGCCGGGTTTGTCGGCACCATGTTTCTGCTGGCGCGTGCATTAGACGCCGTTTCGGACCCGTGCATGGGCCTGCTCGCCGACCGCACCCGCAGCCGCTGGGGCAAGTTCCGCCCGTGGATAATTTTCGGCGCGTTGCCGTTCGGCATTGTGTGCGTTCTGGCCTACAGCACGCCGGATCTCAGCCTCAGCGGCAAGATGATCTACGCCGCTGTCACTTATACGTTACTTACTTTGCTTTACACCGTGGTCAACATTCCTTATTGCGCCCTCGGTGGTGTGATCACCAACGACCCGCAGCAGCGCATCTCGCTGCAATCCTGGCGCTTCGTGCTGGCGACGGCGGGCGGCATGCTCTCCACCGTGCTGATGATGCCGCTGGTGAAACTGATTGGCGGCGATGACAAAATTTTCGGTTTCCAGGGCGGCATCGCGGTGCTCTCCGTGGTCGCCTTTATGATGCTGGCGTTCTGCTTCTTCACCACCAAAGAGCGTATCCAGGCGCCGCCGAGCACCACCGGCATGCGTGAAGATCTGCGCGACATCTGGCAAAACGATCAGTGGCGCATCGTGGGTCTGCTAACCATCCTGAATATTCTCGCGGTCTGCGTGCGCGGCGGCGCGATGATGTATTACGTCACCTGGATCATGGGCGATGCCGCCATTTTCACCGCGTTTCTCACTACCTACTGCGTCGGCAACCTGATTGGCAGCGCACTGGCTAAGCCGCTCACCGACTGGAAATGCAAAGTCACCATTTTCTGGTGGACCAACGCGGCGCTCACCGTGCTCAGCATCGCCATGTTCTTCGTGCCGGTTCAGGCCAGCGTCACCATGTTCATCTTTATCTTCGTTATCGGCGTGCTGCATCAGCTGGTTACGCCGATCCAGTGGGTGATGATGTCCGACACCGTCGATTACGGCGAATGGTGCAACGGTAAACGTCTCACCGGCATCAGCTTCGCGGGCACGTTGTTTGTGCTGAAACTTGGCCTCGCTTTCGGCGGTGCACTGATTGGCTGGGCGCTAGCGGGCGGTGGCTACAATGCTGCGGCACAAAGCCAGAACAGCGCCACCATCAGCATCATCATTGCGCTGTTTACGCTGGTTCCGGCGGCCTGTTACTTGCTCAGCGCTTTTATCGCCAAACGCTACTACACCCTGAAAACACCGCTCCTCAAAACGATCATGGAACAACTGGCGCGCGGCGAGCACCGCAGCCAGCAACGGTTTGGGCATGTTTCACCACGGGAAGAGTTACTGTAAGGAGTTATGCATGAAAATCAGTGATGGCAACTGGCTTATCCAGCCGGGTCTTACATTGATCCAGCCGGTGCAGGTGTTTGAAGTCGAACAACAGGGTAATGAGATGGTGGTCTATGCCGCCCCACGCGACGTGCGCGAGCGCACCTGGCAACTGGATACGCCGCTCTTCACCCTGCGTTTTTTCTCGCCGCAGGAAGGGATTATTGGCGTGCGCATCGAACATTTTCAGGGAGCAATAGATAACGGCCCGCACTTCCCGCTTAATGTTGCGCAAGACGTCCACGTGGAAATGCGCAATACCGACGATTTTGCCGAGCTGCAAAGCGGTGCGCTCAGTGTGCGCATTGGTAAAGGTGAAAACTGGGCACTCGATTTCCTGCGCGATGGCGTGCGCATTACCGGTAGCCAGTTGAAAAACAACGGCTACGTGCAGGATGGCAACAGTGGTCGCAATTACCTGTTTGAGCGGCTGGATTTGGGCGTGGGTGAAACCGTGTATGGCCTCGGCGAGCGTTTTACCGCGCTGGTGCGCAACGGGCAAATGGTGGAAACCTGGAACCGCGACGGCGGCACTAGCACCGAACAGTCGTACAAAAATATCCCCTTTTATCTCACCAATCGTGGCTACGGCGTGCTGGTAAACCATCCGCAAGCGGTGGAGTTTGAAGTGGGTTCGGAGAAGGTGTCCAAAGTGCAGTTCAGCGTTGAGGGCGAATATCTGGAGTATTTCGTGATCGACGGCCCAACGCCGCAGGATGTGCTGAACCGCTATACGCAATTCACCGGTCGCCCGGCGTTGCCGCCAGCCTGGTCGTTTGGTTTGTGGCTTACCACCTCGTTTACCACCAACTATGACGAAGCGACGGTTAACCGCTTTATTGACGGTATGGCGGAGCGCCAGCTACCGCTGCACGTTTTCCACTTCGACTGCTTCTGGATGAAGGCTTTCCAGTGGTGCGATTTTGAATGGGACCCGATGACCTTCCCGGACCCGGCAGGAATGATCACCCGCCTGAAAGCGCGCGGGTTGAAAATCTGCGTCTGGATAAACCCTTATATCGGCCAGAAATCGCCGGTGTTCCGCGAGCTGAAAGAGAAGGGCTATCTGCTGAAACGCGCGGACGGTTCACTGTGGCAGTGGGATAAATGGCAGCCGGGGCTGGCGATTTATGATTTCACTAACCCGGAAGCCTGCCGGTGGTATGCGGATAAACTCAAAGCGTTAGTGGCGATGGGCGTGGATTGCTTCAAAACCGACTTTGGCGAGCGCATCCCGACTGATGTGGTGTGGCATAACGGCGCGTGTCCGCAGAAAATGCATAACCATTACGCCTACATCTACAACGAGCTGGTGTGGAACGTGCTGAAAGAAACCGTTGGCGAGCAGGACGCGGTGCTGTTTGCCCGCTCGGCATCTGTCGGCGCGCAACAGTTCCCGGTTCACTGGGGGGGCGACTGCTACGCCAACTATGAATCGATGGCGGAAAGCCTGCGCGGCGGGCTATCGATTGGCCTGTCTGGTTTTGGTTTCTGGAGCCATGATATTGGCGGCTTTGAAAACACCGCTCCCGCGCATGTTTACAAACGCTGGTGCGCGTTTGGCCTGCTCTCCAGCCACAGCCGTTTGCATGGCAGCAAATCTTATCGTGTGCCGTGGGCGTACGATGACGAGTCCTGCGATGTGGTGCGCCACTTCACGCAACTGAAATGCCGCCTGATGCCGTACCTCTACCGGCAGGCAGCACTGGCACACGAATCCGGTTTGCCGATGATGCGCGCCATGATGCTCTCCTTCCCGGACGATCCGGCTTGTGACTATCTTGACCGTCAATACATGCTTGGCGATGCGCTGCTTGTCGCGCCGGTGTTCAGTGAAGCGGGTGACGTGCAGTTTTACCTGCCGGAAGGACGCTGGACACATCTGTGGCACAACGACACATTACCCGGCAACTGCTGGCATAAACAGCGCCACGACTTTATGAGCCTGCCGGTTTACGTGCGGGATAACACATTGCTGGCGCTCGGCAGCAACGACCAGCGTCCGGACTACGCCTGGCATGACGGCACCGCTTTCCAGTTGTTTGCGCTGGAAGAGGGACGCGAAGCGTTATGCGACGTGCCGGATGCCAGCGGTGCGGTGATCTTCCGTTTGCGAGCCAAACGCAACGCGGGGGTGATCACTGTGTGTAGCGAAGGCAAGGGGCACAACTGGACGCTGTGCCTGCGCAATATCGCGCAGATTGCGGGTGTACAAGGTGCCACGCAATCCGGCAGTGAGCCGGGTGTGGTGCTTACGCCGCAGGGCGGGGAGATACGCATTACGCTGTGAGTTTGTGCTTCGCGTTATTCCTCTCCCGTGAGGGAGAGGAAATGTCATGTTCAGGGAGTCGGCTGAGGTGAAGGCGTTGATGTGGGTTCCGCCGAAGGCGCGACAACGCCGCCGGATACCACGCCGCCATGCATGTTCTGCTTGATTTGCTGTTTCTGCACGTTAATGGCGGAAAGCTCGGCGTTCACCGACGGTTTAAGCGGCGCATCGGCGCGCACGCTGCCACTGGCGGTGAGCTGCAGATTTCCGTCGCCGCTGATGGGCAGCGCCGGCCAGCCCCACTCCTGCAATACATTCACCGGCACGCCGCGCCCGTTCAGGCTGAGGTTAACGCTGCGATCTGGCGTTTGCGCAACCACCGCTTTGGCTTCCAGCAACCCTTGTCCGGTAAACGCGCTTAGCTCGCTGATGGTGACGACATTGCTGTTGGCGTTCAGCGCCAGTGACGGGCGGCGTACGTCCACGCGGTTAAAGGTGGCGGCCGCGGCGTTCAGTTTCGCCGTTCCACCCCATACGCCCCACTTGCGCTCGCGCACCAGTTGCAGGTTATCGCCATAGCCGTCCAGAGCCGTTAGCTGCCAGGGAAATGCCGGGTCGATATCAATCACTAGGTTGCGGCTGGCGCTGAATTTTTTCAGTGTGACGGTATTCAGCCACGTTGGTAAATCCTCCATCCACAGCTGTTTCCAGTTTTCCGGCAGCGTGTATTCCAGCCCGGCAAACGCGGTGTCGTCCAGCACCAGCGCGTGGCCTGCGCGATACCAGTTGCCGGAGGTGCGTACCATGCCGTTTTCCCAGCGCGAGGTGAACTGTTGCAGCGCAATGCCCTGCGGCGAGAAGTTAGCATTGAGGATTGGGTCGAACAGGTGCAGCGAACCGTAAATAAACTCGCTGGCGTTCATCGACAGTTTACCGTCCTCGCTTTTCCAGTCGCCATTGGTGAGCGTCAGGTTGCGCAAACTCAAATCGAGATCGGTGACCGCCCAACCTGGCCCTTGTAAACGGGCGTCGGTCACTTCAATGCGGCCAATTTGTAGCGACGGCAGGGTGGTTAATGGATTAAAGAAATCGAGCAGCGACTTATCGCTTTGCAGGCGGATATCATTCAGACGCAAATTGTTCACCACCCAGCTGCCATCGGCGGCGCGCTGCGCGTCTCCGGTCAGAGAGCCGCGCGCCATATCCGCACCAATAGTGGTCAACGTAACGACATCTTTATCGATACTGCCCTGAATCAGCACGTTACTGGCGGGAACGCCGTTTAACGTCAGCGAACCGGCGCTCATCTGGATCTGTGCTTTACTGCCCAGCACACTTCCCGCGACTGGCTGCCACGGCGCAACGCCGCCGGTGACACGCTGGGCGCTGAGATCCCAGCCGGTGGTCGGGCTATTAAACGCCATATTACTTAATTGCAGGCGATCAGCCTGGAACGGCAGCGGTGCTGCAGCCGGGGAGAAATTCAGCGTGCCGTCCTGTAACAGAATGGTGTCGGCATGCAGCGGATCGGTAAGCTGGCGGCTGCTCAGGCCGATATCCACCGTTTTGGCGACCAGCGTCGCCGGTTTGCCTTTACGGCCAAAATCCACGCCTTTCAACAATATATGGGAAGGGGAGGAGAAGCGGTGATCGATCGCTTCGAAAGTGAGGTGATAGTCACTGTTGTCGTTTACCCACTTGCTGACCTGTGTTGCACCCCAGCGGGTTTGCAGCAGGAAATAGCAAGCGATGATCGCCACAAGCAGGGCGATAACAACGACAAAGAGCAGCTTTCCAAGAAATTTCATGATCTTCCATCCCCAGTTGCCAGTCTGGCAGTTATGCACGATTTATGCGCAATGCTCAAGGGCGGAATGATGAAAGGGCGTTACGGCGGCAACGGTTTTTATCCCGTTGCCGCGGGGTTTATCAGTTTTTCTCTGGTGGAAAAATCAGATTCAGTACAATCGCGGTGATCCCGCCTGCGGCGATGCCGGAAGAGAGCAGGTTTTTCAGCCAGTCCGGGGCGAATTGCAGGATTTGCGGCTGCTGGGAAACGCCCAGGCCAACGGCCAGCGACAGTGCGATAATCAGGATCGCACGGCGGTTCAGCGGTTCGCGGGAAACAATGCGCACGCCGGATGCGGCGATCGTACCGAACATCACCAGCGTTGCACCGCCGAGCACAGGCTCAGGCAGTTGCTGTACAAAAGCGCTGACTGCCGGGAACAGGCCAAGCACCATCAGCATCACCGCAATGAAGAAGCCAATATAACGGCTGGCAACGCCGGTCAGTTGAATAACGCCATTGTTCTGGCCGAAGCAGGAGTTCGGGAAAGTATTGAAAACAGCGGAAACAAATGAGTTGAGGCCGTTTGCCAGCACGCCGCCTTTCAGGCGTTTCATATACAGCGGGCCGGCGACGGGCTGCTCGGAAACATCAGAAGTTGCGGTAATGTCACCGATGGTTTCCAGCGAGGTGATCATAAATACCAGCATCAGCGGTAACAGCAGGGTCCAGTCAATGCTCAGCCCGTAGTAAAGCGGCGTCGGCACCATAAAGGAGGTTGCTGGTGCGCTATATGCCGGCAGCATGCCCATAAACATTGCCAACACGTAACCTACGGCCATGGCGATCACCAGCGAAGCGATACGTAAATAGGGGTTACGCTGGCGGTTAAGCAGAATAATCAGCCCCAGCACCACGCCTGCCAGCAGCAGGTTTTTCGGGGCGCCGAAGGTGTGGTTGCCCATCGCGGCAAAACCGCCGCCAACGGATGTCAGCCCCACCTGAATCAGCGACAGGCCGATAATCATCACTACCACGCCGGAAACCAGCGGGGTAATAATGCGGCGCGCGAACGGCAGAATGCGGGATATAACCATTTCGGTGCAACTGGCCAGCATCAGGGTACCGAACAGTGCAGCCATCATCGTGGGCACGTCCGCACCGCCGGTTTTCAGCGCGGTACCGCCCATAATCAGTGGCGCCACAAAGTTAAAGCTGGTGCCCTGAATCGAGAGCAACCCGGAGCCAACCGGGCCCCAGGCTTTGATCTGGATAATAGAGGCTACGCCTGAGGCGAACAGCGACATGCTGATAATGTGCTGAGTGTCCTGAGCCGGTAAACCCAGCGCCTGGCAGATAAGCAGCGCGGGCGTGATAACGCCAACAAACATTGCGAGCAGGTGCTGGAGCGCGGCAAACAGGGTTTGCGGCAGCGGCGGGCGATCTTCAAGTCGGTAGATCAGTTCGCTGGGTTGAGTCTGCGCAACCGGTTGCGCACTTTCTGACTCGATGGTGTTTACGGACATCTCAAGCAATCCCCTGATGGAAAAGCGCTGATTTTATCGGACTGTTTGGTAAAAGCAAACGGTTGCTATGCTAAAAACATACTTTTCTAAGGGGTGTTCATTTTACGGTATAAGGTTCTAAAACTCAGGCGTTGGAATAGCGTTCTGTTTCTGGCATCCAGCGGTCGATCAGCGCTTCGGCGAGCTGCGGATAACGCTCATGAATATGGCGGGCAACGCGTTGTACTTCCGGGATCATCGCCTGATCGCGCAGCAGGTCGGCGACTTTGAATTCCGCGTTGCCGGTCTGGCGAGTACCAAGCAGTTCGCCGGGACCGCGAATTTCCAGATCTTTTTGCGCAATCACAAAGCCATCGTTACTGTCGCGCAGCACTTGCAGACGTTTTTGCGCCGTTTTGGAGAGCGGGGATTTGTAGAGCAGAACGCAGTGAGAAGCTACCGCACCGCGCCCAACACGGCCACGCAACTGGTGGAGTTGCGCAAGGCCGAGCCGTTCCGGGTTTTCGATAATCATCAGGCTGGAATTCGGTACATCCACGCCCACTTCAATCACCGTGGTCGCGACCAGCAGATGTAACTCACCCTGTTTGAACGACTGCATTACCGCCTGTTTTTCCGCCGGCTTCATGCGACCATGAACCAGGCCGACATTCAGTTCCGGTAGCGCCAGTTTCAACTCTTCCCAGGTCGCTTCCGCCGCTTGTGCTTCCAGCAGGTCGGACTCTTCAATCAATGTACAAACCCAGTATGCCTGGCGGCCTTCGCCGGTACAGGCGCTGCGCACGCGGTCGATAATCTCGCTGCGGCGTGTATCCGGGATGGCAACAGTGGTGACCGGTGTGCGCCCTGGCGGTAGCTCGTCGATCACCGAGGTATCAAGATCCGCGTAGGCGGTCATCGCCAGCGTGCGCGGAATTGGTGTTGCAGTCATGATCAACTGGTGCGGGTGAAAACCCTGCTGCTGGCCTTTTTCCCACAGTGCCAGGCGCTGGTGAACACCAAAGCGGTGCTGTTCGTCGATAATCACCAGCGCAAGGCCGTTAAACTGCACCTGTTCCTGGAAAATCGCATGGGTGCCAACCACCATTTGTACCTGACCGCTAGCAATTGCCTCTTGCTGTGCCTGGCGTGCTTTGCCTTTTTGCTTGCCCGCCAGCCAGCCCACTTCCACACCAAGTGGCGTAAACCAGTTGCGGAAATTGTTGGCGTGTTGCTCTGCCAGCAGCTCGGTAGGTGCCATCATCGCCACTTGTTTGCCATTGGCAACCGCCTGCAGCGCCGCCAGTGCGGCAACCAGCGTTTTACCGGAGCCCACATCGCCCTGCACCAGGCGCATCATCGGCATATCCAGCGCCATATCACGCTCGATCTCCGCGACCACGCGCGTTTGTGCGCCGGTTGGTTTAAACGGCAATGAAGCCAGCAGACGGTTTTTCAGTTCATCTTTGGCGCTGAGTGGTTGCGCATGATAACGCTGCGCCCCGGCGCGCAACGCCAGCATACTGAGGTTGTGCGCCAGTAATTCCTCAAGGATCAAACGGCGCTGCGCCGGGTGCTGCCCACTTTCCAGATCGCTTAATTGCAGTGACGGTGGCGGGCGATGCAGCGTATGCAACGCCTCCGGCAAGCTCATCATGCCTTGTGCCAACTCCGGCGGCAGCAGTTCGCTGATGGCGCAGGTTGCCAGCAGCTCCAGCGCCTGGTCGGTGAGTTTGCGCAGTGTCGCCTGCTTAATACCTTCAGTGGTCGGGTAAATCGGCGTCAGAGTTTCCTGCAATTCCGGGGTGCTGAGATCGCCCTGCACGCGGTATTCCGGATGGATCATCTCCGCGCCGTACTTCCCGCGTTTTGCTTCCCCGTAGGCCAGCACTCGGCGACCAGTGGCAAGGCTGTTTTTCATTGCCGCGTTGAAGTTGAAAAAGCGCAGGGTGAGAATGCCGGAACCGTCGCTAATCTGGCAGGTCATCATTCGGCGGCCGCCAAACGTGATATTGCAGTTCAACACTTCGCCTTCCACCGTGGCGTAAACGCCCGGCAGCAGGTCGGCAATCGGGTAAAGTTGGGTGCGATCTTCGTAGCGAAGCGGGAGGTGAAGCAGGAGATCCTGAACGGTATGCAGGCCGATTTTCGCTAGCTTGCTGCTCTGCGCCGCGCCGACACCGGTCAGCGAATTTAAGGGCACCGCATCAAGCAGCTTACCTTTCATCGGTTATCCCGCCGCCTGCATAGTTGCCCACCACGTTGGGTCGGCTTCGATTTGACCTTCCGTATTAACGTGAGGGTAAGGCAGACCTTTGCGTTTCGCGACTCTCGCCAGCACCGGATAGCCGCCCTCAAACAGCAGGCGTTGCTGAACTTCATCCGGCAACGTGCTGTTTTCACGCTGATACATACCGGCGTTTTGCCGCTGGCGCTGCGCTTCGTAAAGGATTAAGGCTGAAGCCACGGAAACATTCAGCGACTGCACCATGCCAATCATGGGGATAATGATGTCCCGATCCGCCAGATCCAGCGCTTCCTGAGTGATCCCCGTTTTCTCCTGGCCCATCAGAATACAGGTCGGGCGGGTATAATCTATTTCCCGAAAATCAACGGCTTTGTCGGACAGATGGGTCGCGAGGATTTGCATGCCGCGCGTTTTCAGCACGCCAACAGCATCGCCAATAGTATGGTGGGTTTTCACTTCCACCCAGCTGTTACTGCCTGCTGCGGATGAGGCCATGGTGCGCATGCGTTTGCCTGGCCAGACGGCGTGAACTTCATGCACGCCGACGGCGTCCGCAGTACGGATAATGGCGGAGACGTTATGAGGTTTGTGAACCTGCTCCATGCAGACCGTCAGGTCCGGTTGACGCCTGGCGAGCATCTCGCGGATACGCGCATAACGCTGAGAATTCATAAAGTTAGTTTCGGTTGCGGGTGACTTTAATCACATCCGGCATCACGCGGATTTTGCGCATGATATTCGCCAGATGGACGCGATCGCGCGCCGTCAGACGGATGAACGCGCTATAGACGCGGCCATCTTTCTCTTCGGTATTCAGGCTCTGAATGTTCGAAGAGGCCGTGTTAATCGCTGCCGTCAGGTTCGCCAGTGCGCCCTGATGGTTAAACATATCCACCTTGATCTCGGTGATAAATTCCTGCGCGGTCTCTTTATCCCACTCGACAGCCATGAACTTCTCTGGCTCTTTCTGGTAGCCACGAATGTTACGGCAGGACTCATGGTGGATAACCAACCCTTTTCCTGGGCTGACGTGCGCGACAATCGGGTCGCCAGGAATGGGGCGACAGCATTTGGCAAAGGTGATCAGTACGCCATCTGCGCCTTTAATCGGCAGATGACCGCCATTTGCGCCCGTTGGTGCTTGCGTACCCTGCGCGGCTTCCCCTTGTTGCAGGTTTTTCGCTACCACAACGCTCATGGCGTTGCCGAGGCCGATTTCTGCCAGCAGATCGTCGAGCGAAGCGAGCTTCATGCGATCCAGCTCGCGCTGCACATGGTCCTGCGGAATTTCGGCCAGTTTGCGGCTTCCGCCCAGCGCGTGGTTCAACAGACGGCGGCCAAGGCTCACCGAGTCGTCACGCTTGAGGTTTTTCAGCATCTGGCGGATTTTTGCGCGTGCTTTCGAGCTGACGACAAAGTTCAGCCATGCGGCATTCGGGCGTGCGCCTGGTGCGGTGATAATTTCTACCGTCTGGCCGCTGGAAAGCGACTGCGACAGCGGATACGGCTGACGATCAACGCGCGCGCCAACGCAGGCATGGCCGATATCCGTGTGTACCGCATAGGCGAAATCCACCGGCGTTGCACCAGCGGGCAGCTCGACAATGCGGCCTTCCGGAGTGAAAACATAAATCTCATCGGGGAAGAGATCAGATTTAACGCTCTCGATAAATTCAAACGAGCTACCGGCGCTCTGTTGCAGCTCCAGCAGGCTTTGCATCCAGCGCTGGGCGCGGATTTGCGCGGTGGTACTGCTTTCGCCATGCTCTTTATACGCCCAGTGCGCGGCAACCCCCATCTCTGCCATCTGATCCATATCTTCGGTACGGATTTGCACCTCAACCGGCACGCCATGCGGGCCAATCATTGAAGTGTGCAGGGATTGATAGCCGTTCGCTTTGGGAATGGCGATATAGTCTTTCACGCGACCAGGCCGTGGCTTGTACAAGCTGTGCATCTGGCCCAGAACGCGATAACAGGTATCCAGATCGTGAACAATCACGCGAAAGGCGTAGATATCCATAATCGAGTGGAAACGCTGCTCTTTCAGCACCATTTTGCAGTAGATAGAGTAAAGGTGCTTTTCGCGACCGCTGACACGGCAGGGAATGCCCGCTTCCTGTAAACGCCCTTCGATTTCCGAGAGGATTTTTTGAATCATCTCTTTGCGGTTGCCGCGTGCGGCTTTGACCACTTCTTTGATCACGCGATAGCGGTTTGGGTACAGCGCTTCAAAGCCCAGCTCTTCGAGCTCGGTTTTGATGTGGTGAATACCTAAACGGTGTGCCAGCGGGCTATAGATTTCGAGGGTTTCACGGGCGATACGGCGACGTTTGTCCGGGCGAAGAGAACCCAGCGTACGCATATTGTGGGTGCGGTCGGCGAGCTTGATAAGAATGACGCGGATGTCTTGCACCATCGCCATAATCATCTTGCGAAAGTTTTCGGCCTGCGCTTCTTTCTTATCCTGAAACTTAAGCTTATCAAGCTTGGACACCCCTTCCACCAGCTCGGCAACGCTTTTGCCAAACAACTGTTCCATATCCTGGTAGGTGGCGGGAGTATCTTCAATCACGTCATGCAATAGGGCAGCCATTAGCGTTTCGTGGTCGAGTTTCATCTCGGCCAGAATGCAGGCTACCGCTACCGGGTGCGTGATATAAGGTTCACCGCTTGAACGTGTCTGTCCCTCGTGAGCATCACGTGCAACGAGATACGCCTGCCTGAGACGTTTTATTTGCTCTTCAGGCAGATAGTGTTGAATCAGCTGATTCAGGCTTTCAAACAGATACAAGGGTGACCTGCAGGTTAATTAACGACGACCTTCAGCAATGGCGGTAACGGCCTGCAATTCTGCGGCTTCCTGCTCTTGCTGTTCCTGGCGCTCACGGACGTCGAGGATCTGGTTGTTGATCAGACCTTCTTCGATTTCGCGCAGCGCGATAACGGTGGTTTTATCGTTTTCTTCCGGGACTAACGGATCTTTACCGCCAACCTGCATCTGACGAGCGCGACGCGCGGCGACCAGCACCAGGTCAAAACGGTTACCAACTTTCTCTACAGCGTCCTGAACAGTTACGCGTGCCATACTTAAAATGCTCCACAGGTGAAGAAATGACTGGGCATGATACTGAAACCAGGCTCAGTCTGCCAATAGTTTGCTGATTAAAGCGTCATGTCGCTGCTTTTGGCGGCTCATGCGCAGACGTTCGGCGCGAATAATGGTTTTCAAATCGCCCAAAGCGGTATCGAAATCGTCATTCACAATCAGGTAATCATATTCCGCGTAATGGCTCATTTCCGCAACCGCCTGCGCCATACGTTTCGCAATGACTTCTTCACTATCCTGACCGCGCCCGCGTAAGCGGCGATCGAGCTCCAGCTTCGACGGCGGCAGAATAAAGATGCTACGCGCCTGCGGCATACGGGCGCGAATTTGTTGCGCGCCCTGCCAGTCGATATCAAGAAACACATCTACGCCGGTTGCCAACACTTGCTCAATGGCTGCGCGCGAGGTGCCGTAATAATTACCAAAGACTTCGGCATGCTCAAGAAACGCGTCATCGCCAATCATGGATTTAAACTCGTCATGATTAACAAAGAAATAGTGTTCACCGTGCACTTCACCCGGACGCGGAGCGCGCGTGGTGTGCGAAACAGAAACCTGCGTATCGTATAACGGTTGGGTTTTTAACAAAGCCTGGATGAGGCTTGATTTACCCGCGCCGCTGGGGGCGGAAACAATATAGAGCGTGCCTTGAGCCATGAGAGTCTTTTGTATGTGAATTGCGAAAGGAAACTTACATACGTGCCTATTATACACATCGGCGCTATGTGACGTAGCCTTTGTCACACTTTTTCCCGCTGAGTTTGACATTTTGCGGCCTGCTTTCCTGTTTTGTTTGCAAATTTCCACAGCGGCAGTGAATTGCCGGAACCCTCCTCGCAAACTCTCTTTTTCTATGTCGCCATCACTGTGTTGGCCTCGCTATAACAGTGTCGCTATCACAAGGAGAAGGGATGATGTGGAAAAGAACCGGATTCGCAGTGTGTCTGTTGCTATGGAGCCTATCCAGCCAGGCGGTGTGCCCTGTCTGGTCGCCATCGAGAGCGCAAGATGAGGTTAATCGCCTTCAGCAACAGCTTCGCCAGTGGAATGAACACTACTGGAAGCAGGGGGCAAGTGAGGTAAGCGACACTGTTTACGACCAGCTAAGCGCGCGGCTGGCGGCGTGGCAACGCTGTTTTGCACTTGAACCCGCAAATTCAACACCTGTCTTACCCGGCGGCAGTGTGAAACATCCTGTCGCGCACACTGGGGTACAAAAACTGGCGGGTAAGCAAGCGCTACAGCGCTGGATGGCAGGAAAAACCGATCTCTGGGCGCAGCCTAAAGTGGATGGCGTCGCGGTGACGTTAATTTATCGCAATGGTGAACTGACACAGGCAATCAGTCGCGGCGATGGGCTGGCTGGTGAGGACTGGACGGCAAAAATACGCGCTATCCCATCGATTCCTAAAACGGTGAGTGGTGCGCTGGCGAATAGCGTATTACAGGGTGAACTGTTTTTACGCACGGAAAACCATATTCAGAAACAGGCCGGTGGGCTTAACGCCCGCGCAAAAGTTGCCGGTGCGATGATGCGCCGTAACGAGCACGCCATTCTCAATGATCTGGCTTTTTTCGTCTGGGCCTGGCCAGACGGCCCGGCAACGCTGGCACAAAAGTTGGCGGAACTCAGCAACGCAGGGTTTAGTGACGAAGAGCAATATAGCGTGCCAGTGAACACGGTAGAAGACGTGGAGAAGCTCCGCAGCCGTTGGTTTACTTCTGAATTGCCTTTCGTCACCGATGGCGTGGTGGTGCGTTCGGGAACCGAGCCGGCGGGAAATACGTGGCTGCCAGGACAGGGTAGTTGGGTGGCAGCCTGGAAATATGAACCACCCGAGGAAGTTGCAACGGTAAAAGATATTCAGTTTGCCATTGGGCGTACCGGTAAAATTTCCGTGGTTGCTCAGTTGGAACCGGTACAACTCGATGACAAACGCGTCCAGCGGGTCAATTTAGGCTCTGTCAGGCGTTGGCAAGAGTTGGATGTTGCGCCTGGCGATCAAATCGCTATCAGCCTTGCCGGTCAAGGGATCCCGCGCATCGACAGTGTGGTGTGGCGTGCACTTGTTCGCGATAAACCTATTCCGCCTGCGCCTCGTTTTACCCCATTGACCTGTTTTTATGCCTCTGCGGAATGTCAGGAGCAATTTATTGCCCGTCTGGTGTGGCTCAGCTCGGCAAAAGCGCTGGGGATTGAGGGGCTTGGCGAAAGTGGCTGGCGGGGGCTGAATCAGGCGCATCACTTCGAGCATCTTTTTTCCTGGCTGGCGCTGACAAAAGAGCAATTACAATCGACGCCCGGTATTTCACCGGAACGCGGTTTACAGCTCTGGCATCGCTTTTCGCTGGTGCGAGAAAGGCCGTTTATTCGCTGGCTAATTGCACTGGGAGCGCCGCTGCCGCAGCCTGCTCTGAAAGTCACTGGCGACACGACATGGCAGCAACTGCGCACGCGTAACGAAAAGGAGTGGCAGCGTTTCCCGGCGATTGGTGCTGAAAAAGCCCGGCAGATCGTTGCCTTTGTGCATGCTTCCGAAATTGAAAAACTTTCGGTTTGGTTGGGAGCTCAAGGAGTAAAAGCGTTTCAGTGAGTGCTGTGCTTGTAGTGGAACACGGGCAAGCCGAGCTTCCAGCGGATAGCCAGTAACCGCGTAATAAAGCCAAACAGCAAGGTTGCAATCACCACCATATCGTGGCTGGAAACAAGATGACCAAGAACGATATAGATCACGGCAGAGGCGAAGGCGATTCCGGCGTACAGCTCTTTCTGAAACACCAGCGGGATACGCTTACAAAACATATCCCGCAACACGCCGCCGAACACCCCGGTTACAACAGCGGCAATCACGGCGATAACCGGGCCTTCACCCATATCGAGGGCGATCTGCGCACCGATAATGGAAAAAACCACCAGTCCCAGGGCATCAAGCACCAGAAACAGACGGCGCAGATGCGGCATCACCGGCGCGAAGATAGTCGTTAACACTGCCGCGATGGCAACAATGACGACATATTCCGGGTGCTTTACCCAGCCGAGCGGGTAGTGGCCGAGCAGGATATCGCGTACCGATCCGCCGCCCAGCGCCGTTGCTGTGGCGATAATAATTACGCCAAAGGTATCCATTCTGCGACGACCCGCCGCCAGTGCGCCAGTCATGGCCTCGGCCGTGATACCAATAAGATAGAGAATATGTAACAGCATGCCCGCCCCCGTAAATCAGAAGCGGCAGGGTAGCGATTTACACTCAGGTATGCGATTTAGATTTTCTAAGGAACATGGTTTTGGATAAGTTTAGCTAATGCAGGGTGTGAAAGTTTGATTAATTTATCTATTTGATTTTTAAATTTAAAATCAAGTTGAAACGGCTGGTGAATGGTAGGGGTTAATAGATTTAAGCATAAGTAAATCACGGGCAGCGTGATAAGTAAAAGACCACCTTCTTAGAAGGTGGCTTTTGAGAATGCCCCCTGTAAGGGGGGCTATTGTCACTTTCCGCTTACTACTCTAGCAATTCCATTTGCTGTTCATGTATTTGTTCCGTTTTCTCCTGATGCCTCACATATCGTCTGATAATTTCCTCGTTCACACCGACAGTATCTACAAAGTAGCCACGTGACCAAAAGTGGTTGCCCCATAGCTTCTTTCTTATGTGTGGGAAACGATTGTAGAGTCTGATTGCGCTGCGACCTTTCAGATGCCCCATTAGAGTTGATATCGAGATTTTCGGCGGGACTATTACGACTAGATGTACATGATCTGGCTGAACATTTAGCTCCAGAACCTCACAATCCTTTATTCCGCAGAGAATGTAGATTGTCCTGTAAAGTTCCTTGCCCAACTTATCTTTCAGGATCCTGAAACGGTACTTAGGCGTCCAGACTATGTGGTATTTACAACGCCAATATACATGTGATGAACTCCGGTAAAGCCCCATGTCGGTTTGTCTCCTTTTACTTGTGGTGAGTAAGCAGAGATATTCCGGCATGGGCATTCTTCAGGCTATAGCCTTACAGGATCAATCACCACCTCCCCAGGAGGTGGTTTAAGGGTGACAATAAAAAGGCCCAGTTGGGCCTTTTCAACCTGCGGCCGAAAGATTACTCAATATTCTGAATCTGAATATTGATTATTATAAATTATTCAATAAAAACAATTGGGTGATTATGATTTATGTGTTTAGTAATAAAATACTCCCCACATTACCCCCCCCCATCACGGTATCTTCAACTCTATCAACCAAATGTTTATAAAAATCTAAACAAAAGTGAATCGAGGGTTATTTCCTGATATTTTAATTTGAATTCTCGTTTAATAATGTCATATTTGCTTTTATTGTTTTTTTCTTTGGATATGAAAAATTTTGACTGACTCGCATTCGCACAGTGCTGACCATCATAATACATGTTTGACCATTTGTTAGTGCTGGAGAAATCCTCGCTGAAGCCCTTAACTAAGTCTAAAATAGAATAAATATTAACTATTTGTTGAGGCGCTGAAAGTACATCAAAGCCATCACCATTTATTCTTCCAGCCCATCTCATATACTCTGTTAATTTTGTGAAGCACTCATCATCGGTCAGTGAACCAGAAAAAATCTCTAAAAAACCCGTATATTGTTTTGGTAAGTTTTTATATGTGTTGTATTTTTTGGAGTGAGCAATAGCGTCTTGGACTTGCTTTCTGAAACTTTTATAAGCGCTGGGTGATTCAAGGTTCTCTATTAAATATGACATTATTATATTTGGAAGATTATCATCCAAAATACCATTGTTCTTTATAATCATGTCAGTAAGAAAGGATTTTTTATGCATTTTTGATAATTCTACTTTATGCCTGTCATAATCTGGAACATAGTATTTTCTGTTTTGCTTTTCTGTTTCTCCTTCTTTTTTATGTGTTTCTATAACTTTTTCAAAGAACTTTTCGATATTTTGTTCCAATTTAACAATTGAAAATTTCCCGTTTATATCGAGACCATTCAAAAAATAGCCATCAGATATACGCTCAATGAGATGTAAGTCTTCGCTCAAATATTTTTTAGGGCTATTACTCAAATCAAAAAGATGCGCATGAGAAAATGGTATATAATACTTTTTTTGAACTTTTTTAAATAAATCCCACTGATGATTATCAAAAAGCTTAAAATCACTTGTAATATTGGTATCGAGATATATATAATCTTTTTTAGCTTTCATTTGTAATGGCTCATGGTTGTTTTTACACTAAGCAATTTCAACTGAAATTTGTCTTGGAATAAAAATCCCTTTTATGCAATTCGGGTTAATTATAGCAATTTGTATATGATTTTTTTCATGAAACTTTGCGCCTTCATAAAGAGGCTCTCCTTCCAGGAAAGCAGCCCTTACTGAGTCAAAAACTCTTCCTTCTTTTTTTGCCAACTCATGTGCATGTCGAATTACTGCGCAATCAAGTTCTCTCCGTTTAAAATCAAAGTCATTTTTACCAAATGCAGAATTAACAGGGATTTCCTTTTTGTCCTTTTTTAAAGAAATCATTAACTCGTCATAGGAAAATTTAAGGAAATCTATATTTTTTTGATCTAAAAGATCGAAGCAGCGACCTAGTTCAAGCACTGCGCCAAGAACAAATGGTGTTTTTATTTTGGAATGCTTTCTTTTTTTATCTTCTTCAGCATATTGAATTGCCCGTTCATAATTATTTTCCCAAAAATAAACACCACCACCTAACCAATCATATAAATTATTACTATGTTTGAATTCTTCATCCTGAAGAAGAATGGATAATCCCGCTGTTTTATCCATTCCATGAAAGCCATATACAATACTTGGTTTAGATGAATACATTTGATTTATAAAAACCCTTTATAATCAATCGTTTTTTTTACTTTTCTCAACAGTTTCTTTTGTAAAGAAACGAGAATTATAATGACCTTCTTTGGTAAGGATCTTTGCATCAATTAAAATCTGACGCCTTTCTTCATCAGAGCGATGTTTTGCTGATTCTTTCGCCCTTCTTAATAATTCTACCATATCCATAAGAACCTCCTGTGGATAAATAACATAATAGTATTATAATTATACTTTATTGTTTCGTTTTGGTCAAATTATATTCAGCTATCTTAAGTTATAATTTTAAGTGATCTTGTTTTATATATATAAAAGCTTTACTTTTTCAAGGATAAACTCCCTACTACTTTTAGATAACTACTAATGAAAAAAGCAAATGCTAATTAATATGAGAGGGCTAGGTTGATGAAGAATTGGTCTGTGGAGAATACAAAGGAGATCAAAAAATGGCTGAATATCGACACATATCGTAAGTTCGAAGATCTCACCCTTCTACAGTTATACCACGAGCTGCTTGCAAGGACGCTGTTCTTCAAGCCATACCATGAAGAGTTTGAGGCAGAAGCGGTCAGACTCTACATTAACCGGATTTTCAGTGGGAACCCTTTCCTAATTACAGAGCAGCATCTGGGCTACCTGACCAGGGAAGACACCCTCTACCAGCCACCGCACTTCTTTTTGACGACAACCGAGAGACTGGCTCAACTCAGCATAGTAGGTTTACAAAATTCGTTGTTCTTTTGGGAAGGCGGCAATGAGTATTCGGTTAACCGTGAATTCCTCGATAGACCTGTATCAGAAGCTCTACCTCGCCTGTTCAGGGATACCGTTATGGTCGAAATCGACCTGACTAATGGAACAGATGAAGAAATTGCTGAATCCCTGAAGGCTGCACTACCTCAGTGGCGTAAGGTCAGAGGTATCGAGGCAGATACAAACGACGCTATCCGCTTCGGCTATGGCACGATTAAGAAAATCATCAACTACAGACTGATACCCCTCATTGATATCTTAGTATGGTCAAACCTGCACCAGGTTCGTGTATCCGAAGACCGCCTTTCCCGGCTTCTATATACGGACGATGACAATGAGGAACAAACACGTCTTAATCACCAAATCAGAGATACAGACAGACCCTTTGCTCTGAAGGCCGCGAGTATACCTTTCATCCGACAGTTTCATCTGTTCATCAACAAAAACAGCCATCTCAAAAACATCAGAGTTTCAGACGTGATGAGAATCTCTGATTCTGACTAAGGCCAATCTCCATTAGCTCTGGCGTTCCCGGTTTCGGTCTCTTTCCCGCTGATTCATTCGTATAGTCGTTTCCATCGAAACACATAAAAGGAAACGACTATGAATCAGCACACTACACGCCTTATTCGTTTACCAGAGGTTCTGCATCGCACTGGATATGGTAAAGCCTGGGTCTATCACCTCATCAACCAAAATCGTTTTCCTTCCCCCGTTAAAATCGGTGCTCGTGCCGTTGCTTTCATTGAAAGTGAAGTGGAAGAGTGGATTCAATTAACTATTGAAAATTCAAGAAAGCATGTCGCTTGAAATAAAATTACAGCCTTCGTATTTATGAAGATTAATTCTCAGATTTGTAAAGTTTATATCTTAACTAAGCCTATATTTAACGTAATTCTTTACATTTTTTCAGGCAGGGCTTACGTCATAGGTATTTAAAGGTGGTTTCTTAATATCGGGTATGGATACCTATAATATTCATACAAAAATATCAGGAGGATTTCATGCAAAAAAGTAATGATTTCAATGAATTGGATTATAAAGAGGCTTTTCTGTCAAACTCATGTAAGAGAGACAAAGCTTTAACTTATGCTCTTGAAATACGAAAGTTCGAAATAGAATTATATTGGAAAAGGGCCACTTATTTTTGGACTTTCATTGGGGCAAGTTTGGTTGCATTCATTGCTATTCAATCATCTAACAGTTTATTAGCCCAGTATAGGGGAGAGCTTACTTTATTAGTTGGATGTTTAGGAGCTGTCTTTTCATTCGCTTGGGTTTGCGTTAATAAAGGAAGTAAGTTTTGGCAGCAAAATTGGGAAAAACATGTTGATATGTTAGAAGATGATATTACAGGCCCATTATATAAAGTTGTAGCCAATTCTCATTTGGGAGAAAATGAGAGTAGTGTCATAAATAAATTATTTTTAAGTTCAAAACCATACTCTGTTTCAAAAATTAATCAAACAATAAGCTATTATGTGTTATTTATATGGATATCGATTTTATTTAGGGAAGTGATTAAGTTGAAACTTTATGATAATCCTAATTGGTATTGTATAACCATCCTAGCATTATCTTTTTCATTTTGTATTTCTATAGGTTTTGCCTGTAAGTCTTCTATGACTTTTTCTAAAAGTGAATGGGTAAAAAGAAAATAACTTGAAAGTAAAATTATTTGTTTTAGCTCTTCGTTTAATAAAAGATGGGCTTTTCTTCTTTCTTCACAATAATAATATTTGTCATAAATAGCTTCTACACCTTTCAGCTTGTGGTTCAGACATCTTTCTGCGACATGTGGGGGAACAGACAGCGATGCAAGTAAACTTCTGCAAGTCCTTCGTAAGTCATGGACTGTGGAATATTCAATATTTTCCATTACATTAGGTGGTTGCTTCTTCTTACCTGGTTCTACCCCGAATAGCTTGGCTATCGCCCTGTTGAGGGTATCTTTTCCCATATGCCTCGACTTACTCACCCTGCGGTTAGGGAAGATATAATCAGAACCAAAAGCTCTGACCTTTAGCTCTTTTAACATTTCAATTGCCAGTGGTGGTAGCGGAATCACAATGCCCACTCCTGACTTACTCCTTTCTTTTGGTAAAGACCACTTTTTCTCATCCAAATCGAATTCTGCCCAAGGAGACTCGGTTAGCTCACTTTTGCGAACAGAAAGGAGTAGTAGTAGGGCACAGGCAAGGTAGTTATCACAAGAGAAGCTGTCAGAGTGTTCTCTGAAAACTCTAAATACCTGACCAATTTCTTCCAGACTCAATGCTCTTTCTCTGCTTTTTTCGATTCCACCTGCATCATTGACCTTAAACGCAGAAGCTGAATTGTTTAACAATAATCTAAGCTTGATTGCATGGTCGAAGAGTTGCAAAAAGTGCATACTTGATGAACATTGACCTTGATACTTGGTTTGAACCTGGTGGATTATAGTGAATAGGTGCGCGTGATGGTATCAATGATGGTATCATACCCATTGTGGTAATTTTTAATGTCTTAAGATCATAAGAATAGTTGCGATGTTTGAGTCCGGCCTTCGTATTAATGCCTATTTTTTTTATAAATAAATAGAAAGAAAATAATCTTCATTTTAACTCAACTTTTCCGTCTTGTGTCTGGGTATATGTTTTGCCATCAATATTTATAAATTGTTTTCCATCAAGGTTGCCTCTAATAATTATTGCTATATTGTTATACACGCATTTTTCATGCTTTTGATCAGTATCATCAAAGCAGGTATAATCATCGATAGAACCGTCCATTGTTCCTTTAGGTAATTCTTCATAACCATCAAAGCTCATGATGGTAACCGTGAAGTTATACGGTTTATTAATGATGTGATATTTTTCCTGCAATAATTCTTTGTTTTTCAACCACCATTTTAGTTTTCCTTCTGTTGTCATTGGCAAGTGTTCTACAAAAACAGCATCATTATCGACTCTGACTATTTTCGCTGGTCTGACAGCAATCCATATGCAGTATGCAATGATTAAAACAATTACAGTTGCTACAGTCCTTTTATATTTTAACATTGGCTTCTCCTGTCAGTGTTATTGTGGCTTCAAAATTAGTGAAAAATGGTTTTTGAGCCAAATGCTTTGCACGCTGAAGTACAAACCATATCCTAAAAAAGGAAATCGAGTTAAATTTAGGTTTCAGTATATCTTCTCTGTCTAATCCAAAATGGTCCTGTGCTCTGTATTTGATAACCGCAGTATATTTATTTCCTTCAAGTACGAGACTCTCAATTGAAATCTCTGTACTGTTCACGTCATGAACGGTAATACCCATACCATTAACCCAGTCTTTCCATCTTGTATATTTGGGTAAATGACTTTTATATAAATCATTAGTGAAGTTTTCTTTTGTTAGTTTTGATTTGCTAAAATCAAACTGTTCTATAGCTCTTTTAATTATCGCTCTGGTGCTGTTCGGGGAATTGTCAGCCAATATTAAATTTCTGTACGCATTGTTCATTGCAGGGTTTTGATAATCTCTTCCATTATTTCGTTGCATATGATTGAAAAGATCTTTGATCAAACCCTGGTATGGCCCTTGAAAAGAAAATACATACGACTGCGATCTTAACTCATCATATAGCATTGCAATGGCTTTTTCTTTACTTGCTGGCTGTATTGAATTCAGATAGGGATGTTTATAGGAAGGACCAAAAGTTGTCCAGTCAATGAAAGTTGATACTTGCCCAAGATGGTAATGCTTTATTAGTGTATCAACATCAATGTCGCCGCTTTGCATATCATCGGCATGTCTGTCATTGAATTTTTTTTGGGTTGAGAAGACTATCAGCCTACTATCGATTGCGTTCATTCGAAATAAATCCCTTACAGTCAAATGTGCAACCACTATACAACTATCGCTCTGTGGCGCAATTAGGACTTTTCTTAACATTTTTTTCAAAAAGTCAGACAGGATGTTCCTTCAAATGCACTTTATGTCGCTGTGCCTGTTAAGGTAGGCAGTCGCTCAGGGACAAAGTTGATTAAACCTGACTCTCAATAATAAAACTTATTTTCTCTGCAACTCTTTGTAAGGCTTCTTTTCTTTCATCAAAATAATCATACCTGTCATAGATCCCTTCAACACCTTTGAGTTTGTGGTTCAGACACCGTTCTGCCACATGCGGAGGAACGGACAGTGAGGCAAGTAGGCTTCTACTGGTTCTTCTCAGGTCATGGACAGTGAAGTATTCAATGTGTCCCATGACATTAAGTGGTTGCTTCTTCTTGCCTGGTTCAGCTCCAAACAACTTAGCAATTGCTCTGTTTAGAGTGTCTTTACCCATGTGCTGAGATTTGCTCACGCGGCGGTTTGGGAAGACATAAGGCGAATCCCATGCTCTGATCTTTAGCTCTTCCAGAATCTTGACAGCGAGCGGGGGAAGTGGGATGACTATGCCAACACCAGACTTACTTCTTTCTTTTGGCAGGCACCATTTTTTCTCGTCTAAATTGAATTCTGACCAAGGTGCTTCCGTTAGTTCACTTTTGCGAACAGCAAGGAGTAGTAGCAGGGCGCATGCAAGGTAGTTATCACGAGAGAAGCTGTCAGAGTGTTGCCTGAACACTTTAAAAACATGAGTAATCTCATCCAGACTCAATGCTCTTTCTCTGCTTTTTTCAACTCCTCCGGCATCATTCACTTTGAAAGCAGTCGCTGGGTTGCTTTGAACCAGACCAAGTTTAATGCCGTGATCAAAAAGTTGTTTCATGTAAAGCAGAGCATCATTTGAGATGGTTGGCCTTCCGCTATATGTAATTTTTTGCAGAATGGCTCGGACATCAATGGGAGTTATTTTCGTCAAAGAAAGTTGACCAATCGTTGGGGCGATATCTTTTCTGTACACCCTCTCTGGGATTTGTGGATACTTCAAACGCTTGACCAGATCTTTGTGCCAGTCTTCAAACAGTCCATCTACTGTGGTCAGTTGCTTAGGGCGATTGAGTTTTCTCTCAGCAATAGGATCATCCCCGGTGGCAACTTTTCTTCGGGTATCCTCAGCGAGGCTACGTACCTCGGACAGAGATAGATGAGATACCTTACCTAAGGTGATTTCTCGTCTCTTAGAGCCGATTGTGTATCGAAGCATCCAATACGGCTCACCTTTAGGTGGGACTTTCAGATACAAACCACGCCCATCACCAAACTTCCCTGGTTCTCCTGCTTTGATGAGAGCCTGAACCGTCCTGACTGTGAGTGATGCCATATACCTAACCTGATGAAAATCAATGTGGGGGGGACATTGTTATAAACTGCCAGATTGGGCTAGTAAAGAAGAAATGCTCCCCCATTTACTCCCCACCTGGTGGTGGTTTTTAATGGATTTTAGTGGTCTTTAATAGACTATCTTTTAAATAAAAAAGCCCATTTAACATGGGCTTATGGATTTGAGTAGACTTTGAAAGAATTTACTCGATATTTTGAATCTGCTCGCGCATTTGCTCAATCAACACTTTGAGCTCGATGGCAGAGTTTGTCACTTCAGCGTTAATTGACTTGGAAGCCAGCGTGTTCGATTCACGGTTGAACTCCTGCATCATGAAGTCGAGACGGCGGCCAACCGCTTCTTTTTTCTTCAGAATGTTATATGTCTCTTTCACATGCGCTTCGAGGCGATCCAGCTCTTCGGCGACATCAATGCGCTGCGCCATTAGCACCAGCTCTTGCTCAAGACGGTTGTTCTCAAGCTGTACCTGCGCCTCTTCCAGTTTTGCAACAAGGCGCTCGCGCTGCCATTGCAGGATTTCCGGCATATGGGCGCGCACTTTGCTGACTTCGGTGCTCACGCCTTCCAGACGCTGCTCAATCAGCCCTTTCAGCGCCTGACCTTCGGTTTCACGGGCGATGATGAAGTCATCCAGTGCGCCATCCAGCGCGGCGAGGATCTGCGCGGCGATGACGTCCAGATCCTGCTCTTGCGCAGCCATTACGCCTGGCCAGCGCAGAATATCAACCGGATTGATTTCCCCTTCGTCACTCTGCATTTTGACCCAGTTAGCCGCATTAACTAGCTGTTTTGCCAGTTTCTCGTTCAGGATCAGTTCGCCCTGCGCACTGGCATCGGGCTCAAAACGGAGATTACATTCGACTTTACCGCGCGTCAGACGGCTACGGAGACGTTCACGGACAACCGGCTCGAGGCTGCGAAATTGCTCCGGCAGACGGAAGTAAGTTTCCAGATAACGCTGGTTAACCGAGCGCAGTTCCCAGGAGGCTGAGCCCCATTCACCCTTGATTTCACGCCGGGCATAGGCGGTCATACTGCGGATCATAGACGTTCCCGTTTTCAAAGAGAGATGCGGGGATTATAGCTTTCGTGGCCTTATCAGGATAGGAATAACCTTGGTAAGCCAGTATAATGCGCAGCCACATTCGATAAGCCGGAGAAATTATCATGCGTCCAGCAGGCCGTAGCGCCAACCAGGTGCGCCCCGTCGCCCTGACCCGTAATTACACAAAACACGCAGAAGGCTCCGTGCTGGTTGAATTTGGTGATACCAAAGTACTGTGCACTGCGTCCATCGAAGAGGGCGTTCCGCGCTTTCTGAAAGGCCAGGGCCAGGGCTGGATCACCGCCGAATATGGCATGCTGCCGCGCTCCACCCACACCCGTAACGCGCGTGAAGCAGCGAAAGGCAAACAGGGCGGGCGTACCATGGAAATCCAGCGTCTTATCGCGCGCGCGCTGCGTGCGGCGGTTGATTTGAATGCGCTGGGCGAATTCACCATTACGCTTGACTGTGACGTCATTCAAGCCGATGGCGGTACGCGTACCGCATCAATTACCGGCGCGTGTGTTGCGCTGGCGGATGCGCTGAACAAACTGGTTGCCGCCGGGAAGCTGAAAACCAACCCGATGAAAGGCATGGTTGCAGCGGTTTCCGTGGGTATTGTTAATGGCGAAGCCGTTTGTGATCTTGAATATGTGGAAGACTCCGCAGCCGAAACCGATATGAACGTGGTGATGACTGAAGACGGTCGCATGATTGAAGTTCAGGGAACGGCGGAAGGCGAGCCCTTCTCCCATGAAGAGTTGCTCACCCTGCTGGCGCTGGCCAGAGGGGGAATCGAATCGATTATCGCGACGCAGAAGGCGGCGCTAGAGAATTAATTTTAAGGGCGACTGATGAGTCGCCCTTTTTTTTGCGCTTTATACTTCACCCGGCTTCTTTGTCGGCTACCCCAGGGCACGCCTACTATTCACCAGGTGTGGCTTACGTTGTCTGCACGAGGTCGCGCGAGGTATTTGGCGTAATCTGTAAATAATGAAAAGTGAGATGAGGAGCGGATCCATGAAAGCGTATCAGCGTCAGTTTATTGAATTTGCGCTTAACAAGCAGGTGCTGAAGTTCGGCGAGTTCACGCTGAAATCCGGGCGCAAAAGCCCCTATTTCTTCAACGCTGGGTTGTTTAATACCGGGCGCGATCTGGCTCTGTTAGGCCGTTTTTACGCCGAAGCGCTGGTGGATTCCGGTATCGATTTTGACCTGCTGTTTGGTCCGGCTTACAAAGGCATTCCTATCGCGACCACCACGGCAGTGGCGCTGGCGGAACACCACGAGCGCGATGTGCCTTACTGCTTTAATCGTAAAGAAGCCAAGGACCACGGCGAAGGTGGCAACTTGGTGGGCAGCGCATTGCAGGGCCGTGTCATGCTGGTGGATGATGTGATCACTGCTGGTACGGCGATTCGCGAATCGATGGAGATTATCCAGGCTAATGGTGCAACGCTTGCTGGCGTGCTGATTTCGCTGGATCGCCAGGAACGTGGTCGCGGTGATATTTCGGCGATTCAGGAAGTGGAACGCGACTACGGCTGTAACGTGATTTCGATTATCACGCTCAAAGATTTGATTGCCTACCTGGAAGAGAAACCGGAGATGGCCGATCATCTGGCCGCTGTGCGCACCTACCGCGAACAGTACGGCGTTTAAATGTGTTCCCGGCAGGTGACTGCCGGGCCCGTTTTACACCAGCTTCGCGCCCTGGGTATTTACATAAAGTGAATAGACCGAGGTGCTGGAGGCCATGAACAAGCGGTTTCGCTGTTCGCCGCCAAAACACAAGTTAGCGCATCGCTCCGGCAGGTGGATCATACCAATCGCTTTGCCTTGCGGATTGAACACGCGTACGCCGTCCAGTTCTTCGGTTCCCATTCCCCAGCCGCACCACAGATTGCCATGTACATCAATGGCAATACCATCTGCCGTGCCGTTGCCGCAGTCGATATGTACTCGCCGGTTTTTTAGCTGATTACCTTCGATATCCCACGCCAGAATTAAACGGTTAGGTGTCGCGCGGCTTTCTACCACAAACAGCGTTTTTTCATCCGGTGAGAAGCAGATGCCGTTTGGCCCTTTAACATCGCCCAACACCACTTCCAGTTTGCGGGTTTTAGGATCCAGGCGGTAAACGTTCTGCGGCAGTTGCGGCGTGGCTTTGTGCCCTTCATAAAAACCGGCAATGCCAAATGGCGGATCGGTAAACCAGATGGAACCGTCGGATTTCACGGCAATATCATTCGGTGAATTCAGCGGCTTGCCGTCATAGCTGTCTGCCAGCACGGTGATCGTGCCGTCATACTCTGTGCACGTAATGCGGCGGGTGTCGTGCTCACAGCTGATTAAACGCCCTTGTCTGTCGCGAGCATGGCCATTAGCGTTATTCGACGGCTGGCGGAAAATGCTGGTTGCGCCGGTGACTTCATCCCAGCGCATGACCGCGTTGTTGGGAATATCGCTCCACAGCAACATGCGCATATCACCAAACCAGACTGGCCCTTCTGCCCAGCGGCAACCGGTCGCTATCTGCTCTACTTTGGCACTGGAAACCATATAGTCGCGAAAGCTGTCATCCAGCGCGACGATACTTGGATCGGGGTAGCGGGCTGAGGGTGCCCAGGCGGCGATACTCTTTTGACTAAGAAGTAATGATGCGGTGGCAATACCGCTGAGTTTAAGCAGTTCCCGACGTGATGTTGCCATCAAGCGTCTCCTTATTTGTAGGGTATTTATGAGGATATTTCGCTTAAGTGGAAAGATACTGCCAGAGGGAGGGTAGAGAATCCGCGACGCCGCGACATCTGGCATCTTAACGAATTACGTTGGGCTGTTTCACAGATTGCGGGGAAATGAGAATGCAGCCACAAGGGCTGCATGAGGTATTACTGTAATTGCGCGGCCAACAGCGGCCAGCGGGCGTCGAAATCTTCAGTCGGGCTGTATTTAAACTCGCTGCGCACAAAGCGCGACAGCATCCCTTCGCAAAATGCCAGCAGCTGGCTTGCCAGTAACGTTTCATCGGTCGCGTAGGCTTCGCCTTCACGCATCTTGCGTTCGCGTAACACCTGGCGCAACTGGGCTTCAATGCGTTCAAACAACTGACTGATGCGCCCTTGCAGGCGGTCCTGTTCGAACATCAGGGCGTGGCCGGTCATAATGCGTGTCAAACCCGGATTACGTTCACCAAAGCCCAGAATGAGCAGCACAATCAGACGCAGACGCGCGGTCGTGTCTTTCTCGTCTTTTAAAATCAGGTTGATACGGGTAATCAGGCTATCTTCGATAAATTCAATCAGGCTGTCGAACATGCGCGTTTTACTGGGGAAGTGGCGATACAGCGCCGCTTCAGAAACGCCAACGGACGCCGCCAGTTTTGCCGTCGTAATGCGCTGGCTTCCATCGCTGGATTCCAGCATCAGCGCCAGAGATTGAAGTATTTCCTCGCGACGATTCCTTTTCGCAGTTTGTTTTTCTGCCATGTTCCAAAATACCCCTGAAAATAAGCACTTGTCAGGCGAGCAACCACAGGGCGACCGCAAACGGAGTGCGTTTGCGGTGATGTTATCGCGTTATTTCGCCGTGTGATGCGTTAAATAGGGCTGCTTATTGACGCCCTGAATGGCCGAAGCCGCCTTCGCCGCGCTCGGTCGCGTCAAAGGATTCTACCAGGTTAAACTCTGCCTGAACGACCGGCACAAAGACCATTTGCGCGATGCGTTCGCCCGGCACGATGGTAAAGCTGTCCTGGCCGCGGTTCCAGACGGAAACCATCAATTGACCCTGGTAATCCGAGTCAATCAACCCTACCAGGTTGCCGAGCACGACGCCATGTTTATGGCCCAGACCGGAACGCGGCAGAATGACCGCAGCCAGTGATGGATCGGCAATATGGATTGCCAGACCGGTTGGCAGCAGCGTCGTCGCGCCAGGCGCCAGCTCTACGGCGTCGTCGAGACAGGCGCGCAGGTCAAGTCCGGCGGAACCGGAGGTGGCATATGTCGGCAGCGGGAATGCCTTGCCAACGCGCGGGTCCAGAATCTTAACGTCGATTTTTTTCATCATAACGGGTAACGATCTCGTCCAGTAATAGGTGTCCCAGAAGTTCTTTGCGCTCCAGCGGCAAGCGTTTGTCGCCATCCTGCCAGAAAAGGTGTAATGCGTTGTTGTCGCTGTTAAATCCCTGATTCGATTGCGAAACATCGTTAGCGCAAATCAAATCAAGGTTTTTGCGGGCGCGCTTTTGCCGGGCATATTCTTCCACATTATTTGTTTCGGCAGCAAACCCAACAACATAAGGGCGATGAGCAGAAAGTGCGGCAACGCCAGCGACAATATCCGGGTTTTTCACCATTTTTATCGTGATTTCATCGCCTTGCTTTTTGATTTTTTCTTCAGCGACGCTGGCGGCGCGATAATCCGCAACGGCGGCGCAGCCGATAAAAATATTCTGTTGCTGAACGCGGCTCTGAACAGCGGCCTCCATTTCCAGTGCAGTGGTGACATCCACACGTTGCACCAGCGGCGGCGTTACCAGCGAAACAGGGCCGGAAACCAGCGTGACATTCGCACCACGGCGTGCGGCGGCGGCGGCAATGGCGAAGCCCATCTTACCGGAACTGAGATTGGTGATGTAGCGTACCGGATCCAACGGTTCACGCGTCGGCCCGGCGGTAATCATGATGTTCAGATGTTGCAGATCTTTGACCGGTGAGAAATGCGCGGCGGCCATATCTACAATGGTCAGCGGATCGAGCATTCTTCCAGGGCCAACATCGCCACAGGCCTGGCTGCCGCTGTCCGGGCCCCACAACAACAGCCCGCGCGAGGCCAGCACCTGCAAATTATGCTGGGTGGCGGCGGCGCGGTACATCTGCTGATTCATCGCGGGAACAACGGCGACAGGCGACGGTGTGGCGAGGCAAATAGTGGAGACCAGATCGTTTGCCATACCGGCCGCGATGCGGGCGATCAAATCTGCGGTGGCGGGGGCGAGAATTACTAAATCAGCCCATTTACCCAGCTCAATATGGCCCATTGCCGCTTCGGCGGCGGGATCAAGCAGGCTATCGGAAACCGGATAACCGGAAACGGCCTGCAGGCTCATCGGCGTAATAAAGGCTTTGGCCGCCTCGGTCATTGCGACACGGACTTCTGCTCCGCGATCGCGCAGACGGCGCACCAGTTCGGGCGCTTTATAGGCCGCGATACCGCCGCTCACGCCGAGGACAATCTTTTTACCCGCCAGACTGATCATGATTCTTTCCTGTTGGATTTCACCAGAAGCTGGGCATTTTATCACAATCCTGGTGTTGTCGTGCTGTTGCCCACAATCCACTTTGCGAGGCGCTACGCAGAGATATTTATCCACAGTCGAAGGGAAACGGCAGCTATGGCAGCATTGGCGAGAGCGAAGGAGAAATGAATATGGATATTGTTTTTACGCCCCAGAAACCGCGTGAAAAGATGATGAAGTTCGGTATTGAGTCACTGACTGATGTGGAGCTCCTGGCGCTCTTTTTGCGCACCGGAACACAGGGAAAGAGCGTGCTCACCGTGGCGCGTGAAATGCTTAAGCAGTTTGGTTCGTTGTATACGCTGCTCTCCGCCGATCTTGATGATTTTAAGGAGGTGCATGGCATTGGTCTTGCCAAATACGCCCAATTGCGGGGGATCGGCGAACTGGCTCGGCGCTATTATAATGCGCGCCTGCTGGAAGAGAGCTCCCTGCTGAGCCCGGAAATGACACGCGAGTTTTTACAAAGCCAGCTGGCGGGTGAAGAGCGCGAGATTTTTATGGTGATCCTGATGGATAACCAGAACCGGATACTCAAACACTGTCGGCTTTTTACCGGCACGATTAACCAGGTTGAGGTGCATCCGCGAGAAATTTTGCGCGAAGCGTTAAAAGTCAATGCGGCCGCCGTGATCCTCGCGCATAATCACCCCTCTGGTAACGCTGAGCCGAGCAAAGCGGACAGGCAGATCACCGAACGGGTAATAAAATGCTGCCAGTTCATGGACATCCGGGTGCTCGATCATCTGGTTATTGGCCGCGGTGAGTACGTTTCTTTTGCCGAACGTGGTTGGATTTAGACCACTTTGCGCGATCCATCGGGATCTTTGTCTGTTCGGGACTTGAGCACACCGCCGACTCAGCGTATACTACGCCACCTTTGAGAATCTCGGGTTTGGCATTTGGGCCTGGCAATCGAGAGTTCACATAGAACTGCGATGACCGGGCTGTAAAGCCTGACGAGGCGCCGATACCCCATACGAAGCTCGAGCTAATTTGATTTTTGGAGAATAGACATGTCCCGAGTCTGCCAAGTTACTGGCAAGCGTCCGGTGACCGGTAACAACCGTTCCCACGCACTGAACGCGACTAAACGCCGTTTCCTGCCGAACCTGCACTCTCACCGTTTCTGGGTTGAGAGCGAAAAGCGTTTTGTCACCCTGCGTGTATCTGCTAAAGGTATGCGTGTAATCGATAAGAAAGGCATTGATACAGTTCTGTCTGAACTGCGTGCCCGTGGCGAAAAGTACTAAGTACTTAGAGGATATAAATCATGGCTAAAGGTATTCGTGAGAAAATCAAGCTGGTTTCTTCCGCTGGTACTGGTCACTTCTACACCACCACGAAGAACAAACGTACTAAGCCGGAAAAACTGGAACTGAAAAAATTCGATCCAGTTGTCCGTCAGCACGTGCTGTACAAAGAAGCTAAAATCAAATAATTTTAGTCTTCTTGAACAAAAACCCCGCACTGTCGGGGTTTTTGCATTTCTGACCATTCATAAACCGGAGACGAGATGCCTGAATTACCCGAAGTCGAAACCAGCCGCAGAGGTATTGAGCCGCACCTCGTTGGCGAAACCATTCTTCATGCGGTGGTGCGCAACGGGCGATTGCGCTGGCCAGTTTCCGAAGAGATCCATAGCCTGAGCGACAAACCGGTTCTGAGTGTTCAGCGCCGCGCCAAATATTTGCTGCTCGAATTGCCTGACGGCTGGATCATTATTCATCTTGGCATGTCCGGTAGCCTGCGCATTCTTCCCCATGATTTACCCGCAGAAAAACACGACCACGTCGATTTGGTGATGAGCAACGGCAAAGTGCTGCGCTACACCGATCCGCGTCGTTTTGGCGCGTGGCTGTGGACGAAAGAGCTGGAAGGTCACAATGTGCTGGCGCATCTCGGCCCGGAGCCGCTCAGCGACGCTTTCAACGCTGACTATTTCCAGCAGAAATGCGTGAAGAAGAAAACCGCCATTAAACCTTGGCTCATGGATAACAAGCTGGTGGTCGGCGTGGGGAATATCTACGCCAGCGAATCGCTGTTTGCCGCCGGGATCCATCCCGATCGGCTGGCGTCGTCGCTCTCGGCGCAGGAGTGCGAAATCCTGGTGCGGGTGATCAAAGCGGTGCTGCTGCGCTCTATTGAACAGGGCGGAACTACGCTAAAAGACTTTTTGCAAAGCGACGGCAAACCGGGCTATTTCGCTCAGGAGTTGCAGGTGTATGGTCGGGAAGGGAAGCCTTGTCGCGTTTGCGGTACGCCTGTCATTGCCGCAAAGCATGCTCAGCGCTCAACATTTTATTGCCGGCAATGCCAGAAATAAGAGCCAGAAGCTTACTTAAGCTTCTCTAACAGCGCCTGGTGAACGTCTGGCGGCAGAAAGTGGGTGACATCGCCATGATGGCGCGCCACTTCTTTGACCAGCGTAGAAGAGATAAACGACCACTCTTTTGATGGCATCAGAAACACGCTCTCCAGCTCCGGCATCAGATGGCGGTTCATATGCGCCAACTGCATCTCATATTCAAAATCCGCCACCGCCCGCAAGCCGCGAATGAGGATGTTTGCCTGCTGGGCACGGGCAAAATTGGCCATCAAATCGCTGAACCCTACCACGGAAACATTCGGCAGATGCGCCGTCGCTGCTTGCGCTAACGCCACGCGCTCTGACAGGTCAAACAGCGGTTTTTTGCTTGGGCTGGCGGCAATCGCTAACACCACTTCACCAAACATCGTGGCGGCGCGGGTCACAATATCAATATGCCCGTTGGTGATGGGGTCAAAGGTGCCGGGATAAATCGCTTTTGTGCTCATCGCTTATTCTTTCTCTGAATAACCGTGGTTCAGCGCCCACAGCTCGGTGTATTTATTGAAAGTATACTGCGCGTTTACCACCGCCAGCAGCCAGCCCTGTTTTCCATCCAGCACGCCGCCGCGCAGTAACAACGTTTTGGCGAATGCGCCCAAAGTATGCGCGAAAATCCCCGGTAGCGACGTTTTTTTACCGCGCTGATGGCGTTCCTGTGCCCACGCCGTGGCGTAATTGAACTGTTTACGCTGAAAGCTGGCGAAATCCCGGCAGGTCAAATGCAGCAAATCACCACTGAGCGCAATAACCGGCGCTTGCGGCGCATCCAGCGACTCATGCACCAGATTGCCGTTGTACTGATAGCGCTCGCGCTCGTACAGGCGGGTAACACGATCCGGATACCAGCCGCTGTGGCGCATAAAGCGACCAAGGAAATAGTTACGGCGGGCAATGCTGTAAACGGCGCCTGGTTGTGGCGCGGCGAGCGTCGCACGAATTTGCTCTGCGAGCTCAGGGGTCACGCGTTCGTCGGTATCGAGCATCAGGATGTAATCGCCGCTGGCATAGCGCTGCGCCAGCTGGCGCTGTACGCCGTAACCCGACCAGTCGGTATGAGTGAAGACTTTGGCACCTGCGCGGCTGGCAATGCCAACCGTGTCGTCGCTACTGCCGGAATCCAGCAGCACGATTTCATCGGCCCAGACAACAGATGCCAGGCAATCAGGCAGCAGATCCGCCGCGTTTTTGGCGATCATTACCACCGACAAGCGTTTGGACATTAGTGGCTCCGCTGAGGCAAATACGGTTGCAGAAGTTGCAGCAGACGAACCAGCGCACCCTGATTCTGGTGCAGCACTTCCACGGCGTGACGGCCATACCATAAACGGTAATCTTCATCCGTCAGCAGCGTTGAAACCTCTTTCACCAGCGAATCCGCATCGGTGACGGTGATCAACCCTTCCGCTTCTTGCAAGCGTGCGCAGATATCTTTGAAATTAAATGTATGCGGTCCCATCAACACGGGAATCGCGTGCGCTGCGGGCTCCAGCGGGTTATGGCCGCCGCGCTCGACCAGGCTGCCGCCAACAAACGCCAGATCGGCGATGCCGTACAGCATCATCAGTTCACCCATGGTGTCGCCAATCACCACTTGCGTGCTGCCGGATGGAATTTCACCCGAGCTGCGCAAGGTGTAGCTGAACCCGGCTTTCTGCGTCAAATTGCGCGCATCCGGGAAGCGTTCCGGGTGGCGAGGTACCAGGATCAACAGTAAATCAGGGAAGGTTTCCAGCAGTTTGCGGTGCGCCTGTAAAATAATCGCTTCTTCACCATCGTGTGTACTGGTGGCAATCCACACCTGGCGGCGTGGCGCCCACTGGCGACGGAGAGTTATCGCGCGGGCGGCGAGTTCTGGCGTCACGGAGATATCAAATTTCAGGCTGCCGGTCACGGTCAACTGGCTGCGCTTTAAGCCTAATTGAAGAAAACGGTCGGCATCTTCCTGGTTTTGTGCGGCAATCAGCGTAATTTTGCTCAGCAGGCGGCGCATAAATTTGCCCAACTTGCCGTAACCTTTTGCCGAGCGTTCTGACAGCCGTGCGTTAGCGATAACCAGTGGGATTTGGCGCGCTTTCAGCGCGGAAATCATGTTCGGCCACAGTTCGGTTTCCATCACGATCACCAGCTTCGGGCGAACGCTATTGAGGAAACGGTTCATGGCGCAGGGCAGATCGTAAGGGAGATAGACATGATGTACGTCTTTGCCGAACGCAGACATCACCCGTTCCGAGCCGGTTGGCGTCATGGTGGTCACAGTGATGGGCAGCGAAGGGTAGCGATGGCGCAGCGCGCGTACCAGCGGGATCGCCGCCAGCGTTTCTCCCACGGAGACGGAATGCAGCAGAATACCGTCCGGCTTCACTTTGTTACGACAAAAACCATAGCGTTCAGCCCAGCGTTTGCGGTAAGCAGGGGCTTTGCGGCTGCGAAGTAATAATCGCAACCACACCAGAGGCTGAATTAAGTAAAGCAGGGTGGTATACAACAATTCCAAGCGACTATCCGTTTTTTTAAGATTCGGCGGGCAAATTCTAAGCATTTAGGGCGGCTAAAGCTATACCTTTGGCGCGTAAGCCACTTCTTTTGAGGGCGTAACGTCCTGTAGGGAAATGATTCTGGTGGGAAATTAAGAAAAGGCGGGCATTTCTGCCCGCCCAACGCGGTGATTATGGTTTACCGTCCGAAAGGGAATCCAGATGATAAGTCACTTTTTCGGAAAGGCCGCGAATATCGCCCCCGGTGATGTAGTAGCTATCATCTTTTTGATTGGGGTTGCTCACATCAAAACCAATCATTTTGTTTATCAGGGTTGCCAGTTGGTAATGGTTACGTGGCGCTTGTGGCGAAATAGCGCTTAGCGACATTGTGGGGTCGTTACTGAAATAGATAAACGGCACCTCTGCGATCGGCATTTCAACGACCGAATGCCCAAATAAACCGCCTTCTCCAACCCGCTCGCCGTGGTCGGAAGTAATAAAGACCAGCACTGGCAGCTTCGATTTCGCCATAACAGTACGGATGGCAGAAGCCAGCTCTTTGTCATAAAAGCGCACGGCGTCGTCATATTCATTTTTCTTCTGTGCCACGGTGTCGCTAAGCGCTGGCGTAGAGAATTTAGCAAACCCTTGCGGGATATTGCTATCGTAAGGAATATGCGGTGCGCGGCTGTTCAAGACCATTAAGAATGGCTTATCCCAATTCATCCCAGCGTCTTCAACCGACGGGGTTAACACTTGATCCGCGCCGATGTCTGGTGCCGGGCGAATCTGTGTATCCTCCCATAAATCGATATCGTGAATACCGATCCAGTTACTCAAGCCCTCAAGCCCTTGTGCTGAAATAAACGCTGTTTCAAACCCCTGCTTGTTTGCATTAGCGAAAATATTGGTTGCTTTCGACTTGTATGCAAAATAGTTATCTGGCTCACGCAAATTATTCACCAGCATCGGGATTGCGACACGGGTGGAGACGGCATTGGAGACGATCAGTTTGCTACTGCCATGATATTGCTCCATCAATGCCTTCAGCTCCGGCGTCGTATCGCGCTCATAGCCGAGAGCACTGATATGGTGCGGGTTCAGGCTTTCACCAATGGCCAAAATGATTGAATACTTACCAAACTGAAAATCACTTCTTGGCTTCACCTGATAAGGCTCGTAACTCGCTATATTCTGGTTCTCGCCGGACATGGCTTCGGGAATCAGACGCATGGCACTGAAGCTGATCGCAGATAAACCATTACGTAGCAAGGAGTGGCGCAGATCCGGGTTGAATTTGTACATCTGTCCATCTTTGGCCTTATAAAATTGGCCGACAAACATCACAGTAATGGCTAACAGGCACGGTACCGCCAGTGAATTTCGCCACTGCGGCGCAAGGCGGCGGGAAAAGCCGAGAATGAAGATAAGCGCGACTGCCAGGATAGAAAAGAAGATTCCTAGTGAACTCAGGCTGTCAATCATACCTCTGGCGATATCGTTTGTTTCAACGAAAGCCAGCCAGACTTCACTTGGCCCATAGAACTGACCATAAAATTGATAGTAAATGGCCTCTGTAACCTGAACGATGAAAGTTACGGATAGCAATAAACGCGTAATGATGAAACGTGCACTGATAGCGGCCAGCAGAGCAATGATGAGATAGAGCGCAATATCATCACTTTTGGGGCGATAGACATGATCCTTCGCGATAACAATGAGTTCAGAAAAAGAAAAAAGCACTACAAAAGATAATGTCAGGATCAGCGTCCGTACGCTATCGCTCCCCACTCTTCCATGGGCCGAAAACCTCTTACTTAACATTTAACTACCTGGCTTATTATTAAAATTTCCTGGTCAGTGGGCGAATCGCCTTACTCAATACGAAACGCAAAGCGCGCCCGACGGTAGTGCGGTTGTGTAACCCTTTTTTCCAGATACTTTCGAACAAGGCATTCCAGTTAGCTGCAACAGCTTCATGGGAATGTGCAAGTCGCCGTTTTTCGCCATGTTCGCGCATACGTGCAAACAAATCAGGAGAATTCTTCAACTTCATAATGGCGGCAAAGGTTTCATCGGGCGTTTGGGCGATCAGATAATCCAGATCGCTTTCGCGTATAGCCCGGAAAGAGGGTTCGTCATCGCAGATCATGACGGTTTTGCCCAGCCAACTATTAATTAACTTACTGGCTGGTTTACGTGCCAGTCGGTGATCGTGGTTTTTGCGAAAACTCAGACATACGTCCACATCGCGGTAATCTGTCCAGTTATCAAACGAGATGCGCAGCGTAATACCTTGCTCCGCCAGTCGTTGTTTAAATTCTTCGGTTTGGTACGCATCCGGAAGGCTGTCTTTACTGCCGAAGTAGGCGACGGTACGCACGGTGTTATCGTCACGTTCACGTGGTTGCAAACCCGGTTGAGGCCAATGTGGGATGAATATGCGATCTGGTGTCGATAAGACTGCTGGGTTTTGTTCGACCACATAATCTGCGCCGAGCACGGGTGGGCGATCGGTTCGGGCGACAACGGTCAGACCATTCCACGGTTTTATCCGATAACCGAAATGATCGTTATGCAGCAAATTAATGGCGTCTGCACGACACTCAGTGCCCCATGAAAATCCTATTTCGCCAGGGTAGTAATAATTCAGACTGAGTATGGTTTGAAATGTCCATACACCCCGGCCCCCGCAATAAAAACGATGGGGAATATCATCCGGATTGACGCTTTCATCCAGCAGGGTCTGAAAATCGGCAAAATTCGTCGCGATAAAGTCGTCATGTGAGACGATATGTAACCTAAATCTGGTCATAGTTTAGTTATTTAATAAGTTTTTTAAGCCGAAAGTAGCGACGCCCAAGCCGCCAACGTTGACGGAATCCGCGTGCGTTCTGCCAAATCATTGACCAAATCCCGCGGTCAAAAAGCTCCTGCGTGATCTCACGTTTTTTTGCTAGATCATCAATGTTATTAATCTCATGCAAAATGCCCAACCCTTCTTTGGCGATTTGCCACTGACAAGCCGGCACACGTTTGACTTGTTCCGGGTATCGACGATTAATCGCGTCGAGCATTTCGAGGATTTTCATATAATGGCGCGCTGAACGCATACGAGTGTCATTAGTACCAGGAATATGTGATACCGATGCAGAATGGATCAAATAGTCGTAAAACGTTTCATCCACATATTGAACACGCTGCGCGGTAAGCAATACTTCAGTTGTCCAGGGTATATCCTGATGGCGCAAACCGTGTTCGAACGTAAAGCCATGCTCTTTGATAAACGCATGACGGTAAATATTCAGCCAGGTGACATGCAGAAACTTGCGTGACGAGAGCGCCATTTGCAACCACACCGGCCCTTCGAGTACGCCTGTTGAAGAGAGTTTATCGGACGGAAAAATTTTCTTTGCCGGGCGGCCGTCATCATAGATGTAAGTGCCATTACAGGTAGCAACATCCAGATTACCCTGTGTCGCTATCTCCAGCAGGCGTGGATACATGCCGGGATAAATCACATCATCGATATCGGGGAAAGCCAGATACTCACCGCGCGCGACGGCAAGGCCGGTATTTCGCGCCGCTGAAACGCCCTGGTTAGCCTGGTTGATCACCTGAAAGTGGGTAAACTCACTGGCGTAACGCGCGATCACTTTGGCAGACCCATCGGTTGAACCGTCGTTAACAACAATCATCTCGAGACTTTCAAGTTGCTGATTCTTGATACTGTCAAAGAATGCGCTGAGGAATTTTTCGCCATTATAAACAGCAATAACGAGGCTCAGTTGCGGTATATCGGACATGCTTTCTCCGTTAAAAGCGGACTGTGCGAGGGATTTACCCTGATAGTTGATGGCCTTTTAAAGACCATCGAAGCGGCAGATTTGTTCCGTGGTGGTTGCGCCAGCGGTGCTCATTATCTATGAAGCGATAAAGAAAGCTACTGGCGCATGGGGAGACTGTTAGATTTTGGGGGGATCAGAGCGCAGCTGCTGTAAAGCACACATGCCAATCAATAGGCCAGTAAGAAACATGTATTGCTCAAGATAGTGATCCAGCAAGTTATGATCAACCAACGTGCGTGAGAAGAAGCCAATCGTAAACAGCAGCAAAAACATGCCGATCATCGTGTTGCCATGGCGAAAGTGCCGCCAGCCGATATACCAACATCCTGCCAACAGAATTAACCAGCCCGCGATGCCCGCGAAACCATTTTGCAGACCGAATTCAATCAGGCCGTAGTGGCTGTGCGGAATGGTAATGCGATCGGTATGTAAATCGCGATTCAAAATATAGTTGAAGGCTTCTTTGTGGGGGCCCATCCCTGCAGGATACTCAAAAACCAATTTCCATCCCTGATGGAAAAAGCTGGCCCGGCAGCCATTCGAGTGGTTCATCGGCATACCCATATCGTTTATGGGTGCTGCTGCGCTCTTGATATAGCAGAAACTGTCAAAAGGGGCATTCCAGCCGGTAATCGCATCGCTTTCCAGGCTTTGCCAGCGCGGGTCTGTTTTCCACGAGGCGTAGCCCAGCGCCGCAGATGCCGTGACGATTGCCACTAAAATGCCACAGGTCAACACTACCCGGCTGCGTTGCATATTATGCAGCGTAATGAGGATGAAGGCGGAAAACAGGCCGCCAACCAGGCCGATAGTCCCCCAGCGTGTGTCCACTAATGCGGTACAGACGAGGTTAGACAGCAGTAGCAGCCCAAGCACCGGTGTGCTCAGGCGCAGAAAACGCTGGTGCATTAAACCGCGCGCCAACAGCTCAGCCAGAATAAAACCGGTGATCATATTGATCTGGAAACTCATACGCGTGCGGTTAAATACAATACGCGTCTCACCCCAATGGATTATCCCATCACGCCAGTAAAGCCAAATCGTGTCCAACAAATGAATGAGAATGACGCCCCAGAAAGAAAGCACAATCAACGTAAATAGCCGGGCAGCGGAAAAATTGGGGAAAGCCGATTGTACGGCTGGCAACAACACAATACCCGCACAAAAAAGTAGTGCGGGACGCACCCATTGCCCATCCCAGGTGCCGAGCATCTCTTTCAAATCTGGCGCAACAAACAAGCCGTTGATCAGCAGGAAGAGTGTTAACGCACCAAGCGTATAAAGGACAAAGCGCAACTGTTTACCGTGCAATTGAGCGCGAGCTTGTGGAGAGGTGAAAAACAGGCCGAGTGAAAGCGCGATAACCGGATAGATGAACCCATTTCTGTGGAAAGGTAATTGACCGTTAGGCATTGGCCAGACAAAACACAGAGCGAGGGTGAAGAGGACCAGGATCCCTGCCAAAAAAGTGCGAGTTTTAGTCATAATTCTCAGGCTGATTAATAAATTTGTGGCCTTATCGGCAAATTAACGTTCCAGAATACATTCCCCAGGATCGCGAGGGCAGTGTGATGAAGCCCGGGGAAAACTACCACAGAAAAATTATGTTAAGAAGTGGCTTCTTTGTAACCAGGGCTTTCTCCTGGAAATAGCTTGCCGTGCACTTCGGCGTTACCGATGTATATAATGCCCCACTTATGGCGTCTGTAAGCCAGGTTACAGGAAATCTATGCATATTGTTCACACTGAAGCAGATGGCGGGAAAGGCGGGCAGCCGCTGCGGATTATCAATGAGTCGTTAGGCATGCTGGAGCGCGGCCATCAGGTGACTATCCTGTGTCCCGAAACCGCGCCGCTGCACCAGATGGCGAGCGATGCCGGCTTAACGGTGGTGACTATGCCGCTGAAACGTAAGAATATCGCTAATCTACTTGAGTTGCGTCGGTGGTTACGAGCGAACCGCGACAACATTGATGTGATTAATAGCCATAACTCCGCCGATACCTGGCTGGTGGCGCTGGCAAACCTCACACTGTCGCGTCCGGTGCCACTGGTACGTACTCGGCACGCTTCCGGTACGCCGCGCAATAACTGGACCACGCGCTGGCTATTCCGCCGTGCCTGCGCGCATATCGTCAGTACCGGAGAGGCGCTGCGCTATCAAATGGTCGATATCGGTGTGCCGCTGGAACAAACTACCTCGGTGCCAAGCGGTGTTGATACCCGTCGTTTTCATCCTGCAGATAAAATGGCTGCGCGTGAACAGTGCGGATTAGCGCAAGATGCCCTGTGGCTGGGTGTGGTGTCCCATTTGCGCCCGAACAAAGGTCATAGCGTGTTGCTAAAAGCGTTGGCACAAATTAACGACCCGGCGATCAAACTGGCAATTGTCGGTGAAGGGCCACATCGGACGATGCTGGAACAGGAAATCGTTCAGCTAGGTTTGCAGGATCGTGTGCTGATGGCGGGTCATCAAAGCAACCCCTCGCAGTGGTTTCCGGCGTTCGATATTGCGTTAAGTCCGTCGCACGATATGGAAGGTGTACCGCAAGGTGTACTGCAATCGCTGGCTTGCCGCATCGCGACTATCGCCACAGATGCGGGGGGGACGGCAGATGCCATTATCAATGAACAAACCGGCTTGCTGGTGGTGCAGCGCGATGTGGAAGCCCTGCGTGGCGCGATTGTCCGCCTGATCGGCGATGCCGCGCTACGCGATACGTTGGCACAACAGGGTTATGATTACCTGTGCACCCACTTAACGCGTGAATGTATGCTGGCGGCGATGGAAAAGGTCTTCGCCGACGCCACTCAGCGCAGCAGATTGCGGTAAAGCGCCTGCAACTGCTGGGCCATCCGCTCCAGTGTCCAGGGTTCTGCGGTGGCGCGCGCCGCCGCCGCATAATCCACGCCGCGTGCGCGGCCAGCCAGCCACTCATCGACTGACGCACTGTAGCCGTCACTGTCCAGCGCATCGCGCACCCAGCCGTTTTCCCCTT
This sequence comes from Kosakonia sp. YIM B13571, assembly GCF_042788095.1. Taxonomy (NCBI): domain Bacteria; kingdom Pseudomonadati; phylum Pseudomonadota; class Gammaproteobacteria; order Enterobacterales; family Enterobacteriaceae; genus Kosakonia; species Kosakonia sp. YIM B13571. Next base: position 303,005 of record NZ_JBHZPL010000004.1, on the reverse strand, counting down.
CGACCACCCATTCGGCAGCGCCACAGCCTGGGCTGGTAAACAGCGGCAGCCCGCAAGCCAGCGCTTCAACGCAGACGTTCGGGAATGGATCGTAGAGCGTTGGCAGGATCAGCGCATCCGCCGAACCGTAGACTTGGCGAATATCCGCCACCGGGCCAAGAAAACGCACCCGCTTCGCTACCCCCAACTGGTGCGCCAGCTTTTCAAACTTACGGGCGTGTTTATCGCGACCAGCAATCAGCAGCCAGACGGACGGATGCGCAACAATGGCGTGCAGCGCCGTCGCGACGCCTTTACGGGTAAAACCGGAGCCGACATACGCCAGCACCGGCGCATCGGCGGGAATGGCCAGTTCCGTTCGCAGGGACAACTCGCGCACGCGGGGGTGGAAATGGGCGGTATCCACGCCGTTATAAATCACTGTCAGTTGGTCGTCGCGCAGTTGAAAACGGCGGGCGATATCATCGCGCACCATCCGCGAATTGCAGATAACCGTGCGCAGCGCAGGATGCGCGAACATCTGGCGTTCCGCCTGCAGAATGTAGTGGTGATAGGGGCTGAAATTCTGCGACCAGCGTTTTAGCGGCGACAGAATGCGGCTGTACTGCTCAAGCCAGGTAGCGTGTACGCCGTCTCCGGCGCGGAAAATGGTTGCTCCGGGAATGCGCTCATGGCTTTGCACAATATCGAAATCGGCAAAGCGCGCCGCCGCCGCTTCTGCAAAACCTGCTTCGCGCATTTTGCGGTTACGAAATGGCGGGTTGACCGTCAGAGTGTGCCAGCCAGCGGCGTTTTCCCATTCGCGGGCGATCAACGTGACATCCAGCGAGGTGTCCTGCGCCAGCACATTCAACGCGCGGGAGACGAAACGCTCCGCACCGCCATTCGGGTTATAGGTTTGTCTGACGATAGCCAGCTTCATGCGGGGTTTTCCAGCAGTAAGGTATCAATCGCGCCGAGCACCTGCGCAGGCGTAATGGCGGTAATACAATCGGAAACCTGGCTGTCACCGCAGCCCGCTTTGCCACAAGGCTGGCAGGTGAAACCGGCGATAATGACTCGATAAGAGACACCCCAGGGTGCCCATTTTATCGCGCCCGTTGGGCCGAAAATGGCGACAGTAGGCGTACCCACCGCGCTGGCCAGGTGCATTGGCATGGAGTCCACGCCGAAGAAGAGCCGCGCATGTTTCATCAACGCGCCCAGCTCTTTCAGATTCAACTGGCCGCTCAAATCAAACACCGGCTGCGTTAGTGCGGCGCGCAGCTTATCCATATATTCGCTCTCTTCTTTGGCGGGTGCGGCAGAGAGAATGATCGGTAAACCACGGGCTGCCAGCGTGTCGATGGTCGCCGCCAGCTTGTCGATTTGCCAGGCTTTGAACATCCAGCGCGATGTCGGGTGCACCAGGATATAGGATTTGCTGGCAAGGCCAAAGCCCGCCAGTTTTTGCAGAATCGTGTTTTCCGCTTCCTCGCCTGGCGTAAACAGCGTGCGTTTGTCCTCTGCGCTGGCCGGGTGGATACCAATGCGGCGCAGCGCATCCAGGTTCACTTCCACCATATGGCGGCTGTTATCCTGGATAGCCGGATAGAGCGTGGTGAAGGATTTCACCCAGCGCCAGCGGGCAAGGCCGCCGCGCTTATCCGGTTTGAAGCCGACAGAGACGCGAGGTTGCAGCTTGCGCGCCAGACGCGCACCGTGCCAGTGTTCGGTCAGGTTAATCAGTACATCGTAATTGCGCGCCTTTAGCCGGTTGCGCAGGCCGCGATAGAGGCTTAACTGCTTCAACCAACCTTGTTTGCGCCATTTGCGCCCAATGGTGTGCACCTGATCGATATACGGATGATTAGTTAACATTGCCTGTGTATCGTCGTACACCAGCGCATCCACTTCAACGCCGGGCCAGTTTTTCTTCAGTACGGTAAACATCGGTGAGGTCAGCAAGACATCACCGTGGTGACGCAACTTGATAATCAACACCCGTTTCGGCGGGCGCTCGGGTGAGAAAAAATCAGACATGGGCACGCTCAGCTGCCAGCAAAGGCTGTAATTGGCGATAAACCGCAGCGGCAGAAAGGTTGCTCAACTGCGAAGCGTTTTCCGGGCGGCAAATGGTTTGGTTTTTTCCGTAGCCGCCGATAAGACCAGGGTCCGTTGGGCCATAAAGCGTGACGTTCGGCCTGTCCAGTGCGGCGGTAAGATGGCTTAAACCGGTATCAACCGAGACGACAAACCGCGCGCCAGCCAGTTCTCGCGCCACATTCTCAAGGCTCATCCGCGGCAAGACGTCGACAAAATCCAGCCCTTGTGCCAGCCGTTTCGCGCGGGCTTCTTCATGCGGCGCGCCCCACGGAAGCTTTATGCGTAAACCGCTGTCGGCCAGCAAATTAAGTAGCTCGCGCCAGTGCGCTTCCGGCCAGTGCTTATCATCGCGGGTGGTGGCGTGTAAAAACACAACATATGGCGAACGCGCTGCGTCAGCGACGGCAAAGTGGCGTGCAATGGCGTAATCGCCCTGCGTTTGCGGTTTGGTATAACCGAGGCTTTTGGCGAATAATTCGCGGGTGCGCTCAACCGCATGTTGCTGTTTAGCAATGTGGTGGTGGCGATTGTAAAACAGGCTCGCTAATGGCTCGCGCGCGGTGCGCCAGTCCATGCCGTGTTTCACACCGTGCGCCAGCCGGGTGACCAGCGCGGCACTTTTCACCAGCCCTTGCGCATCAATAATGGCGTCGTACTGCTCGGCCTGCACCGCCTGACGAAAGGCTTTACGCTCGGCCGCAATTGGCGCGGAGAACCAGGCTTTACGCCAGCGGCGAATCGCCACCGGAATAACGCGCTCAACAGCTGCATGCCAGGAGGGGATCTGGGCGAAGCCCTCTTCCACCACCCAGTCAAAACGGATGCCGGGAATCGCCTGCGCGGCGTCGGTAAGCGCGGGCAGCGTATGCAGCACATCGCCCATCGACGAGGTTTTAACGATCAATACCCGCATCGATTATCCTTCCGCGTCCAGCAACAGCGCGTTCAACTCTTCCAGCACGCGCTGCGGGGTAATGTCGATCAGACTCTGGTGATAACCTTCAGCGGCGTCGCCTTTGCGCACTTTGTGGTAGCCGGAAATCAGGCGGATCACGCGTGCTTTGTGCGACAGCGGCGGAGTGAAATCCGGGCTGCTTGGGCCATACAGCGCCACCAGCGGGCGGTTAAGCGCGGCGGCGACGTGCATTAAACCGGAATCATTGGTGACCACCGCTTTACAGGCGGCAATCAGCACAACGGCTTGCTCCAGTTGAGTTTCGCCGGCCAGATTGCGGCACCAGGCTTGCTGCTCGGTGCTCAGCGAGGCCAGAATCTCGTTGCCCGCTTCGTGATCTTTTGCTGAACCAAACAGCAGCACCTGGTAGCCTTCGTCAATTAACTGCTTTGCCAGCTCGGCATAGTGATAGTGCGGCCAGCGTTTGGCCGGGCCGAACTCTGCGCCGGGGCAAAAGCCAATCATCGGACGTTCTGCAGAAAGATCAAACGCCGCGCAAACTTGTAATTTCTCGCTGTCGTTAACCTGCAACTGCGGCCACAGCAGCGGCTGAGGCAGATCTTTCGCCGAGCGCATTACGCCTTTGTCATAGGCCAGCGCCACATAGCGCTCCACCATTAACGGCCAGGCTTGTTTATCCAGTACGCGGGCATCATTGAGCAGGCCGTAACGCATTTCACCGCGCCAGCCAGTGCGGTGCGGCACGTTGGCAAAGAACGGCACCAGTGCGGATTTAAACGAGTTGGGCAGCACATAGGCGCGGTCATAACGGCGCTCGCGCAGGCTGTGGCCCAGCTTACGGCGTGCGCCAATTTCCAGCGCACCGTGGCCGAGCGGCATGGGGATCGCTTCGTTGACTTCCGGCATGCGTGATAAAAGTGGACGGCACCACGCGGGTGCCATCACATCGATTATCGCCTGGGGAAAGCGCGCTTTAAGCGTGCGATAAAGACTCTGCGACATCATCATGTCGCCGACCCAGGACGGGCCAATGACCAAAATTTTCATACTTACGCGTCGCGGTTCAGCCAGGCCATATACTCGGTTACGCCTTCGGCGACGGTTTTAAACGGTTTGTCGTAACCCGCCGCGCGCAGGTTGGTCAGATCCGCCTGGGTAAACGCCTGGTAGCGGCCTTTCAGTTTGTCCGGGAACGGAATGTATTCGATGCTGCCTTTTTTGTGGAAAGCCAGTGTCGCATCGGCAACGGCCTGGAAAGATTCTGCGCGACCGGTGCCCAGGTTGTAGATACCGGAAACACCGTTTTCCCAGAACCACAGGTTCACCGCCGCCACGTCGCCAACATAGACGAAATCGCGTTTGAAGTTATCGCTGCCTTCGAACAGTTTCGGGCTTTCGCCGTTGTTCAACTGGGTATTGAGGTGGAATGCCACGCTCGCCATGCTGCCTTTATGCCCTTCGCGCGGGCCATAAACGTTGAAGTAGCGGAAGCCGACAATTGGGGAATTCGCTTCCGGCAGGATGCCGCGCACATACTCGTCGAACAGCATTTTTGAGTAGCCGTAAACGTTGAGCGGCTTTTCGTATTCGCGGGATTCAATAAAGTCCGAGGTGCGCCCGCCGTAAGTCGCGGCTGAAGAGGCGTACAGGAACGGGATTTCGCGCTCCAGGCAATAATGCAGCAGCTCTTTGGAGTACTGATAGTTGTTATCCATCATATACTTGCCGTCCCACTCGGTGGTGGATGAGCACGCACCTTCGTGGAATACGGCTTCAATATCACCGAACTCTTCGCCAGACATAATCTGCAGCAGGAAATCTTCTTTATCCATGTAGTCGGCAATGTGCAGGTCGACCAGATTGACGAATTTGGTGCCGTCTTTCAGGTTATCCACCACCAGAATATCGGTGATGCCTTTATCATTCAGGGCTTTAACGATGTTACTGCCGATAAAACCCGCGCCGCCGGTCACGATGATCATAACTGTACCTTTGAAAAGTGGAGCGTTGAGACGATCTCAGACACTAATGTCTCTTATCATATCATCACATTGACGACCCTTCAGCCATTCACCCAGTGAACGATATGGCTATGCGTGATTTATGCTACAAAATGAAGAATGGATGCTGTGTCATCTCGTATCACCGTATACCTTTCGGTAATATGTGCCGAAATTTGCCCAGTCTGGAGAATTGCGATGCGTGGGGATTTTTATAAACAGTTAACGAACGACCTGGAAACCGCACGTGCGGAAGGGTTGTTTAAAGAAGAACGCATTATCACGTCAGCCCAGCAGGCTGATATCACCGTGGCGAACGGTGACCATGTTATTAACTTCTGCGCCAATAACTACCTTGGCCTTGCCAACCACCCTGATTTGATTGCTGCCGCGAAAGCCGGCATGGACAGCCACGGCTTCGGTATGGCGTCGGTGCGCTTTATCTGCGGCACGCAGGACAGCCACAAAGCGCTGGAGAAGAAGCTGGCCGACTTCCTCGGCATGGAAGATTCCATTCTTTATTCCTCCTGCTTCGATGCGAACGGCGGCCTGTTTGAAACGCTGCTCGGCGCGGAAGATGCCATCATTTCCGATGCGTTGAACCACGCTTCTATCATCGATGGTGTGCGTCTGTGTAAGGCGAAGCGTTACCGCTACGCCAATAACGATATGCAGGAGCTGGAAGCCCGCCTGAAAGAGGCGCGTGAAGCGGGTGCGCGTCATGTGCTGATTGCGACCGACGGCGTGTTTTCGATGGATGGCGTGATCGCCAACCTGCAAGGCGTGTGCGATCTGGCGGATAAATATGACGCGCTGGTGATGGTCGATGACTCTCATGCGGTCGGTTTTGTTGGCGCGAATGGGCGCGGTACGCATGAATATTGCGACGTGATGGGGCGCGTGGACATCATCACCGGCACGCTGGGCAAGGCGCTTGGCGGCGCGTCTGGCGGTTACACCGCGGCGCGTAAAGAGGTGGTGGAGTGGCTGCGTCAGCGTTCCCGCCCGTATCTTTTCTCCAACTCACTGGCGCCAGCCATTGTTGCGGCGTCCATTAAAGTGCTGGAAATGCTCGAGTCCGGCGCTGAGCTGCGCGATCGCCTGTGGGCCAATGCCCGTTTGTTCCGCGAAAAAATGACCGCCGCAGGCTTTACGCTGGCAGGCGCAGACCATGCGATTATTCCGGTGATGCTGGGCGATGCGGTGGTGGCACAAAACTTCGCGCGTGAGCTGCAAAAAGAGGGGATTTACGTCACCGGCTTCTTCTTCCCGGTGGTGCCGAAAGGTCAGGCACGCATCCGCACACAGATGTCTGCGGCGCATACGCCTGAACAAATTGAGCGTGCGGTTGCTGCCTTTACCCGCATTGGTAAACAACTGGGTGTGATTGCCTGAGGGCGTGAAATGAAAGCGTTATCCAAACTGAAAGCGGAAGAAGGCATCTGGATGACCGACGTACCGGAGCCGGATGTTGGTCATAACGATCTGCTGATTAAAATCCGCAAAACCGCGATTTGCGGCACTGACGTTCATATTTACAACTGGGACGACTGGTCGCAAAAAACCATTCCTGTGCCGATGGTGGTCGGCCATGAATATGTCGGCGAAGTGGTGGGCATCGGCCAGGAAGTGAAAGGTTTTAAAATTGGCGATCGCGTTTCCGGTGAAGGCCACATTACCTGCGGCCACTGCCGTAACTGCCGCGCCGGGCGTACGCACCTGTGCCGCAACACCACCGGTGTGGGCGTCAACCGTCCGGGCTGTTTTGCCGAATACCTGGTGATCCCGGCGTTCAACGCTTTCAAAATCCCCGACAATATTTCGGATGATTTGGCGTCGATTTTCGATCCGTTTGGTAACGCGGTGCATACCGCGCTCTCCTTTGATTTGGTGGGAGAAGACGTGCTGGTCTCCGGCGCAGGCCCGATTGGTATTATGGCTGCGGCGGTGGCAAAACACGTTGGCGCACGCCATGTGGTTATCACCGATGTGAATGAGTACCGCCTCGAGCTGGCGCGCAAAATGGGGGTTACCCGCGCGGTTAACGTCGCCAAAGAGAATCTGGCGGATGTGATGGCAGAACTGGGCATGACGGAAGGGTTCGACGTGGGTCTGGAGATGTCCGGCGCGCCGCCTGCGTTCCGCACGATGCTCGACACCATGAATCACGGTGGCCGTATTGCGATGCTGGGTATTCCGCCGTCCGATATGTCGATCGACTGGACTAAGGTCATCTTCAAGGGGCTGTTTATCAAAGGGATTTATGGCCGGGAGATGTTTGAAACCTGGTATAAGATGGCGGCGTTGATCCAGTCTGGCTTGGATCTTTCACCGATCATTACCCACCGTTTCAGCATTGATGAGTTCCAGCAGGGATTCGACGCGATGCGTTCGGGTCAGTCCGGCAAAGTGATTCTGAGCTGGGATTAATGACGAAAAGGCGCCTGCGGGCGCCTTTTTAATGCTTAAGGGTGGGTTGTTTTCCACCCTTGCCACTGATTCTGCATATAACGCGCCAGCGTACTTTCGCCAACGCTTTCACCAATTACGCTAAAGAAGCGGCTGGCGTAAACCGGCTCAGGTTTGTGCTTCGCTTTACACAGTTTTGCACCGCGGAACGGATTACGCGGTGGTGGGTTGACATTACCTGGCGGTGTGGCGTTGGGTGTAGACGTATCTGTCTGCGGTTCATTGAGCAGGTCACTTGGGCGCACCAGCGTAATATCTGCAGGCAGGCTGGAGAGCGCTTGCTGCAAAACGCGAACGGTGGTGGGATGCGGGTGACCAATAGCAATGGCGGAACCATTGCGGCGCGCTAACTGTACGGCGCGGTCAAACTGACGGCGGATATCACCTTCGTTTTGTGTATCGTCCAGGAACACTTTGCGCTTAATGATTTTCACTCCGGTGCCGGAGGCTGCGCGCAGCGCCTGGCTATTGCCGATGGTCATGCTATCGAGAAAATAGAGGTTATAGCGCTCCAGTGCCTGCATTACCTTCTGCATGCCAAACAGGCTTGACGTCATGGCGCTGCCCATATGGTTATTCAGCCCGACGGCATACGGCACTTTGTTGACGGCATCGCTGATGATGCGCTCAATCTCTGCGCTACTCATCTCCGGGCGCAGCGTGTCTTTTTCCAGCGGCTGTTTGCTCAGCGGTGCCATTGGAAGATGGATCAACACTTCATGGCCACTGTTGTGTGCTTTGGTCGCCATTTCCCGCGCGTGCGTTGCATTGGGCAACACCGCGACGGAAACCGCCTGCGGCATGGCCAGCACCTGGTTTTCAGTTTGTGGACGGTAGCCGAAATCGTCGATCACGATGGCGAGTTTCCCGGCGAATACCGGAGCAGAAAACGCCAGCGCACTGGCGAGCGTCAAAACAATACGACGAAATTGAAGCAAACCTTATCTTCCCAACCACGGCTGTGGATTGACCGCCTGACCCTGACGGCGAATTTCGAAATAGAGTGAAGGCCGGCCCTGACCGCCACTGCTCCCTACGAGGGCTATCGGCTGACCGGCGCGAACCTGGGTGCCTACGCTCACCAGTGCGCTCTGGTTGTAACCGTAAAGGCTCATGTCGCCCTTGCCGTGTTCAACCACCACCACCAGACCATAGCCTTGCAGCCAGTCAGCGAGGATCACCCGCCCGTCGGCGATGGCTTTCACTTCACTGCCTTCCGACGCGCCAATAACAATCCCTTTCCAACGTAGTTCACCCTGCAGTTGTTCGCCATAACGATGCAGCAGCGGGCCGCGAACCGGCCAGACGGCCTGGCCTGACGGCGAACCTAAACCACCAGTGCGGGACATCAGCGAGCGTTCGCTCTCGGTAGGTTTATACGTGGTACCTTTGCGGCTGGCTTCATTCTGGCGGTCACGCACGGCTTGCGCTTCGCGGGCTTCGCGTTCGGCTCGGGCTTTAGCTGCCGCTTCCGCACGCGCGAGGCGATCGCGTAAGCGAGATTCGTTGGCGCGCATTTCGCTTAGCTGTTGTTGTCCTTCCTGAATGGAAGATTCCAGACCAGAAAGGGTTTTCTGCCGCTCGCTGCGCGCTTGTTCAAGTTTGGCCTGCTGCGCTTTTTGCTCATACAACAGCGTTTGTTGCTGACTCTGCTTCTCTTCCAGCTCGGATTTTTGCGTGGCAACTTCTTCACGCGTCTGTTTCAACTGAGCAATGGTTTCCTGTCGCGCCTGGTTGAGATAACCGAAGTAGGCCTGCAGACGCTGGCCGCGCTGGCTCTCTTCACCGCTTAAAATCAGTTGGATCCCGGTGTGCGGCCCCTGGCGGAACGCCGCATCAAGCTGCGCCGCAAGGTTGTGTTCTTGCGTGGTGCGCTGACGTTCCAGTTTGGCAATCGAGGCGTTCATCTCGGCGATCTGCTTATTGAGCTGGGCGAGGGTGTTTTGCGTTTCCCGCAGCTGGCGAGTAGCGGCAGAGATGGCTTCTTCCTGTGCCTTTAACTGGGCAAGAAGACTCGCGCGTTGCTGTTGTTGCTGGCGTACCGCGCGCTCTTTTTCAGCGATATCAGCCTGAATAGATTTGAGCTGATCGCGATCATCCGCGTGGGCGGAAACGGCGCACAGCAATGCGCCAGCGCTGAGTGCGCTGGCGCAAAGAAAGGGCCGGATCCCGACCCATGTAATTGAAAAAATCGCCTTTCCCCTCATGGGGAGCGATTATTCCACGATGAACAGCGGCTTACCAGTCATCTCTTGCGGGATTTCCATGCCCATCAGCGTCAGCATAGTTGGCGCGATGTCGGAAAGTTTGCCACCGGAAACGGCTTTCAGCGCTTTGTCGCCAACATAGATCAGCGGCACTGGCAGGTTGGTATGTGCCGTGTGCGCCTGGCCGGTTGACGGGTCGCGCATTTGCTCTGCGTTACCGTGGTCGGCGGTGATCAGCATCTGGCCGCCGACGGATTCCACCGCTTTGCTCACCTCGGCAACGCAATGATCCAGCGCTTCAACAGCCGCTACAGCAGCGTCAAACATGCCGGTATGACCGACCATATCGCCGTTCGGATAGTTACAAATAATGGTGTCGTACTTCCCGCTGGTGATAGCGCCTACCAGTTTCTCGGTCAGCTCTGCGGAGCTCATTTCCGGTTGCAGGTCGTAAGTCGCTACTTTCGGCGAGTTGATCAGAATACGGTCTTCGCCCGGGAACGGCTCTTCTATACCGCCGTTAAAGAAGAACGTGACGTGGGCATATTTTTCCGTTTCGGAAATGCGCAGCTGGGTTTTGTTGTGTTTCGCCATCCACTCACCAAGCGTGTTCGCCAGAGAAGCGGGCGGATAAGCGACGGCGGTTTTGATGTCGGCGGCATATTCGGTCAGCATGACGAAATCGCCCAGCTTAACCACTTTATTACGTACGAAACCGTCGAAGTCTGCGTTAACGAACGCGCGGGTAATTTCGCGTGCGCGGTCGGCGCGGAAGTTCATGAAAATCAGTGCGTCGCCATCTTCCATTGCCGCATCGGGCTGGCCTGCGGCGCGGATAACCGTCGCTTTTACAAACTCGTCATTTTCGTCGCGAGCGTAAGCCGCTTGCAGACCCGCAACGGCGCTATCGAAGGTGTATTCGCCTTTGGCCTCGGTCATCAGGTTGTAAGCTTGTTCAACGCGATCCCAACGGTTGTCGCGATCCATGGCAAAATAGCGACCAACAATGCTCGCAACACGGCCTTTACCCAGCGCGGCGAACTTGTCTTCGAATTTTTTCAGCGAGGATTCCGCGCTGCGCGGCGGCGTGTCGCGACCATCGAGGAAAGCGTGCAGATAGATTTTTTCCGCGCCGCGTTCCGCAGCCAGTTCCACCATTGCCAGAATGTGGTCTTCATGGCTGTGCACACCGCCTGCGGAGAGCAGACCCATAATGTGCACGGCTTTGCCTGCAGCAACTGCTTTATCTACCGCACCGCCCAGCACCGGGTTGCTAAAGAACGTGCGCTCTTTAATTTCTTTATCCAGGCGAGTCAGATCCTGGTAAACGATACGTCCTGCGCCCAGGTTAACGTGACCGACTTCGGAGTTACCCATCTGGCGATCCGGTAGGCCGACTTCGAGGCCGGATGCGTCAATCAGCGTATGCGGACGAGTGGCCCACAATTTGTCCATTACCGGGGTTTTAGCGTTGAAAATAGCGTTATCCTGCTGGTCTTCACGGTAGCCGTAGCCATCCAGAATCACCAGTACCATAGGTTTTTTAGAAACCGACATTGCGACAACCTCATGCTCAGAAGACAAAAAAATTTGCGTAATTTTACTACAGCTGAATCGATAAAATAGCCGCAGAAGATCAAAGAAAGCGGCTGACCAGCCTCTTGTTTGCACCGCGAGTCTTTATTTTTTCTGTAACACTCCGCAGAAAATGCATTCCGTCACGCTCGCTGGCTGTATTTGCCCCACCGCGCAGGTATACTCCTTGCTGGTTTTTAATCACTAAGTCCGGAGTTGTAACCCCAGATGCAAGAAATTATGCAATTTGTTGGCCGCAACCCAATCCTGTGTATCGCCTGGATTGCGTTGTTCGGTGCTGTGCTGTTTACCACTTTCAAGGGCATTGCGTCTAAAGTGAAAGTGATTTCTCGCGGCGAAGCTACGCGCCTCATCAATAAAGAAGATGCGGTAGTGGTGGATTTGCGTCAGCGTGATGATTTCCGTAAAGGTCACATCGCAGGTGCGGTGAATTTGCTGCCAAACGAGATCAAAGCCAATAATGTAGGTGAGCTTGAAAAACACAAAAGCGCGCCGATTATCGTTGTTGATGGTACCGGCATGCAGGCCCAGACCCCGGCGAACGAGCTGGTGAAAGCCGGTTTCGAGAAGGTCTTTGTACTGAAAGACGGTATCTCTGGCTGGATGGGCGAAAACCTGCCGTTAGTTCGCGGTAAATAATTTACCCACGGGTAAACATCGGAGAAGAGATATGGCCAATATTGAGATCTACACGAAAGCGACTTGCCCGTTTTGCCACCGCGCAAAAGCGTTGTTGAGCAGCAAAGGTGTCGCTTTTGCTGAGCTGCCTATCGATGGCGACATGGTGAAACGTGAAGAGATGATTCAACGTAGTGGCCGTACGACGGTTCCGCAGATTTTTATTGATGCGCAGCACATTGGCGGCTGCGACGATTTATATGCGCTGGACGCGCGTGGCGGGCTGGATCCGCTGTTGCGTTAATGCTTTTAGAGCACTACAACACTAAAGGGTTATTCACTCATGTCTGAACAAAACAACACCGAAATGACTTTCCAGATTCAGCGTATCTACACGAAAGATATCTCTTTCGAAGCGCCGAATGCGCCACACATCTTCCAGAAAGAGTGGCAACCGGAAGTGAAACTGGATCTCGACACTGCCTCCACTCAGCTGGCGGAAGGTGTTTATGAAGTGGTTCTGCGCGTTACCGTGACCGCTTCCCTGGGCGAAGAAACTGGCTTCCTGTGCGAAGTGCAGCAGGGTGGTATCTTCTCTATCGACGGTATCGAAGGAACGCAGATGGCGCACTGCCTGGGTGCATACTGCCCGAACATTCTGTTCCCGTATGCCCGCGAGTGCATTACCAGCCTGGTTTCCCGCGGTACTTTCCCGCAACTGAACCTTGCGCCAGTGAACTTTGATGCGCTGTTCATGAACTACCTGCAACAGCAGACTGGCGAAGGTGCCGAACAACATCAGGATGCCTGATGAACGCATTTAATGCTGCAATGACTGTGATCGGTGCCGGCTCTTACGGCACCGCTCTTGCCATCACACTGGCAAGAAATGGCCACCCGGTTGTGCTGTGGGGCCATGACCCAAAACATATCGCGACCCTGCAACACGACCGTTGCAACGCCGCGTTCCTTCCCGATGTGCCTTTCCCCGATACGCTGCAATTAGAGAGCGATCTTGCCCGTGCGCTTTCCGCCAGCCGTAATATCCTGGTGGTAGTGCCAAGTCACGTCTTTGGCGATGTGCTGGCGCAAATCAAGCCGCTCATGCGCGATGACGCACGTATCGTCTGGGCGACAAAAGGGCTGGAAGCCGAAACCGGGCGTCTGCTCGAAGAAGTGGCGCGCGAGGTGTTAGGCCCGGATATTCCGCTGGCGGTGATTTCCGGCCCGACATTTGCCAAAGAGCTGGCGGCGGGCCTGCCAACGGCGATTTCCCTCGCTTCTGCTGATCCCCAGTTCGCCGAGGATTTACAGCAGCTCCTTCACTGCGGCAAAAGTTTCCGTGTCTACAGCAACCCGGATTTCATCGGCGTGCAGCTGGGCGGTGCGGTGAAAAACGTCATTGCGATTGGCGCGGGCATGTCCGACGGTATTGGCTTTGGTGCCAATGCGCGTACGGCGCTGATCACTCGTGGTTTGAGCGAAATGTCGCGTCTCGGTGCCGCGCTGGGTGCCGATCCTGCCACCTTTATGGGCATGGCGGGTTTAGGAGATTTAGTGCTGACCTGTACCGACAACCAATCGCGCAACCGCCGTTTTGGCATGATGCTTGGTCAGGGCATGGACGTGCAAAGCGCCCAGGATAAGATTGGCCAGGTGGTCGAAGGCTACCGCAATACCAAAGAAGTACGCGCGCTGGCGCACCGGTTTGGCGTCGAAATGCCAATAACCGAGGAAATTTATCAGGTATTGTATTGCGGAAAAAATGCGCGCGAGGCAGCATTGACCCTATTAGGTCGTGCCCGCAAGGAAGAGCACTAACCCCTTAGTCGCAGGGACTCTTTTTGAACTCACGATAAGGCTGGCGCAGACCAGCCTGTCGTCTTATCACGTCTGGAGTAAGCAATGCCGTGTGAAGAACTGGATCTGGTCTGGAAAAATATTAAAGCCGAAGCCCGGGCACTGGCGGAGTGTGAGCCAATGCTGGCCAGTTTTTACCACGCAACATTACTCAAGCACGAAAACCTGGGCAGCGCGCTGAGCTACATGCTGGCGAACAAACTTGCCTCGCCGATTATGCCAGCGATTGCCATTCGCGAAGTCGTCGAAGAAGCCTACGCTGCCGACCCGGAAATGATCGCCTCCGCTGCCTGTGATATCCAGGCCGTGCGTACGCGCGACCCGGCGGTGGATAAATACTCCACGCCGCTGCTCTATCTGAAAGGTTTCCACGCGCTACAGGCCTATCGCATAGGGCACTGGTTGTGGACGCAGGGGCGCGAGGCGCTGGCGATTTTCCTGCAAAACCAGGTGTCGGTCAGTTTCCAGGTGGACATTCACCCAGCGGCGCGAATTGGTCGCGGCATTATGCTCGACCATGCAACCGGCATCGTGGTGGGCGAAACGGCAGTCATTGAAGATGACGTATCGATTCTGCAATCGGTCACGCTCGGCGGGACCGGCAAAACCAGCGGCGATCGCCATCCGAAAATTCGCGAAGGCGTGATGATTGGTGCCGGTGCCAAAATTCTCGGCAATATCGAAGTGGGTCGCGGTGCGAAGATTGGCGCGGGTTCCGTGGTATTGCAACCGGTGCCGCCGCATACCACGGCAGCAGGTGTTCCGGCACGAATTGTCGGTAAGCCGGAAAGCGATAAACCATCAATGGATATGGATCAGCATTTCAACGGGGTAAACCAAGGGTTCGAGTACGGCGATGGCATTTAATTGTCTGACTAATTTACTCGCCAGTCTGAACCAGGGCAGCGCGCAAACAAACGCGACGGGGTATTCAGTGCCACCACATCTGCCCGCAGGGGCGAAGCGAATAATCCTCATGGCTTTCGTGTTCGCTCCGGTTTTTCCGCGCTGTCCGTCTTTAATCTGCCTTCACCAATAAGCCAGCAAAATAAGTGCGTGAGCAATGACAGGCATCGCTATCCGCAGGGCGGATTAACGTGTCGCCGTCATCCGTCAATTCCCCTTCAGCTACGCAGCACGGCGCCTGAGTAACCTAACTGGCGCCAGGCTTCATACACTACCACCGACACCGCATTCGAAAGGTTCATGCTGCGGCTGTCCGGCATCATCGGTATGCGGATTTTTTGCTCCGGCGGCAATGCGTCAAGGATAGTCGCTGGCAGGCCGCGTGTTTCCGGGCCAAACATCAAATAATCCCCATCCTGGTAGCTTACCGCACTGTGTGCTGGCGTGCCTTTGGTGGTGAGGGCAAATAAGCGTTGCGGCTGTTCGGCTTCGACAAACGCGGCGTAATCATGATGGCGTTTTACGGCGGCGAACTCATGGTAATCCAGCCCTGCGCGGCGCAGGCGCTTGTCGTCCCAGGTGAACCCCATCGGTTCAATGATATGCAGACGAAAACCAGTATTGGCGCATAAGCGGATGATATTCCCGGTATTTGGCGGGATTTCAGGTTCGAATAACACGATGTTTAACATACTGCCCCCTTAATAGCGGGGGCAGGATAGCACTCTCTAAGCGGCGTCGCCATGCGACAACGGTGCCAGCGCGGCAGGTAACTGGTTCAGCTCCTGGACCAGCGAGTCTTTGCTGATGTCGCGAATCGATTTCGCGCTGGTCAGCGTCATCGCCACGCGCATCTCTTTCTCAATCAGATCGAGCAAATTCGCGACGCCTTTGCGGCCATGCGTCGCCAGCGCGTACAGGTAAGCGCGGCCCAGCAGGACAGAATCCGCGCCGAGTGCCAGCATCCGCACTACATCCAGCCCGTTACGGATGCCGCTGTCGGCGAGGATCGTGATATCGCCTTTCACTGCATCGGCAATTGCCGGAAGCGCGCGGGCGGAAGAGAGCACGCCATCGAGCTGGCGGCCGCCGTGGTTGGAAACCACAATGCCGTCAGCGCCAAAGCGCACCGCGTCGCGGGCATCTTCCGGGTCGAGGATCCCTTTGATCACCATCGGGCCATCCCAGAATTCGCGGATCCACTCCAGGTCTTTCCATGAAATTGACGGATCGAAGTTCTTCGCCAGCCAGCCAATGTAGTCCTCCAGCCCGGTCGGTTTACCGAGATAAGCGGAGATATTCCCCAGGTCATGCGGCCGCCCGTTGACGCCGACATCCCATGCCCACTGCGGATGCAGCACCGATTGTAGATAACGGCGCAGCGCCGCATTCGGGCCGCTCATGCCGGAATGGGCATCGCGGTAGCGCGCGCCTGGGGTAGGCATATCCACGGTGAATACTAGCGTTGAGCAACCCGCAGCTTTCGCCCGCTCCAGCGCATTGCGCATAAAGCCGCGATCGCGCAGCACATATAGCTGGAACCACATCGGGCGCTTAATCGTCGGCGCGACCTCTTCAATCGGGCAGACGGAAACCGTCGAGAGCGTAAAAGGAATGCCTTTCGCATCTGCCGCGCCCGCCGCCTGTACTTCACCGCGCCGGGCGTACATGCCGCACAGCCCAACTGGGGCAAGCGCCACCGGCATCGATAACTTTTCATTAAGCAACGTGGTTTCGAGGCTGAGTTCAGACATGTCTTTTAGCACTCGCTGGCGCAGCGCCACCTGGGACAGGTCTTCAACGTTGCGGCGCAGGGTGTATTCGGCATACGCGCCACCATCGATATAGTGAAACAAGAACGGCGGCAAAATGCGTTTAGCCGCCGCGCGGTAGTCGCTGGCTGCGGAAATAATCATGCTTTTTTCTCCCCGGAATGAATGTGCTGCTCGTCGGGCAGGCGGGTGATGCGTGCCTGGCGGGCCTGATCTTCATCGAATTTACGAATAGTGGTATGCACGAAACCGAGGTGCGCCATCATCGCCTGACGCGCGCCATCGGCGTCGCCGGCAAGAATGGCGTTCATCACCGCCTGGTGCTGCTCGGTCAGTTGTGAAAAAACGGGCGGAACGAGGTACATGCGCTGGCGGCTCTGTTTTACCGAGGATTGCAGCAGGTCGAAGAACCCGCGCATGGTTTGCAATAACACCACGTTATGCGAGGCCTCGGCGATGGCGAGATGGAAACGCACATCCGCCTGCGAAGCGAGATCCGGGTCATCGGATTGCGTGGCTTCAAAGCACAGCACAATTTTCTCTTTATCGGCCTCGGTAGCGCGCATCGCCGCGTGCCAGGCGGTACTGGCTTCAATGGCGTGGCGCGCTTCAAGAATATCGAAACTGTAATCCGGGTCATCATGCAGCAGCGTTTTCAGCGGCTGGACGATGTTTTGCTCCGACCAGTCATCATGCTGCCAGCGCACAAATGTGCCGCCGCCACGGCGGCTGAGGAGCACGCCTTCGCTGACCAGTTTCGATAACGCTTCACGCAATGAGTTGCGCGATACACCAAGCTGTACGGCAAGCTGGCGTTCTGCAGGCAATTTCATGCCCGCTTCCAGCTGTTGTTCGGCAATCAGCGCCCGCACACGGTCGGCGACATCGTCTGTCAGGCGTCTGGGTAACACTTTCATGGGATCATCCAGGTAAGAACATACGCCTGAAGTGTCGTAATCACCCCCACCATGCAGGTGAAAATCAGGCTGTGTTTAACAGTAAAACGGAACAGGTCAGACTCTTTACCTACCAGCCCCACCGCCGCACAGGCAATGGCGATCGACTGGGGCGAAATCATCTTGCCGGTAACGCCGCCAGTGGTATTCGCTGCGACCATCAGTACATCCGACACACCAATTTGCTGCGCAGCGGTGGCTTGCAGTGCGGCGAACAGCGCGTTCGATGAAGTATCTGAACCGGTCAGAAAGACGCCCAGCCAGCCGAGAAACGGCGAGAAAAAGGGGAAGGCGCTGCCGGTGTGCGCCAGTGCCAGCGCCAGCGTTGATGACAGCCCGGAATAGTTAGAGATAAAGGCGAATGCCAGCACCATACCAATCGAGTAAATCGGCAGCGCCAGGTCACGCAGCGTGCTGGTGAAGGTAGTGACGGCATCTTTCGGCTTCATGCGCAGCCAGACAATCGACAAAATGGCGGCAAACAGAATGGCGGTGCCGGTGGCGGAGAACCAGTCAAATTTATACACCGCAGCGTAAGGCGTGGCGGCGCTGACCACCGGCGGCATACGCGCGACCAGCTTGTCGAGATGCGGTACAGAAACAGTGAATACCCAGTCATACAGCGCACCGCCAGGGGCAAACAGCGCCTTAAATGGCGGCACGCTCCACAGCGTCACGGTGGCGGTCAAAAACAGGAACGGCGACCAGGCGCGCAGGATCTGCCCGCCGCTGTATTGGGTACGTTTTAAATCGAGATCCACCTGCGATGCGCCCATATCGCCAAAGCGGAAGATGCGCACCGGACGCCAGCGCTTGAGGAACAACGTCAGGCAGACCAGCGAAACCAGCGACGAGATGATGTCCGGCAGCTCCGGGCCGATAAAGTTGGAGCTTAGATATTGGGCGATAGCAAACGAGCCGCCCGCAACCATCACCGCCGGCCAGGTCTCTTTTATGCCGCGCCAGCCATCCATAATCGCCATGATCCAGAACAGCACAATAATGGTCAGGAACGGTAACTGGCGGCCAACCATCTGGCCGATTTCAAAGCTGTCCAGCCCGGTAACTTGCCCGGCGACCAGAATCGGAATGCCCATTGCGCCAAAGGCGACTGGCGCGGTGTTGACGATCAGGCACAGGCCCGCGGCATACAGCGGATTAAAACCTAAACCCACCAGTAACGCGGCGGTAATGGCGACCGGCGCGCCAAATCCGGCGGCCCCTTCCAGAAACGCGCCGAAAGAGAAGCCGACAATCAGCATTTGCAGACGCTGGTCTGGCGTAATCGACAGAATCGAAGATCGAATAATGTCGAACTGCCCGGTTTTGACCGAGATTTTATAGACAAAAACGGCGGCGATAATGATCCACGCAATCGGCCACAATCCGTAGAAGAAGCCATAAACCACCGAGGCCAGCGCGTGATCGAGCGGCATACGGTAAAACAGCAGCGCCACGCCAAGGGCGATGGCGACAGTCCAACTGGCGGCGACATAGCCTTTCAGTTTGAGCTTTATCAGCGCAAAAAAGAAAAACAGGATCGGTAGCGATGCAATTAAGCTGGAAAGCCAAAGGTTGCCAGCCGGGTCGTAATTCTGTTGCCAGAGATTCATGCAGGTCTCCTGAGAACCACAACAAAACCGGCGAGCGGCAAGTCTACGCTTAGCTCTGCGTCACATGTTTTGTAAAAGTGGTCCTGCCAGTTGGGTTGTGTAGGGGTTGTGATAACGAATGGTTATCCAAATGTTGCCAACTGGCAATGCATCTGTGACGGGATTTGATGGATTTGTGAACCAGGGAGAGGAACGATGGAAATTGGTAGGGCCAATTGTGCAGCCCTGGCGCTATTCAGCGGCCAGAGCTATTAAGAAAGGATCAGAACTCGATGTTAGCGAAGCCGGTCATCGCATCGAGACCCATTTCGCGGCCCAGCGCGGTCATCGGGTGTACAACCACCAGACCACGGATGCTTTTTTTCAGTTTGCCGAGGTCGGCCTGCTCTTTCTTGGTGATCGCACGGCGAAATGGCATTTTCATCAGCTTCTGCGCTTCTTTGCTCAGCTTCTGAGTGTACAGCTCGCGCAGCCGGGCGATTTCGGTTTCCAGCGTGGTTTTCTCTTTTTCCAGCTCAGCGTATTTTTCTGCTGCGTCAACTAAGGAGAGATCCGCCTGCTGGTGGCGAATAGCGTCGAGGCGGTCGCTCAGGCGCTTAATTTCGTTCTTTTCGACTTCTTTCATGAGGCTCAGTTCGTTGGGGAGTAAAACGATAAGGATACAGTATTTATGGCGAAGGTTATTTCTGGAATGCTTTTTTTAAGCTGATACGGGAAATAAGCTCGGTCAGAGAGAGCACCATGGTTGAACGCACAACTTGCTGGTAGCGCTGTTTTTGCATGGCCAAAAGCCTTGCGTCACTGGTATCAAACACCGGCGTGGGCGGCAGGGCAGCAACGCAGTGCAGTTCACCAAATGGCCCGAGGATCTCATCATCGGTAAACGCGTACTCGGTGCCATCGTGATTGAGCTCTTCACGCAGCGCCATCAACAGCTCGGCATCTTCATATTCCGGGCGGGAAATGACCCCAAGACCGTAAATCAGCTTTAAACGCACGGACAAATTGCCCAGCGGTCCATCACCGTCAAGCAGCGGCTCTACAGCGTATTTCACCGCGTAGTCATCTTTGCGAAATACCTGCAATACCAGAATATTGACAGCTTCGTTGAGCAACTCAACGGCGGCGATCAAAAAGCTTCGCACGGTTTTGCCAGCATTCAGACGCTCGAGAACACGGTTTTCGAAAGCCTGCGTTTTTTCCATTATTGCCTGCATATCTGACAATTTCGTTAACTGGCGCGGGGTTTCCCGCGCCATCGTCGGCATCATGCCCTGGCGTTATAGACGCTGACGGCTTCGTTAACGACCGGGCTGTTAGCATCCAGGCCGGAAACCTGCGCCAGAGCGGCTTGCGGGCCTTTCTCTTCGATAAGCTGAGCCAGCTCCTGCGCCTGCGGATCCTGCTCGCTGCGGTAATGCATGGCAGCGGCAATTCCTTTCACCAGGTTAGCGTGCGGCAGGTTGTACTCCAGCGTGCCGAGCAATGGTTTGATCAGGCGATCGCCCGCGCTCAGTTTACGCAGCGGTTGACGACCTACGCGCTCAACATCGTCTTTCAGATAGGGGTTTTCAAAACGACCCAGGATTTTCTGAATGTACGCGGCATGCTTGTCGGCATCGAAGCCATAACGTTTGATCAGCACCGCGCCGCTCTCTTCCATTGCGCCTTTCACAACCGCACGGATGCTGGCATCCAGAATTGCGTCGCGAATGGTTTGATGGCCGGTCTGTTTTCCAAGGTACGCGGTTATAGCATGCCCGGTATTCAGCGTGAAGAGCTTACGTTCAACAAATGCCATCAGGTTATCAGTTAATTCCATGCCCGGAATGGTTGGCAGCGCGCCTTTGAACTGGGTTTTATCAACAATCCACTCGCTGAAGGTTTCCACCGTGACTTCCAGCGGATCGTTAGTCGCGGATTCAGCCGGCGGAACAATACGGTCAACGGCGGAATCCACGAAGCCAACATGTTCTTCAACCCAGGCCTTGTCGGCGTCCGCCAGTGCGTTAATGACATGCCCTTTCAGCTGCGTGGTACCGCGCACCATGTTTTCACACGCGATAATATTCAGCGGCGTGTTAATGCCCTGCGCTTTACGTTTTGCCAGACCTTTGGCGATAGCCGGGGCGATGCGTTCCAGCACCACCGGGCCGACCGCCGTGGTCACCAGATCAACGTGTGCAATCAGGTCGACAACTTCATCACCAATGCTGCTCACGGCGTTAACGCCGGAGACGGTATCGACCTGCGCTTTTTCACCAACCACATGCACCTGATAGCTATGACGGGCATTAAGGGCGTCGAGCACCACCTGATTCACATCGGCGAACGTCAGTTCAATCCCCGCGTCGGCGAGCAATTTGCCGATAAAGCCACGTCCGATATTACCTGCGCCAAAATGTAATGCTTTCATAGTCTTAACCTTCATCAATGTTTTTACCCGAGAGGGCTGGGGTGAGGAACCGCAAATATTTCCCCTCACCCTAGCCCTCTCCCCGTGGGGAGAGGGAGGAAAACCGATTACTTGCCGAGCAGTGCCAGCACTTCTTCAACGCTGGTCGTATGCGCCAGACGCTGAATCACCGTCTCATCGTCCAATGCATTGGTGAGGCTGGTGATCACCTGAATGTGCTCGTTGTTACGCGCCGCGATGCCGATCACCAGGCGGGCGATGTCGTCTTCTTCTTCACCGAAGCGAACACCGTTCGGATACTGACAGAACACCACGCCGGTTTTCAACACGCGATCTTTCGCTTCCACCGTGCCGTGCGGTACTGCGATGGACTCACCCAGATAGGTCGGGGTCAGTTTTTCGCGTTCCAGCATGGCCTCCACATATTCCGGCTGAACGTAGCCGCCTTTGACCAGTTGCTCACCGGCAAAACGGATGGCTTCTTCTTTGTTGCTCGCTGTGCGACCCAGGAAGATATTCTCCGCACCCAACTTGAACAGGTTGGTGTTCGGGGCATCAAAGCTGTCCTGCAAGCTGCTGGTGACTTTGGCTTCGTTGTCAGTGTGGCGCTGTGCGGCAACCAGACGTTCGGTCAGATTGGTGTACAGGCCGCTGTCCAGGAAGTTGGTCAGCGAAATATGCTGCGCCTGCGGTGCCTGGCGCATAGCGCGCTCGGTCAGATCGCGGTGCGTAATCACCAGGTCAACGTCAGACGGCAGGCTGTTGATCGCGCTGTTGGTCACAGAGATGTTGCTCAGACCTGCATCCTGCACTTTCTTACGCAGCACGCCTGCGCCCATGGCGCTGGAACCCATACCGGCGTCACATGCGACGATGATTTTACGCACATGGCTCAGGTCGTTGGTCACGTCGCCCGCCGCCAGCGGGGTTGCGCCTTTAGACTCGGCTTTCATTTCGTGAATGCGACGGGTCGCTTCTTGCAGGTCTTCGTCGTCTTTCACTTTGCTGGTTTTCAGCAGGATGGAAGAGATCACGAAAGAAACCACCAGCGCAGCGAAAATAGCCGCCAGGTTGGCGAAGTACGCGCCTTTTGGCGTCATTGCCAGCACCGCCAGGATGGAACCTGGAGAAGCCGGAGAGACCAGGCCGCCGTTCAGCACGCTCAGGGTGAACACGCCAGTCATACCGCCGAGGATAACGGCAAGCAGCAGACGCGGGTTCATCAGCACATACGGGAAGTAAATTTCGTGGATACCACCCAGGAAGTGGATGATAGCCGCGCCGCCAGCAGATTGTTTAGCGCTGCCGCGACCAAAGAACATATACGCCAGCAGAACGCCCATACCCGGGCCCGGGTTCGCTTCAATCAGGAAAAAGATGGACTTGCCGAGGTCATGCGATTGCTGGATACCCAGCGGTGAGAAGATACCGTGGTTGATCGCGTTATTGAGGAACAGGATTTTCGCCGGTTCAACAAAAATAGACGCCAGCGGCAGCATTTCGTGCGCAACCATGAAGTTAACGCCCGCTGCCAGAACTTTGGACAGCACTTCAACCGCAGGACCAATGCCAAGGAACGCCAGGATGGCGAGGATCATACCGATGATGCCAGCGGAGAAGTTGTTCACCAGCATTTCGAAACCGGATTTGATCTTACCGTCGACCCAGTTATCAAAGTGTTTAATCGCCCAGCCGCCAAGCGGACCCGCGATCATTGCACCGAGGAACATCGGCATATCCGCACCGACGATAACCCCCATTGTGGTGATCGCGCCGACTACGCCGCCACGATCGCCGCCTACCAGACGACCACCGGTGTAACCGATGAGCAGAGGCAGCAGATAAGTAATCATTGGGCCAACGAGTTTCGCCAGCGTCTCGTTAGGCAACCACCCTGTAGGAATAAACAATGCGGTGATGATCCCCCACGCGATGAACGCGCCGATATTCGGCATCACCATATTGCTGAGAAAACGACCAAAGCTTTGCACTTTGATCTTGATATCGGATGACATAAAACACCCCTTCTTATGTTTGCTATCGCACAGGCCGGAAGCCCGAGGTTTGTTGTTAACGTGGCGGCAGAGGTAGCCGGACCTGGGTTATCTGTGAGGCGAAATCTCGCACCGAATCGCGTAGCTGTCCAGATGACGCACATTAGTGTGATTTAGATCACACTAATGTAGGGGGTATGCCACCTATTAGTGTGATATTTATCACAAAAAATCAGTGTAAAAAAAGAACAAAGCGCAAAAACCACACGTTATGAGCCTGTAAGTGTGATGTTATTCACATTTTTAACTCGATGATTTGTTATGTATTTGTGATATGGATCACAAGATATTTTCGTCAGGACTTTTCCGAGTGTGATCGCCAGCAACCTGTGTTTTTGGCGAGCCGCATAACCTGTAACTTCCTTTCACTGCCGAAAGTGATACTCACTGTAGCGGCAGAAGTTTTCATCTTGATGAAACAATCTGCGCCCGCTCGTTCATACTTAGGTTTTTGTTGGCGAAAACGGAGAAGGCAATGAAACTGATCGGCAGCTATACCAGCCCTTTTGTACGCAAAATTTCGGTGATCCTGCTGGAAAAGGGCATTACCTTTGAGTTTATCAATGAACAGCCCTATAACGCTGTTAATAGCGTGGCGCAGTACAACCCGCTTGGCAAAGTTCCGGCGCTGATAACCGATGACGGTGAAGTGTGGTACGACTCGCCGATCATTGCGGAATACATTGATTTGCTGAATATCGCCCCGGCTATGTTACCTACTGATCCCAAAGCGGCGTTAAAAGTTCGCCAACTGGAAGCGCTGGCCGACGGCATTATGGATGCCGCACTGGTCTCGGTTCGCGAGCTGGCGCGCCCGGTCGAACAACAATCGGAAACGGAGCTGTTACGCCAGCGGGAAAAAGTCTCGCGCGGGCTGGACGCGCTGGAAAGCTATCTTAAAGATGGCACGCTGAGTGTGGATACCTTGAACCTGGCGACGGTGGCAATCGCCTGCGCCATTGGTTACCTCAACTTCCGCCATGTTTCGCCCGGCTGGTGTGTTGATCGCCCCTTATTGGTAAAGCTGGTGGAAAACCTGTTTCAGCGCGAGAGTTTCGCCCGTACCGAACCACCGAAGGCTTGATAAGCATGATGTCCGCCTGAGCAAGTCACTGTACAATCCCCTCACGTCAAACCCCCTGACGGGAGGGGGCAACTCATAGCCAGGCCTTTTCATGACAACTCTTTACAGCCAGATCCCTTCGACCGATCGCCTGTTACGTGACGAGGCGTTCGCCACTTTATTAACCACTTTCGGCCACAGTCGCGTGGCGCAAACGCTGCGCCAGCTTCAGGACGAGGCGCGCGCGCAGATCCGTGAAGCACAAACGTTACCCGACTGGTGCCTCGACTGGGCAGCGGCGGCGCAACAGCGGCTGGAACAGTGCGACAGCAGCGCGCTGCGCCCGGTGTTTAACCTGAGCGGCACGGTGCTGCACACAAACTTAGGCCGCGCGGTACAGCCGCAGGCCGCCATCGACGCCGTCGCGCAGGTGATGGGCTCGCCGGTGACGCTGGAGTATGACCTCGATGGCGCGGGGCGCGGTCATCGCGATCGCGCCCTGGCCGATCTTCTCTGTCAGCTTACCGGCGCGGAAGATGCCTGCATCGTTAATAACAATGCCGCAGCGGTGTTGCTGATGCTGGCGGCCACGGCGGCTGGTCGCGAAGTGGTGGTGTCACGCGGTGAGCTGGTGGAAATTGGCGGTGCGTTTCGCATTCCGGATGTGATGCGCCAGGCGGGTTGTGTGCTGCACGAAGTGGGCACCACTAACCGCACGCATGCGAAGGATTACCGCCAGGCGATTAACGATAACACCGCGCTGCTGATGAAAGTCCACACCAGTAATTACCATATCGAAGGTTTTACCAAAGCGGTGGATGAAGCCGAGCTGGTCGCGCTAGGCGAAGAGCATGCGCTACCGGTGATTGTCGATCTGGGTAGCGGTTCACTGGTCGATTTAAGCCGCTACGGTTTGCCGCAGGAACCGATGCCGCAAGCGCTGATTGCTGCCGGTGTGAGCCTGGTGAGTTTCTCCGGTGATAAGCTGCTCGGCGGCCCGCAGGCGGGCATTATCGTGGGTAAAAAACCGCTGATTGAACAGTTGCAGCAGCACCCGCTGAAACGCGCATTGCGGGCGGATAAAATGACGCTTGCGGCGCTGGAGGCGACGTTACGCCTCTATCTGCACCCGGAAAAACTCACTGAGAACCTGCCGACGCTGCGTTACTTAATCCGCCCGGAGGCGGAAATTCGTGAGCAAGCGCAGCGCTTGTGCGTGGCGCTGACGGCGCGTTATCACGCGTTTGAGCTGCGTGTGGAAGCCTGCCTGTCACAAATTGGTAGTGGTTCGCTGCCGGTCGACAGGCTGCCGGGCGCGGCGCTGACGTTTACTCCGCGCGATGGCAGTGGCCGAGGTCTGGAGGCGCTGGCCGCGCAGTGGCGGGCGCTGCCACAGCCGGTGATTGGTCGTATTTACGATGGTCGCCTGTGGCTGGATTGCCGCTGTATTGATGATGAATCCCGCTTGCTGGAGATGTTGCTGAAATGATTATTGCTACTGCCGGGCACGTCGACCACGGCAAAACCACCTTGATTGAAGCGATTACCGGCGTGAATGCGGATCGTCTGCCGGAAGAGAAAAAACGCGGCATGACCATCGATCTCGGTTACGCCTACTGGCCACAGCCGGATGGCCGTGTGCCGGGTTTTATTGATGTGCCTGGGCATGAAAAATTCCTCTCTAATATGCTCGCGGGTGTTGGCGGCATCGACCATGCGCTGCTGGTGGTGGCATGTGATGATGGCGTAATGGCGCAGACGCGCGAGCATCTGGCGATTTTACAATTGACCGGCAACCCGGCGCTGACGGTGGCACTGACCAAGGCAGACCGTGTGGATGAGGCACGCATTGCCGAGGTGCGCGCGGAAGTACAAAACACGCTCCTGGCCTTTGGTTACCCGCAGGCGACGCTGTTTGTCACTGCCGCCACGGAACAGCGCGGTATTGCTGAGTTACGTGAACACCTGTTGCAATTGCCAGAACGCGCGCATCCGGAGCATCAACGTTTCCGCCTGGCGCTGGATCGCGCTTTCACGGTAAAAGGCGCGGGGCTGGTGGTGACGGGAACGGCGCTGTCCGGCGATGTCCGCGTAGGCGATACGCTGTGGCTGACCGGGGCGAATAAACTGATGCGTGTGCGCGGGTTGCATGCGCAGAACCAACCTGTCGATCACGCCCATGCCGGGCAGCGTATCGCACTGAATATTGCCGGTGATGCAGAAAAAGAAGCGCTTAGCCGCGGTGACTGGCTGTTGTCGCAGCAGCCCGACGAACCCACCGAGCGGCTGATTGTCTCCCTGCAAACTCACGTTCCGCTGACGCAATGGCAGCCATTGCATATTCATCATGCCGCCAGCCACGTTACCGGGCGCGTGTCGCTGCTGGAAAATGGCCTTGCCGAATTGGTGCTTGATACGCCGCTGTGGCTGGCGGACAACGACTTACTGGTGCTGCGTGATATCTCCGCGCGCAGCACGCTGGCGGGTGCGCGCGTGGTGACGCTGAACTCACCACGTCGCGGCAAGCGCAAGGTGGATTACCTGGCGTGGATTGGCGAACTGGCGCAAGCCAAAGATGATGCCCAGGCGTTGGCCGTGCATTTATCGCGCGGGGCGGTGGATCTGCGCGCGTTTGGCTGGGCTCGCCAGTTAAGCAGCAACGGTCTGGCGGCGCTACTCGATAACCCCGGTTTTATCCGCGCGGGTGATAACCTGCTCAATGCGCCCGTAGCCGCGCGCTGGCAGCGCAAGTTGCTGGACACGCTGGCGACTTACCATGAACAGCATCGCGAAGAGCCGGGTCCTGGGCGCGAACGCCTGCGACGCATGGCGCTGCCCATGGAAGATGAAGCGCTGGTATTAACGCTGATTGAACGTATGCGTGAGAGCGGCGATATCCACAGCCACCACGGCTGGCTGCACTTGCCGGAGCATAAAGCCGGTTTCAGCGACGAGCAGGCGCAGTTGTGGCAAAAAACCGCGCCGCTGTTTGGTGACGAACCCTGGTGGGTGCGGGATTTAGCCCGGGAAATCGGTGTTGATGAACAGGCAATGCGCGGCGTACTGCGCCAGGCGGCGCAGCAGGGATTGATTACGGCGATCGTCAAAGATCGTTATTACCGCAACGATCGCATTGTGACCTTTGCCAGCATGATCCGCGATCTTGATCAGGCGCGCGGTTCGACCAGCGCAGCGGACTTTCGCGATACGCTGAATGTGGGGCGCAAACTGGCGATTCAGATCCTCGAGTATTTCGACCGCATTGGTTTTACCCGTCGCCGTGGCAATGACCACATCCTGCGCGACAAGGCGTTATTCCTCAAAGAGTGATCAACTCTCGGGCTGGCGATTTTTCGCCAGCCGCATCAACCCTCGCAAAGCAATTTACCGCAAGGAAACGCCGGTCATAACCTTCAATGTCTCCCCGAACCCAGCGGAAGATTTGACGTTAAGCGCAAGCAGCCCGGCAGCGGATGCGAAACCTGTGGAATCAAACTGGAACGTGATAGCAGATTCAATGCTCATTGGCGAGCGGCTCCTGCACGCCTGATGCAGGTTGCCAGAAATGTTCAGGCAAATGACAAAACTGGCGGCTTTCCCGCTTGCGATCAAAGCATTGCGGCGGTTTTTTCTGGCACCCTTGTCGTTTTCGTGCCCAGGTGGAGTGGGGAATGAACCGTTTTATTATCGCTGATCCGGCCAAATGCATTGGCTGTCGCACCTGCGAAGTGGCGTGTGTGGTGTCGCATGAAGATAATCAGGACTGCTCGGGTGTGAAACCCGCGACCTTTTCCGCGCGCATCCGCGTGGTGAAAACAGGCGATTTCTCTACTGCCGTCACCTGCCATCATTGCGAAGACGCTCCCTGCGCTAATGTCTGTCCGGTCGGCGCGATTGGTCGGGCCAACGGCGCGGTGCTGGTTGAGCAAGCGCGCTGTATCGGTTGTAAAAGTTGCATGATTGCCTGCCCGTTTGGCGCCATGCAGGTGATGCGTGTTGATGACCGGGCGCAGGCGCTGAAGTGCGATCTGTGCCAGCATCGTGAAAACGGTCCGGCTTGTGTCGAGGCTTGCCCGACCAACGCGCTGAGTTGCCTAAACCCGGTGCAGCTTCGCGAGAATCGGCTGCAAAGCCAGCGGCTCTAGCCAGCAAATCGGCGTGCATTGCACTAAAAATCAACCCTCAAAGCAGTGATTCGCAAATCATAAAGAAAAGCCGCTGCCAGTTCTGCAAGCGTTAAGCCCAAAGGCATCAGGTCGAGGTAACGCGCCCTTGTTCGTTGGCGATAAAAAAGCCCTCGACAGAGGGCTTAATTCAGCGTGTTCGCTTTAGTTTTCTTGCCAGGCTTTTTCAATCTCTTCGGCGAGGATTTTCACGCCTGCTTCGATAAGCTCCGGCTCCGGCACATAGTTCATGCGCATACACTGATGGGTGTGCGGCCAGGGTTTATCCAGCCCCGGGAAGAAGTAGTCGCCTGGCACCATCAGCACACCGCGTTTTTTCAGCCGTTGATACAGCAGCTCGGTGCTGATCGGCAGGTCTTTAAACCACAGCCAGAGGAAAATCGCCCCTTCCGGTTTGTGGATCAGGCAGCGCTCTTCCGGTAAATAGCGGCGCAGCGTGGCAATCGTCTCCTGTACCCGCTGGTAGTAAAACGGCTTGATCACCTCTTCAGAGAGGCGCAGTAAATCTTTGCGCTTAATCATTTCGCACATCATCGCCGGGCCAATGCCGCCTGGCGCGAGGCTGATAATGCCGTTCATATTGCGAATTGCAGAGATCACTTTTTCGCTGGCGATAATAATGCCGCAGCGGCTGCCCGGCAGGCCCAGCTTCGACAGGCTCATACACAGAATGATGTTTGGATTCCACAGCGGGCGCGCTTCGCTAAAGATAATGCCCGGGAAAGGGACGCCGTAAGCGTTATCAATCACCAGCGGAATGTTGTGCTGGTTCGCCAGCATATCCAGCTTCATCAACTCTTCGTCGGTGATCACGTTGCCGGTCGGGTTGGTCGGGCGCGAGACGCAGATCATGCCGGTCTCTTCGCCAATATGCAGGTGTTCAAAATCGACGTGGTACTTAAACTGCCCGTCCGGCAACAGTTCAATGTTGGGGCGCGCGGAGACAAACAGATCTTCTTCCAGCCCGGAATCGGCATAGCCAATGTACTCTGGTGCCAACGGGAAAAGCACTTTCCTGGTGCTTCCATCGGCGCGACGGCCAGCAAACAGGTTGAATAAGTAGAAAAACGCGCTCTGGCTGCCGTTTGTCAGTGCAATATTCTGTGGCTCAATATCCCAACCTAACTCTTCACGCAGCATAGCTGCCAGCGCCGTCAGTAGCTCCGTTTTACCCTGCGGGCCGTCATAATTGCACAGCGCATCAGTCGCTTTGCCGTTTTCCACCATGTCTGCAAGCAGGTTGTGGAAGTAATCGGTCATCGCCGGGATTTGTGCCGGGTTACCGCCGCCAAGCATGATCGCGCCAGGGGTGCGTAAACCGTCGTTGAGATCCTCCATCAGGCGTGTGATGCCTGCGTGGCGGGTAAATTTGTCGCCGAAAAGTGAAAATGTCATCGCTACTGCTCTGTCGGGCTGCGGATCAAAGTGGCTAACCATAGCGCTCCAGACGGCGAGGTGCAAATCGCCGCCGGTGCGCCTTTTCCACTCTTAATTCTTATCAATGACAGTTGAGCGATATATTATGCTGATGTTTGCTTTTATGGCTCAGCGGCGCGCAGCACCCGCCCAGACCACCATCACTTTGTCTTCGCCTTGCTCACGAACAAAACCGTAGCCCTGCGGTAGCGTAAGCGTGGTTTGTTTGCCCATGCCCAGCGCCGGATGGCGCGCGCGGAACTGCCCCAGGGTTTGCCAGTGCTGCAGGCTGGCGGCGCTCTTGCCGTCGAGATCCTGCCAGTTCATATCCGATCGCGTACCTTGTAATGGATCCGATCCTGTCGGGCCAAAAGGCCGCGCGCTTTCATCGCCGTAAAAGATCTGCACCGCGCCGGGGGCAAGCAGCAAAAGCTCTGCGGCTTGCTGGCCGCCCTCGCGGAACAGCCGGGTATCGTGGGAGGAGAGGTAGCTCAGGACATTAAAACTTTGCAGTTTGTCCGCCATCTGCTGCCAGACATTATCCATATTCGCCAGGCACGATACCGCGTCGGCGGCTTGTTGCTGATAGTCAAAATTGATCATCGCATCAAAGCCATGGCGGTAATAATCGCTCTGCATCACGCCATGCCCCCAGGATTCGCCGGTCATCCAGAAAGGGGCGTCATCGATTTTTTTCTGCGGATTGGCCTTTTTCCATTCTGCAAGTGCCGCTGTGGCCTGGGTTTTTAATTGTTGCCAGGCCGCCAGCTCGACATGTTTGGCAGTATCAACGCGAAAACCGTCAATGCCGTATTCACGCACCCACTCGCTGAGCCAATGGGTGAGGTAATCGCGCGGGGTATAACCTGCGATTTCCCGAGCGTGTGTATCCGGTTTGTGGCGATAAAACACCGGTAAACCTGAAGGCGTGGTGGATTCGGTTTTCAGATCCGGTAAAAACGCCAGCGACAGGGTGAGGTCGTCAAAACCGGGGTTGTCATAGTCGCCGATATCGGTGCGGATCCAGTTCTTGCCCCACCAGTTTTGCCAGGCGCTTTTATCGCTAAAGTTGATGTAATCATTGAAGCTGTGCCAGCTTTGCCCGGCGGCGGGACGCCAGTCAGTCCAGTGCTCGCCGAGGATCTTTTTGCGCTCTTCGTCTTTCAAATACAGCGCGCCGAACTGGAAGGTTTGCATATCGGCCAGCGTCGCATAGCCGGTGTGATTCATTACCACGTCAAACAGCACGCGGATGCCGCGCTGGTGCGCTTCATCAACCAGCTTACGCAAGTCATCTTCGCTGCCCATATTGGCGTCGAGTCGCGTCCAGTCCTGCGTGTAATAACCGTGGTAGGCATAATGAGGGAAATCGCCTTTCGTACCGCCGCCAACCCAGCCGTGGATCTGCTCCAGCGGCGAGCTTATCCATAACGCGTTGACGCCCAGCTGCTGCAAGTAATCAAGTTTGCTGGTCAGCCCTTGCAGGTCGCCACCGTGAAAGGTGCCAATGTCCTGCATGCCATCTTTATGCCGCCCGTAGCTGTTGTCATTGGCGGGATTGCCATTCACAAAGCGATCGGTAAGGACAAAATAGACCGTAGCGTTATGCCACTGAAAGGGGGCTGCGCCCTGCGTTTGCGCTTTTTCCAGCAGGAGAAGACCGTCACTTTCCGGTGCGGGTTGCAACGTGATTTTCCCGTCGCGTACGGTGGCGGTTTGTTGGCTGTAGAAATCGCGTACCACGCTGCCTTCCGGGAAGGTGCTGCCAACAGGCACGGTCAGCGGCTTATCGTCACGCACCGGGCACTGGCGCGCAACGTTAACCGGCGTTTCGCTGGCCTCGCTTTTGACACTAAGCAGCAATGTTGGCGTGCCGGAACGGGTGTCTAGCTGTATTTGGTAATCGCCATCACGGAATATCCGCCACTGCGGCGCGCTGCCGCTGCAAGGCTTCAACGAAAGCATTTGGTTCAGTTTGATATTGCTGGCGGGCTGCCAACATTGCTGACCCTGCTGTAACGCGACCGGATACTCGCCTTTTTTCAGCGCAGCCTGGCTGCGCCAGAGACCGGTGCCGTCGTCGGTTAAAGGGGGAAAACCGGTGGCGGACCAGTCGGCGAGAGCGATGCCGGGAAGCAACAGCAGTAACAGTGCGGAGTGTTTCATCGGATGTCTCAGTGATGGCGATTTTACTCAGTTTGCCACTCCGCCTGGCGGGGGAACTCCTCCCTGGTCGTAATCGCCAGGGGGGAGGGGGTAGGGTGAGCGATCGCGCACATATTGTTAATGTGGATTTGCGATAACCGCCACATTTAGAAGAGATTGTCCGTTTTATGTGCAGTTTCCTGGTGACATGATTTCAGAATTGGATTATTTCTGTACGTGCTCTTGCAGGCTATTTTTGGTATGATTTGAGATTCAGCTCTCAAAATTATGCAAAAAAGAAGGTGTTGGAATGTTCATATCCGACCAGGAGACCTAATGATATCGATACCCATGCGACGACTTGGGGCCACGATACTCATGTTTTCCACCTTGATATTTTCAGGTGGGGTGCTGGCAAAGACGCACACAGAAACAGCGAGTCACAAAGCCCACGTCACTAAGGCAAGCGTAAAAAAACAGGCAAGCAGTAAACAAGAGTATTCTCGCAATAGTGTAAATAGCAGTTCACTTCCTGATTTGCGAAAATACCCTTCCGGAACACCAAGGAAAAAAGCGTTTCTCCGGACGGTAATGCCTTATATCACCAGCAAAAACTCTGCGATTACCGCCGAGCGTAACTGGTTGCTGTCAAAACAGTACAACAGCCAATGGTCGCCTGCCGAGCGCACGCGCCTGAAGGATATTACGCAACGCTACAAAATCAGCTGGAACGGGAATACGCGTCGTATTCCATGGAACGCGCTGCTGGAGCGTGTAGACATTATCCCGGACAGCATGGTTGCTACCATGGCGGCAGCGGAAAGTGGTTGGGGCACGTCAAAACTGGCGCGTACCAACAATAATCTGTTTGGTATGAAATGTGCGAAAGGCGCTTGTAAAAACGGTGCTGGCAAAGTGAAAGGCTACTCTCACTTTAACTCCGTACAGGAGTCGGTTGAGGCGTATGTCGTTAACCTGAACACTCATGCCGCGTATGCGTCATTCCGTAAATCCCGTGCGCAGTTGCGTAAAGCGGACCAGGAAGTGACGGCGACCAACATGATCCATAAGCTGAAGGGTTACTCAACCCGTGGTGCGAGCTACAACAACTATCTGTTTGCCATGTATCAGGACAATCAGCAGCTAATCGCCGCCCATATGTAATGTCAGCCCTGTAAACGCCTTCCAGCCGGAAGGCGTTTTTCTTTTGTGCTAAATAAGGATTTCGCTGTAGCGGTCGCGGTAGTCTTTTGGCGTGCTGTCGTACTCTTTGCGAAACACGGAGTAGAAATATTGCAGCGACGGGTAGCCGCACATCTGTGAGATCTCATTGATCGAGAGCGATGTCGATATCAGCAGGCTGCGGGCTTTTTCCAGTTTTTCCGCATGAATCATTGCGTGAATCGTCTCTCCCACCTCTTCTTTAAAGCGCTTTTCCAGGTTTGAACGTGAGATGCCGACGGCATCCAGCACCTGATCCACTTTGATGCCTTTACAGGCGTGATTACGGATGTAATGCATCGCCTGAATCACCGCCGGGTCGTTTAGCGAGCGGTAATCCGTGGAGCGTCGGGCCACCACACGCACCGGTGGAACCAGTAACCGCTGTAACGGCATCGTTTCGTTATCCAGCAGACGATGCAGCAGCTTCGCCGCCTGGTAACCCATTTGTCGGGTTCCCTGCGCCACGGAAGAGAGCGCCACGCGCGAAAGATAGCGGGTGAGTTCTTCGTTATCGATACCGATCACGCACAGTTTTTCCGGCACCGGAATATGTAAATGGTCACACACTTGCAGAACATGGCGAGCGCGGGCGTCGGTAACGGCGATAATCCCGGTCTGCGGCGGCAGCGTTTGCAGCCAGTCCGCCAGCCGGTTCTGCGCATGTTGCCAGTTCTCTGGTGCGGTAGTCAGCCCCTGGTAAACAACACCGCGGTACTTTTCTTGCGCCACTAGCTGGCAGAAGGCGTGCTCACGTTCTGCCGCCCAGCGCTTGCCGCCAGTGGCCGGCAGGCCGTAGAACGCAAAACGGTGCACACCTTTCTCTTTCAAGTGCAGAAACGCGCTCTCCACCAGCGCGTAGTTGTCGGTTGCAATGTAATGCACCGGCGGGTAGTGCTCCGGTGTGTGATACGAACCGCCTACGCCGACAATCGGCACGTCGACATCCGCCAGCAGCCGCTCAATGTCCCGGTCGTCATAATCGGCGATCACGCCATCGCCCAGCCACTCTTTGATATTTTCAATGCGGGCGCGAAAATCCTCTTCAATGAAGATATCCCACTCGGATTGCGACGCCTGTAAATACTCGCCGACCCCTTCGACAACCTGGCGGTCGTAGGCTTTATTGGCATTAAATAACAACGTGATGCGATGGCGCTTCTCAAACATGTTGGTTTGCTTCCTGACTTTCCATCCGATCTCATTATCATATTCATCAAACTAATGAATAAAAGAGATCCGGCAGTGTGATCGCGCCTTAATTCACAATTTTCAGACCCGCCGTTTGGTGGCTGAATCCATCCATACGGCCAGCAGCAAAATGGCTCCTTTAACGATGTATTGCCAGAACGTCGGCACATCCATCATGCTCATGCCGTTATCCAGCGAGGCCATAATAAACGCGCCCATCACCGCACCCGCGACGCTACCAATACCGCCTGCAAGGCTGGTGCCGCCAATCACACAAGCGGCAATGGCATCCAGTTCGGCGATGTTCCCGGCGGAAGGTGAGCCCGCTCCGAGGCGCGAGCTGAGAATCAAACCGGCAATCGCCACCATCAGTCCGTTAATCGCGAATACCGCAAGTTTGGTGCGCTCAACGTTAATGCCGGAGAGCCGTGCGGCCTCCAGATTGCCGCCAATGGCGTAAATACGGCGGCCAAACGCGGTGCGCGTCGCCATAAACATGCCTGCCAGCAGCAAAAACGCCAGCAGCAGTACCGGCGTGGGGACGCCACGGTAATCATTCAGCAGCCAAATAGCTCCAAGTACGATCACTGCGATAATCGCCTGGCGGCCGACTGCTGCCGTGGAGGGAGATGTTGCCAGTCCCAGCGTCTGGCGGCGCATGCGACCGCGCCACTGCCAGAACACAAAGGCCACCAGGCCCAGCAGACCCACGCCGAAACCCACGCCGTCCGGTAAATAGCTTTGGCCAATTTGCGACATCGCCGCGCTGGTGGGGGAAACCGTGGTGCCGTTGGTAATACCAATCAGCACGCCACGAAAAGCCAGCATCCCGGCCAGCGTGACGATAAACGACGGAACTTTGCGATACGCCACCCACCAGCCGTTCCAGGCACCGAGCAGCAGGCCGAGCACCAGTGTCACCGCCACGGTCAGCGGCAGCGGCCAACCCAGCCAGACGTCGAAAATCGCCGCCGCGCCGCCGAGCAAACCCATCATGGAGCCGACGGAAAGGTCAATTTCGGCGGAGATAATGACAAACACCATTCCCACCGCCAGGATGCCGGTGATCGCGGTTTGGCGCAGCAGGTTGGATATATTACGCGCGCTTAGGTAGGCACCATCTGTCATGCCAGTGAAAAAGAGCATAATCACCACAATGGCGGCAATCATCACAAATACTTGTAAATTAAGGGACTTCAGCCCGGAAAAAGCCCCTGGCGAGGCGGTAGTTAACTTGATTTCAGACGGGTTGCTTTTCGACATGATGTTCGCTCCTCAGCGCCGCTTCCATGACCTGCTCCTGGGTCAGATTACGATTGATGAGATCGGCTTTTAGCTTGCCTTCATGCATCACCAGCACCCGATCGCTTAACCCCAGAACTTCGGGGAGCTCGGATGAGATAACGATGACGGCGATCCCCTGCTGCACCAGTTGATTAATCAGTTTGTAGATTTCATATTTCGCGCCGATATCGATGCCGCGTGTAGGTTCATCGAGGATCAGGATGCGCGGATTGAGTAACAGGCAGCGGGCGAGAATGGCCTTTTGCTGGTTGCCCCCACTCAGGCGGCCAATGGCCAGCTCCGGAGAGGACGTTTTCACTTTTAGCCGCTGGAGTGACTGTAAAATGCACGCCTGCTCGGCGGCGTCATCCAGGCTGCTCAGCGCCCCGGTAAACTGGTTAAGCGCTGCTAGCGTGATGTTCTTGCCCACCGCCATCACCGGCACGATGCCGTCTTTTTTGCGGTCTTCCGGCACCATTGCAATACCAAAGTCGATAGCCTGCTGGCAGTTGTGAATTTGTACCGCTTTGCCATCAAGAAAGATTTGCCCTTCCCAGCGCCCCGGCCAGACGCCAAACAGGCACTGCACCGCTTCGGTTCGCCCTGCGCCGACCAGCCCGGCGATGCCAAGGATCTCGCCGCGCTTCAGGCTGAATGAAATATCGTTCACGCGTTTGATATGGCGGTTTACCGGGTGCCAGGCGGTAAGGTGTTCAACGCGCAGGATTTCGTCGCCTGTCGCGTGCGGTTCATTGGGGTAGAGCGCGGTCAGTTCGCGGCCTACCATCATTGTGATGATGTCGTCTTCGCTCATGCCCGCTGCATCACGCGTACCGATATGCTTGCCATCACGGATAACGCAGATGGTGTCCGATATCGCTTTGACTTCATTCAGCTTGTGGGAAATGTAAATGCAGGCGATATCGTGGTTGCGCAGGTCGCGGATGATATCCAGCAGCACGGCGGTTTCCTGCTCGGTCAGCGAAGCGGTGGGTTCATCCAGAATAAGCAGTCGTACCTGCTTGTTCAGCGCTTTGGCGATTTCGACCAGTTGCTGTTGCCCAAGCCCTAAATCACCAACCCGGGTATTGGGCGATACTGTCAGGCTCACCTGTTTGAGCAGCTTTTCGCAGCGCAGCGTCATCAGGTCGTAATCCATCACCCCGTGGCGAGTGATTTCCGTACCGAGGAAAATGTTTTCCAGCACGGTTAAATGTTTCACCAGCGCCAGCTCCTGGTGGATGATGGCGATCCCTTTCCGCTCGGTATCGCGGATATGGCTGGCTTGCAGGGTTTCGCCCGCAAAAATGATTTCTCCCTCATAACTGCCAGCCGGGTAAATCCCACACAGCACTTTCATCAGCGTGGATTTACCCGAACCGTTCTCACCACACAGCGAGAGCACCTCACCCGTATTAAGGTGCAGGCTGACATTATCTATCGCCTTTACGACACCAAAGGTTTTGGTGATATTTTTCATTTCAAGTAAATAAGGCATGGCTGCTCCACGTCATTCGCTGATATACAGCGCCTGAAAGAGATGGCAGCCGACGCGCCCGCTGGCTAATGGCCGGCGCGCCGACGGTTTTAGAGCTGATCTTTCTGATGGAATCCGTCTTTGATGACAGTAGCGTCGATGTTGTCTTTGGTGACTTCGATTGGTGTCAACAGGCGGGCAGGAACATCTTTCAGGCCGTTATTCAGCGAGGCGTCCGCTTTTGGCGTCTTGCCGTTGCCCAGTTCGACGGCGATTTCCGCAGCGGTATTGGCCAGTTGGGTGATTGGCTTATAAACCGTCATGGTCTGGCTGCCGTTAATCAACCGTTTCACCCCTGCGAGGTCGGCATCCTGGCCCGAAATCGCCACTTTCCCGGCCAGACCCTGGGCGCTCAGAGCCTGAATTGCGCCGCCAGCGGTCGCATCGTTGGAAGCGACCACCGCATCAATTTTGTTATTGTTAGCGGTGAGGGCGTTTTCCATAATCTTCAGTGCGTTTTCGGGTAACCAACCATCGACCCATTGATCGCCGACAATTTTAATTTTCCCGCTATCAATATAGGGTTTTAATACTTTCATCTGCCCGGCACGGAATAACTTGGCGTTATTATCTACCGGCGAACCGCCCATTAAAAAGTAATTTCCCTGCGGGACTTTGCTTACCAGGCTTTGCGCCTGTAATTCCCCGACTTTTTCATTATCGAAAGAGATATAGAAATCGATGTCGGCATTATTAATCATGCGATCGTAAGCCAGAACTTTAATTCCTTCCTGTTTGGCTTCTTTTATTACGTTACTTAATACCTGACCGTTGTAGGGAATAATAACCAGTACATCAACGCCACGGTTGATCATATTTTCAATTTGCGACATCTGCGTTTCTTCATTTCCGTTTGCGGATTGAACAAACACGTTAGCACCGAGCGACTCGGCTTTTTTCACAAAAATATCGCGGTCTTTTTGCCAACGTTCAAGGCGCAAATCGTCAATCGCCATGCCGATTTTCACCTCTTTGGCATGGCCGAAAGCGCTTGCCAGCAGCAGGGAGGCGCAGAGTGTAAGGCAAAGGTTCTTTATCTTCATAATAGTAATACCTTTTGTAGGGTGAAGGGCGAGATAAAAGAAACATGCACTGCTATAGACGAGCAAATTCTTAACGCAGAATTGTTTGCTGGCAATTACAGATTTTTATCCGGGCGTTACGTTTTTTGGTTTATTTGCTGATTTATGACCGCGATCTTATTTTAAAAAAAGCAAAACCGATTTTGCATAAAAAACAGGAAGGCTTGTCGCAGCGGCAGAGAGCATTATTTGCGAGCTAGCGCACGTTTGTGCATTCTCTTAATAGCAGTGTGAAATAACGTAATTGAGCGAGCCAGAGAGAGAATCCAGTATTAACGTCAGATTTGTACACTCGCCAATGGAGCTCATTATGCAAGCTTATTTCGACCAGCTGGATCGGGTTCGTTTTGAAGGTCCAAAAACCACGAATCCTTTAGCGTTTCGTCATTACAATCCGGATGAGCTAGTGCTCGGTAAGCGCATGGAAGATCACCTGCGTTTTGCTGCCTGCTACTGGCACACCTTCTGCTGGAACGGTGCAGATATGTTTGGTGTGGGCTCCTTCAATCGCCCATGGCAACAGCCTGGCGAAGCCATCGCGATGGCGAAGCGTAAAGCCGATGTCGCGTTTGAGTTTTTTCATAAACTCAATGTGCCCTATTACTGCTTCCACGATGTGGACGTTTCGCCAGAAGGCGCGTCGCTGAAAGAGTATCTGAACAATTTTGCACAGATGGTGGACGTGCTGGCGGAAAAACAGCAGCAGAGCGGCGTGAAGCTGCTGTGGGGCACAGCGAACTGCTTTACCAACCCGCGCTACGGCGCTGGCGCGGCAACCAACCCGGATCCGGAAGTGTTCAGTTGGGCGGCGACGCAGGTGGTTACCGCAATGAACGCCACGCACAAACTGGGTGGTGAAAACTATGTGCTGTGGGGCGGTCGCGAGGGTTATGAAACCCTGCTGAATACCGATCTGCGCCAGGAGCGTGAGCAGATTGGCCGCTTCATGCATATGGTGGTTGAGCATAAACACAAAATCGGTTTTCGCGGCACGTTGCTTATCGAGCCAAAACCGCAGGAACCGACCAAGCACCAGTACGATTATGACGCTGCCACCGTTTATGGCTTCCTGAAACAGTTTGGTCTGGAGAAAGAGATTAAACTGAATATCGAAGCCAACCACGCCACGCTTGCAGGTCACTCCTTCCATCATGAAATCGCCACGGCCATCGCGCTGGGGCTGTTTGGTTCAGTGGACGCGAACCGCGGCGATCCGCAGCTCGGCTGGGATACCGACCAGTTCCCGAACAGCGTCGAAGAGAACGCACTGGTGATGTATGAAATCCTCAAAGCGGGCGGTTTCACCACCGGCGGCCTGAACTTTGACGCCAAAGTGCGTCGCCAGAGCACCGATAAATACGATCTCTTTTACGGCCATATTGGCGCGATGGACACCATGGCGCTGGCGCTGAAAGTGGCGGCTCGCATGGTGGAAGAGGGCGAGCTGGATAAACGTGTGGCGAAGCGCTATGCGGGCTGGAATGGTGAGCTGGGTCAGCAAATTTTGCAGGGACAGCTTAGCCTCGCGGAGCTGGCGAAGTACGCTGAGCAGCAGAACCTGGCACCGCACCACCAGAGCGGTCATCAGGAGCAACTGGAAAACCTGGTTAACTACTACCTGTTTGATAAGTAAACCGTTCTGCGCCGCGGATAACGCGGCGCACTAAAAAGGAGTGGTCACTATGTATATCGGGATCGATCTCGGCACCTCTGGTGTGAAGGCGATTCTGCTCGGCGAGCAGGGTGAGGTGCTGGCCTCGCATACGGAAAAACTCAGCGTGTCGCGACCGCATCCGCTGTGGTCGGAGCAAGATCCCGAAGCGTGGTGGCAGGCGACGGACCGCGCCATTCTGGCATTGGGCGAGGCGCACTCGTTACATCAGGTGAAAGCGATTGGCCTCGCCGGGCAGATGCACGGCGCGACGCTGCTCGATAAAAACAACCAGGTGTTGCGCCCGGCCATTCTGTGGAATGACGGTCGCTGCGGCGAAGAGTGCGCGCTGCTGGAAGAAAAGGTCAACAATTCCCGTGCGATTACCGGCAACCTGATGATGCCCGGTTTTACCGCGCCGAAGCTTTTGTGGGTGCAGCGTCACGAACCAGAAATATTTGCCCATGTGGCGAAAGTGCTGCTGCCCAAAGATTTTCTGCGTTTGAAAATGTCCGGCGTATTCGCCAGTGACATGTCCGACGCGGCGGGAACAATGTGGCTGGATGTGGCAAACCGCGACTGGAGCGATGACATGCTGGCTGCGTGCTCGCTTTCGCGTGCGCAGATGCCTGCGCTGTTTGAAGGCAGCGAAATCACCGGCGAGTTACTACTGGAGGTTGCCCGGCGCTGGACGATGCCGGTAGTTCCGGTTGTGGCGGGTGGCGGGGACAACGCCGCAGGTGCTGTTGGGGTCGGTATGGCCGATGCAGGCCAGGCGATGTTGTCGCTGGGCACATCCGGGGTTTATTTTGCCGTCAGCGAAGGGTTCCTCAGTAAACCTGAAAGCGCGGTGCACAGTTTCTGCCACGCACTGCCGGGGCGCTGGCATTTGATGTCGGTGATGCTTAGCGCAGCGTCATGCCTGGACTGGGCGGCGAAGCTGACGGGGCTGGAGTCGGTTCCGGCATTGATTAACGCCGCGCAACAAGCGAACGATAACGCCGGGGATCTGTGGTTTTTACCCTACCTTTCCGGAGAACGCACGCCGCATAACAACCCGCAGGCGAAAGGCGTGTTCTTTGGTCTGACGCATCAGCATGGCCGCGAAGAACTTGCCCGCGCTGTGCTGGAAGGTGTCGGTTTCGCACTGGCGGATGGTATGGATGTTGTCCACGCCTGCGGCGTAACACCGCAGAGCATTACGCTTATCGGCGGCGGTGCGCGCAGTGCATGGTGGCGGCAAATGCTGGCTGACATCAGCGGATTGCAGCTGGATTACCGCACCGGCGGCGATGTTGGGCCTGCGCTTGGTGCGGCGCGGCTGGCGCAAATTGCCATCAATCCGCAAACGCCGTTGGCGACGCTGCTGCCGCAACTGCCGGTTGAGCAACAGCACACACCGGATGCCGACCGACACGCCCATTATGCGCTACGTCGTGAAACGTTCCGGCGCATCTATCAGCAGCTACTGCCGTTGATGTCCTGATTTTTCCTGCTTATCCGGCTCACTGTTCAGGTGGGCCGGAATCACCATGATGTTGTCCTTTTTTGGTCTTAGCAGGCGCAAAACTCCTTGCCACAATGGTGTTAACCTCACTGAGCAAGGAGTCCTGAAATGTCCCGCACCGCGCTGATTAATATCGACACACAGCAATCTTTTTTCCATCGCGACTACTGGCAAGATACGGATTTCGCTGCGTTTCAGCAGGCGATCTCCACGCTTATCGCTGGCTGTGAAGCACACGGCGTGCCGATAGTTGATATCTTTCATGTCGCCGACAACGGGCCGTTTTCGCTGGAGAGTGGTTTTGTCACGCCGATGCCGTTCCTGCAACACCGCGCCGCCGTAACGTTTTATAAGCACGTACACAACGCATTTACGGATACCGGGCTGGATCACTGGCTGCGTAGCCGCGACATCAATCATCTGATTATTTGCGGTATTCGCACCGAGCAGTGCTGCGAAACCACCGCGCGCGTTGCGTCGGATCTGGGATATCGTGTGACCTTTGTTAGCGAAGCGACACTGACCTTCCCGATGACGCATAAAGGGGTTACGCTGGATTGCAACGCGTTGCGCCATCGCACCGAAACCGTGCTCGAAGGCCGCTTTGCCGCCATTAAAACCGTCCACGAAATTCTGGAACTGTAATGACCACAGATGTCTGGTTTGTGATGTTGCCCGGCGTTTTGGCGCTGGATATGACCGGCCCGGCGGAAACTTTCGCGCTGGCAGATAACGCCTTTCGTCTTCACTACATTGGCCCGGAAGAGAACGTATTGACCTCGATTGGCCTGACGATGAGCAACATCGCACCGTTACCGGACACCTTGCCGGAAGGCAGCCTGCTGGTGCTGCCGGGCGTGTCAGATTCCTCACGGTTATTCGATACGCCACAGGCGAACGCTGTGCGGCACTGGCTGATGCGCCTGCAACCACTGATCCACAGCCAGAGCATTGCGTTGATGTGCGTCTGTTCCGGCGCGATACTGGCGGCGAAAGCCGGGTTGATGAACGGCATTCAGTGCACCACCCACCATGATGTCATTGGCCGTTTACGCGCGGTGGCACCTGCCGCACAGGTCAAAGAGAACCGTATTTTCATTGAGGATCGCAGCATCTGGACCAGCGCGGGTATCACCTCGGGTATCGATCTAGCGCTGCATTTGATTAACCGGCTGTGCGGGCCGGAAATGGCGCTGGCGGTCGCGCGGGAAATGGTGGTCTGGTTCCGCCGTTCCGGGGAAGATCCGCAAATCTCACCATGGCTGCGCTACCGTAACCACCTGCATCCGGCGGTGCACCGCGCGCAAGATGCGCTGACGGCGGAGCCGCAAAAAGCCTGGCAACTGAGCGACATTGCCGAGCGGGCGCACGTTAGCCCACGGCATTTAACACGTTTGTTCCAGCAGCACCTGGGGATCAGCGTGCGAGATTATCTTGAACAATTGCGACTGGTGATTGCCGAGCAATGTCTGTTGCAAGGGCGCGGCGCAGAGCAGGCCGCGCTTGCTGCTGGGTTCTCCTCGCCGCGCCAGCTACAGCGGGCGCGCCAACGGGCGATTAACTGACAAAACGGCGTCTGTCGAGACGTTGCACCAGCATCGATAGCGCCAGGCTCGCCAGCAGTGTGGCGGTGAAAATCCATACAATGTCGAGTAGCGGTGAAGCGTGGATTTCAATGCCGCGCGTACGCAGGGCGTGAATAATCAGCGCATGAAAACCGTAAATACCCAGCGAATGGTGAGAAATCAGCGTCAGCCCCGGCAGCGTGCGGCTATTAAGCGTATTTTTGATAAGCGTAAACAGTGCAATGGCGCAAAGAAAGACCATCGGCCCACAGTAGAGATACCAGGTATCGGCGAAATTACCACGCCATTTCAGCTCATTGAGCGTGCCGCGTGAAATCACAAATACAGCGGCTAAAAACAGGACGGCGCAGGTCCAGGTGAGCGCCCGTTTTTGTGTCTCCATCATGCCGATGGCGCGCCCGAGCATGCCATACAAAATGTAGTAAAACGTATCCCCACCAATATAAAGATTGACCGGCAGCCACTCAAAACCGCTGATTTTCTGCGGCACCGTATTCGGGTTCGCCACAATGCCAATCACCACCACTAACGCCAGCAGCATTTTGCCGCTGAGCGCTTTCACCTGAATCAGCGGCGACACCAGATAAATGACGATAATGGCGAAGAAAAACCACAGGTGATAGAAAACCGGTTTTTGCAGCAGATTTTTCAACGACAGCTCACTGTTGATCGAGGTGAACAGCACGATATAGAGCAGGGCTACCAGGCTGTAAAACACCAGACACAGGGCGATGCGCAAGAAGTGGCGCGGTTGTGCGCTGCGTTCGCCAAAAAAGAGGTAGCCGGAAATCATAAAAAACAGCGGCACGCTGACGCGGGAAGCGGCGTTGAGAATATTAGCGATGTTCCAGTCGAAAGTGGTGATGCTGGCAGGGTTCGTAATGTACCAGGTAGTGGTATGGATCATCACTACCATTAAACAGGCTATCCCTCGCAGATTATCTATCCAGTAAATTTTCGACTGCATCAGTTCCTCTGTTTTCACGTTAAAGACAAATCCTCTCTGACTGTTAGATTATCTACCTATCTCATTAGATAATTCTGAGTTTTCCCGCTCTCGCTTGTGCGTTTCGCGCAGATTTGCAAAATTTGCGTCCCACGCCTTTAAAAATAACAGCCCGCAAGCAGACAGTGATAAAAATGATGAAGTGTATTGTTCCCGCACTGGTGCTGCTATTAGCTGGCTGCAGCGCCTCTTCGGATATTCCCGCGCAGAAAGCGCAAAAAGCGCGGCCTGGCCCGGAACATTCGCTGGATATGGAAAATTTGTGCAGACAAAATGCCGCGCGCCGCTACAACACGGGCGTACAGCAAATTAATGTCACCGGCTTTGAGCAATTTCAGGGCAGCTATGAAATGCGGGGTATGACACCGCGCCGGGAAGCCTTTGTCTGCACTTTTGACGCGGAAGGCCAATTTTTACACCTTTCGATGCGCTAGACCGCCTGATTCCCGTCCGGCGGCGCGCGCTTTCCCCAATTTTCCTTAAACAAATCCGTTTCGTACTGTATATCTTGCAGCCAGCGGGTATACTGGGCGCTTCCTATAAA
This sequence comes from Kosakonia sp. YIM B13571, assembly GCF_042788095.1. Classification (NCBI taxonomy): domain Bacteria; kingdom Pseudomonadati; phylum Pseudomonadota; class Gammaproteobacteria; order Enterobacterales; family Enterobacteriaceae; genus Kosakonia; species Kosakonia sp. YIM B13571. The sequence continues at coordinate 258,120 of NZ_JBHZPL010000004.1, read as the reverse complement.
TCCACACGTATCCAGCACGAAAGAATATGCAAAAGTTTGATACCAGGACCTTTCAGGGTCTGATCCTGACCTTACAGGATTATTGGGCTCGTCAGGGCTGTACCATTGTTCAACCTTTGGACATGGAAGTGGGCGCCGGTACCTCACACCCGATGACCAGCCTGCGTGCACTGGGGCCAGAACCGATGGCTACCGCGTATGTGCAACCTTCCCGCCGTCCGACCGATGGGCGCTATGGCGAAAACCCGAACCGTTTACAGCACTATTATCAGTTCCAGGTGGTGATTAAACCGTCTCCGGATAACATTCAGGAGCTGTACCTCGGGTCACTGAAAGAGCTGGGTATGGATCCGACCATTCACGATATTCGTTTCGTGGAAGACAACTGGGAAAACCCGACGCTGGGTGCCTGGGGTCTGGGTTGGGAAGTGTGGTTAAACGGCATGGAAGTAACGCAGTTTACCTACTTCCAGCAGGTTGGCGGTCTGGAGTGTAAACCGGTTACCGGTGAAATCACCTACGGTCTGGAACGTCTGGCCATGTACATTCAGGGCGTGGACAGTGTTTACGACCTGGTCTGGAGCGACGGCCCGCTGGGTAAAACCACTTACGGCGACGTGTTCCATCAGAACGAAGTGGAGCAATCCACCTACAACTTCGAATACGCGGATGTCGACTTCCTGTTCAGCTGCTTCGAGCAGTATGAAAAAGAAGCTCAGCAGCTGCTGGCGCTGGAAAACCCGTTGCCGCTGCCTGCCTACGAGCGCATTCTGAAGGCCGCCCATAGCTTCAACCTGCTGGATGCGCGTAAAGCCATCTCCGTGACGGAACGTCAGCGCTATATTCTGCGCATCCGCACGCTGACCAAAGCAGTGGCTGAAGCGTATTACGCTTCCCGTGAAGCCCTTGGCTTCCCGATGTGTAACAGAAATAAATAAGAGGCGGCCATGTCTGAGAAAACTTTCCTGGTGGAAATCGGCACCGAAGAGCTGCCACCAAAAGCATTGCGCAGCCTGGCCGAGTCCTTCGCTGCCAACGTTACCGCTGAGCTGGATGCAGCGGGTGTGACCCACGGCGACGTGCAGTGGTTCGCCGCGCCGCGGCGTCTGGCGGTAAAAGTCGCCAAACTGGCGGCATCCCAGCCGGATCGCGAAGTTGAAAAACGCGGCCCGGCGATCGCCCAGGCGTTTGACGCTGAAGGTAAGCCCAGCAAAGCGGCTGAAGGCTGGGCGCGCGGTTGTGGCATCACTGTCGATCAGGCCGAGCGTTTGACCACCGACAAAGGTGAATGGCTGCTCTATCGCGCGCATGTTAAAGGCGAAAACGTAGAAGCGCTGCTGCCGAGCATGATTGCCAACTCGCTTGGCAAGCTGCCGATCCCGAAACTGATGCGCTGGGGCGCGTCGGACGTGACTTTTGTCCGTCCGGTTCACACCGTCACGCTGTTGCTGGGCGACACCGTGATTCCGGCAACCATTCTGGGTATTGCGTCCGATCGCGTGATTCGCGGCCATCGCTTTATGGGTGAGCCGGAGTTCACCATCGACAACGCCGATCAGTACCCGCAAATTCTGCTGGAGCGCGGCAAAGTGGTTGCCGATTACGATGCGCGTAAAGCGAAAATCAAAGCGGATGCTGAAGCAGCGGCGCGTAAGATTGGCGGCAATGCCGATCTGAGCGACAGCCTGCTGGAAGAAGTGACTTCTCTGGTTGAATGGCCAGTGGTGCTGACCGCGAAGTTTGAAGAGAAATTCCTCGCCGTTCCGGCGGAAGCGCTGGTTTACACCATGAAGGGTGACCAGAAGTACTTCCCGGTGTATGGCAATGACGGCAAACTGCTGCCGAATTTTATCTTCGTCGCTAACATCGAATCGAAAGATCCGCAACAGATTATCTCTGGTAACGAAAAAGTGGTGCGTCCGCGTCTGGCGGATGCCGAGTTCTTCTTCAATACCGACCGCAAAAAACGCCTCGAAGATCATCTGCCGCGTCTGCAAACCGTGCTGTTCCAGCAACAGCTGGGTACGCTGCGCGATAAGACCGACCGTATTCAGGCGCTGGCGGGCTGGATTGCCGGGCAGATTGGCGCGGATGTAAATCACGCCACGCGCGCGGGCCTGCTCTCCAAATGCGACCTGATGACCAACATGGTGTTCGAATTCACCGACACCCAGGGCGTGATGGGCATGCACTATGCGCGTCACGACGGTGAAGCAGAAGACGTTGCTGTGGCGCTGAACGAACAGTACCAGCCGCGTTTTGCCGGTGATGAACTGCCGTCGAACCCGATTGCTTGCGCACTGGCGATTGCCGATAAGATGGATACCCTCGCGGGGATCTTCGGTATCGGCCAGCATCCGAAAGGCGATAAAGACCCGTTCGCACTGCGGCGCGCCGCGCTGGGCGTACTGCGTATTATCGTTGAGAAGAACCTGGCGCTGGATCTGCAAACCCTGACCGAAGAAGCGGTGCGTCTGTACGGCGACAAGCTGACCAACGCGAAAGTGATCGATGATGTGATCGACTTTATGCTGGGTCGTTTCCGTGCCTGGTATCAGGACGAAGGTTACAGCGTTGATACCATTCAGGCGGTGCTGGCGCGTCGTCCGACCAAACCGGCCGATTTCGATGCGCGTATGAAGGCGGTTTCGCACTTCCGTACGCTCGACGAAGCGGCGGCGCTGGCGGCAGCAAACAAGCGCGTTTCCAATATCCTGGCGAAATCCGACGAGACGCTGAACGACATCGTTCACGCCTCGGTGCTGAAAGAAGCAGCGGAAATCAAGCTGGCGGGCAACTTAGTGGTGCTGCGCGATAAACTGCAGCCGTACTTTGCTGAAGGCCGTTACCAGGACGCATTAATCGAACTGGCGCAGTTGCGCGAGCCGGTGGATGAGTTCTTTGAGAACGTGATGGTGAATGCTGACGACAAAGACGTGCGTATCAACCGTCTGACATTGCTGTCTAAACTGCGTGAATTGTTCCTGCAAGTTGCGGATATCTCTCTGTTGCAGTAATTATCATTGCTATGAAAAACCCGCTGCGGCGGGTTTTTTTATGTCTGGAATCAGGGTTACGGCGTGTTTTGCTCGCCGGGGTAAGGGACGAACGGCGTAAACGTGGAATTGACGCGAACGTTGTTACGGCCTGCGCGCTTAGCTTCATACAACGCATTGTCGGCGCTCTGGATAAGCTGCCCGTACTCGGTGTGGTTTTTCTGGCAGAGACTGGCGACACCAATACTGACGCTGACGATACCACCGGGGGAACTGGTGTGGGGCAAATCCAGTAGCTGTACGCTGGTGCGGAGTGTCTCGGCGAGCTCAACGGCATCGGCACAGCGGGTTTCGGGTAGCAGGGCGCAGAACTCCTCTCCACCATAACGGAACAGGACATCGGCAGGTTTTTTCAGCGCACCGCGCATCGCCATAGCAATTTGCTGTAAACACTCATCGCCGCGCTGGTGGCCATTGCAGTCGTTATAAAGCTTGAAGTAATCCACATCAATCAGCAGCAGCGACAGCGGCTTGTTATTGCGCTTGCTGGCGCGCCATTCACGCTCAATGCAAAGGTCGAAATAACGGCGGTTGCCAACGCCGGTAAGCCCATCCGAAAGCGATTGTGACAGCAGCTCATGCGCCTGTTCGCGCAGTAATGATTCGCGGCGCACGGCGGCGGTGACATCGGCTATCTGAATCAGGCAATACCGTTCACTATCGCCTAATGGCACAATCGTTACCGCCTGGCTCAGGCGCGCGCCGGGGCGTGAAGGTTCGGCGTAGAGCGGGAAGGGTGAACGGTGCAAAGATTGCGAAAGCAGGGCAGATAAATTGTGGTCAATAGCCTGACGAATCGCATCGCCGACGCGGTGACAGGCCAGATCGGGGAATACGCTAAAAAAATCCTCGCCAACCGTGTCGCAGGCTGCACGCCCGGTGTGCATTTCTAACCACGCGTTCCACAGGGCGATACGGTACTGCGCGTCAACAATGATCACGCCGAGGCTTAAGGATGAAAAGGCATCAAACAACAACTTATCTTTCATTTTCAATGCATTCCGTCTGGAACACTGCCTGTTTCTAAACGGCTGATATAAAGCCGGATCTGTTCACGTAAGTCACGCAGCGCAGACATATCAAGGATAAAGGCGAGGTATCCCTGAATCTGCTGGCGCTCAAGCGCAAAATCGATGCGCAACATCATCACCAGCGGGTCGTTGTCATCTTTGTTTGGGTTGAGGATCTGCTTGCTGCTGCCCACGCGAACCACGGGTAGCGAACCTTGTAGCTCTTTCTGGAACATATTGGCCAGCGTCCCGACACAGGCGTTGAGCACAATATTGCCAATTTCGCTCATCGCTTCGCGTTCCATCTCGCCCAGTTCATGCGCTGGGATCAGATCGCCCACCATCATGCGCACAATTTCAAAACTGGCGGCTTCAGGAAACATCAAAATCGCTTCGGTAGCATAAGCGCCCTCAAAATGCTGGCTAATGCCGAATAACGATATGCCCGCCCCCAGCTCATCAGCGGCTTCAGAGCGTGGCGTAAAGCGGATTGTCGGCACCGACATCCGCACTTCTTCATTAACGATATTACTCATCGCGGCGGCGGCCTGGCCGACACCGATGTTGAAGATCTCCATCAGGCTGTCGGTTTCAATTTCGCTGATATCCGGCAATTCACTCATGGATGTGCCTCCAGTCCGTTCAACAACACGTGGAGTTGCGGCTCTTTCAGCGGTTTTGGCAGGAAGCCAACACCAAGCGCTTGTGCAGCGGTTTGTATAGAGTTCTGAACGTTGGCGGTGAGCAGAATGATATGTGTGCCTGGGTGTGTCTGGCGGATGCGCGAAGCGGTTTCCATGCCGCCAATACCCGGCATGTTTACATCCAGTAAAATCGCATAAGGTGTGTTTGCTGATGCCAGTTCGATCGCCTCTTCGCCCGTCCCGGCTTCGTCGATTTTCCAGTCCCCGTGCAGGTTGAGCACATACTGGCGTGAAATCATGCGTGACAGGCGGCTGTCATCGACAATCAGGATATATTTCGACATCATTCATTCTCGTCTGGTTATTCATTGTCTAAAAAGGACAATGCAAAGCGCCCGGGTCGCTCTCTTCCCTGATGAATGCGGCTTAACGTTTCAACATCGTTGTGTTTTCACATCACGCGCTGTTTCGTTGTTTCCTTTGTGAAATTCTCTTCCCGGTTTACACGCACGGCCTGCTACTTTTAGTTAAGTCACCTTATTCATCGGCAATAACATGCAAATGATTAGCGTCTTTATGACGAGGTGATGAAAATTTAATCTTGAAGAGGAGAAATGATGCGGCTATCCTTTGCGCCGACGAATATCTCGTCTCACCGGAGCGCTCTCTAAAAATGAACAAACACGACTGATGAACTCGGATCCTTGCTAAACGCGCAGGCGTCGGCAGGGGATGTATTGATTTCATTCAGGAGTGCTTATGGCTCATTGCGCCCAAGTCCCCGCTTTTATTTTGCATCAGCTCACCTGTCAGTTTGCGACGGGCGAGACGCTTTTTGGCCCGCTTAATCTCTCCCTTGAACCGTCGCTGTGCGGCCTGGTGGGGCGCAACGGTGTGGGCAAAACGCAATTACTCCGTCTGCTGGCCGGCCTGGCAACACCCGCCCACGGGCATATCGAACGCTTCGGTACGCATACGTATATTGCACAGCAGCACGCGCTTTCTGTGCAGACTACGCTGGCGGAACTGCTTGGTTACGGCGATGTTTTCGCTGCCCGTCAGCGCATCGAACAGGGCGCTTACCAACCCGACGATCTCGACAGGCTTGAAGGGCACTGGGATCTGCCAGAACGCCTGGATGTAGCGTTTGCAAACGCCAGACTTCCCACTTTCGCCCCGGATCGACCTGCCATTACCCTCAGTGGCGGCGAGCGTGTGCGGGCATTATTGTGCAGTGCGTTTATCGCCAGGACGGATTATTTGCTGCTGGATGAACCCACAAATCACCTCGACAGACAGGGATGCGAGTGGTTTTACGCGCAACTGGCGCAGCGAAACGGTGGCACGCTGGTGGCGACCCACGATCGTGAATTACTGGCGCTGATGCTGCGCATTCTGGAGCTCACACCCGGTGGGCTGCGTAGTTATGGCGGCAATTATGATGACTACCAGCGGCAACGCGATGCGGAGCAGCAAGCCGCGCGAGCAGGGCTTGAACACGCCGCCAATGAGCGTCGGCGTACCCGTAGCAGGATGCAAAAAGAGCATGATGCCAGCCAGCGACGCTCGGCGCAGACGCTGCGAACCGTTGATACGTTAAATATTGCCTCGTTTGAACGCGTGAAATACAAGAACGCGGCGAAAGAACGGCCCGCGAGCTGGCGCAAGCAGCACAGCGACCAGAATGAAGCGCTTAACACCGCTGTTAACCAGGCGCGCGAGCGGGTGGAAGAGGAAATGCCGGTCCTGTTTACGCTGCCCGGCAGCCATCTTCCCGACGGTAAGCAGGTGCTGGTTACGGAGGATTTGCTGCTGCCACACGTGGCGCTTGCTCCGCTTAACTGGCGTATGGATGGCCCAATGCGCGTGGCAGTGCGCGGGCCGAATGGTTGCGGTAAATCGACGCTGCTGAAAGTGATCCTTGGCGAGCTGGCTCCCCGCGCCGGTCTGTGTCAGCGCGCGGTCACCTGCGCGTATCTTGATCAGCATTTATCACAGCTCGATCTCTCGCTGTCGGTGCTGGCGCATCTCAATTCTGGCGATACGCCGATGGAGGAGGGCGCACTGCGCAGCCGCCTGGCGCAACTGCAACTGGGCGCAGATAAAGTGATGCTGCCGCTGGCGGCGCTCAGCGGCGGCGAGCGGTTAAAAGCGGCGCTGGCGTGCGTATTGTGGCGGCGCGATGCCACGCAGTTGCTGCTGTTGGATGAGCCGACCAACCACCTCGATCTGGCATCAACGCAGGCGATTGAAGCCGCGCTGGCGACATTTCCTGGCGCGATGCTGGTGGTGTCTCATGACGAGGCATTTCTTCAGGGATTAACGCTTACGCACAGTCTGGTATGGCGGGAAGAGGGTTGGCACTGCGAAGCGGAGTAAGGTGGCTATTAACCCCCGGATTATCGGGGGTTCTAACATCACTATTTATTCAATTAACTGCTTACTGAGCGTTGGGTTCGCATGAATCAGACGCATCAGTTTCATCTCGGTGACTGTGGGTTTTATTCGTTGTGATTCCCATTCATGCACCATCGATACAGAGACTCCCATGGCACGAGCGAAGTCATCAATTTTAAGCCCGGTTCCACGTCGCAATTGTTCAAAGTCACTAAAGAAATTCGGCTTTTTGCTCAGGGTTACCGGCTGCGTTACGTCTTTTTTAAAAACAATTTGTTCCAGGCTGCTTAGCAGCTCAAATTCTGGATCTTTATATTCCATCGAGCACTCCTCGTAAAATCACACAGCGGGATCGTGATACAGCTCATTAAGAATAGTCGTGAAAATTCCTGGTGTGGTGGTTGCGCCAGTGATTATTTATGCGTCGAAACGTTTTGATGCTGTTGAAATACACGTTTTGACACTGGGTTACCGCTTAATTGCTTGATTACTCTCAGGCTGCATTTATTCAGTATATTTTTGTAAACCTTCAGCAGAATTTTCGATTAAGAATAATCTGTACCGATTCGCGGAAAATTTCATGCCAGGTCGGTTTCGCGCGTTTAAGAATGCATTGAAGGGGTATCTTGCGAAGCAGACCTGGACTATCCTTGTAAGCCTTCAGGCACGCGTGTGCCGGTATGCGCTTTTATGGGTGAAAGGAGTAACAAAATGGCGACAGGAAAGTCCTGCTCTCGCTGGTTCGCGTCTCTTGCGGCGTTATTAATGGTAGTAAGCCTGAGTGGGTGTTTTGACAAAGAGGGCGATCAGCGCAAGGCGTTTATCGATTTCCTGCAAAATACGGCCATGCGCAGCAGCGAACGACTGCCCGCGCTGACGGCGGATCAGAAAAAACAGTTTGGCCCGTTTGTCTCTGACTACGCTGTGATTTATGGCTATTCCCAGCAGGTTAACCAGGCGATGGATTCTGGTCTGCGTCCGGTGGTGGACAGCGTTAATGCTATCCGCGTACCGCAGGATTATATGACGCAGCGTGAACCGCTTCGCCAGGCTAATGGTTCGCTGGGTGTGCTGAGCCAGCAACTGCAAAACGCAAAAATGCAGGCCGATGCGTCTCATGCTGCGTTAAAACAGGCTGATGATCTTAAACCCGTTTATGATCAGGTGTTTACCAAAGTGGTCACCAACCCGGCCAACGCGTTGCAACCGCTGATCCCGGCAGCACAGGTGTTCACACAGCAACTGGTTCAGGTGGGTGATTTTATTGCTCAACAGGACACGCAGGTGAGCTTTGTTGCCAACGGCATTCAGTTCCCGACGTCGCAGCAGGCCAGCCAGTATAACGCGCTGATTGCCCCGCTGGCGGCGCAGCATCAGGCGTTCAATCAGGCCTGGACGGCAACCGTCGCCGCCACGCAGCAGTAATCCGGCGCAGGCAAAAAAAAGAGGCGACATGTTCGCCTCTTTTTTATTGCGCTTTGCGTTAGCTCGCCACTTGCGGGTTGACGCAGTTTTTCTCGACCTTGCCGTTCAGCGCGTCGATTAAGTTTTCTACCGCGCACTCCGCCATGTTGTAGCGGGTTTCATGAGTTGCAGAACCGATGTGCGGCAGCGCCACAACATTTGGCAACGACAGCAACGGCGAATCAACCGGCAACGGCTCTTGCTCAAAGACATCCAGCCCGGCGGCGTGGATCTCACCGTTTTGCAGCGCGTCGATCAGCGCTGCTTCATCAACCACCGGGCCGCGGCCGGCGTTGATAAAGATGGCCGATTTTTTCATCATCTCAAACTGCGCCTTACCGATCAGGTGATGGGTCTCGTCCGTCAGCGGCAGCACCAGGCAAACAAAATCGGACTCTTTCAGCAGCGTCTCTAAATCACAATAACGGGCCTGAAAGCGCTCTTCCGCCTCGGTGTGGTGGCGACGCGCGTTGTAAAGAATCGGCATGCCGAAACCGAAGTGCGCGCGCTGCGCCAGTGCCAGACCAATACGTCCCATACCGATAATGCCCAGCGTTTTATGGTGCACATCAATGCCAAACCAGTCTGCGCCGATACCCGATGTCCACTCGCCCGCTTTCACCCGCTCGGCAACTTCCACCACGCGGCGCGCGCTGCTCAGCACCAGCGCCATCATGGTATCGGCGACGGTTTCCGTGAGCACGGTCGGGGTATGCATCAGCAGGATTTTACGTGCGTTCAGCGCATCCACATCAAAGTTGTCATAGCCTACCGAGATAGTCGACGTGGCGCGTAGCTGCGGCATTTTTTCCAGTAGCTCGCTGTCCACTTTTTCGCTGGAACCTAGCAGCCCTTGCGCGCTGGCGAAGGCGTCGGCGTGTTGCGCCACCGTTTCCGGTTTCAGGTTCGCCACGCGGGTCACGGTGAAATGCGTTTCCAGACGTTGCAGCAAATCATCGGGCAAGGCTTTATACAGGATGATGGATGGCTTCATGCGGTTCTCCCTTGTGATGGTGCGCCTGCCGGAATCTGCTTATTGTTAGCAGGCTTAACAATTAAAGTAAGCCACACGGAGGCGAAAAGCGCTACCCCCATGAAAATGTACGACGCGGACGGGCTGCCGGTTGCGCCGTTGAGATAACCCACCACCCAGGAGCCGCAGAAGGAGCCCAGCGCGCCCATGCTGTTGATGAGCGCCATCGCCCCACCGGCGACATTGCGCGGCAGCATTTCAGGAATAATGGCGAAGAAAGGCCCATAAGGGGCGTACATCGCCGCGCCAGCCACCACCAGCAGTGAGTAAGAGACCCAGAAATGGTTCGCGCCAACTGCCCACGAGCCGATAAAGGCAAACGCGCCAATCAGCAGCAGCGGCCAGACGAACAGTTTACGGTTTTGCAGCTTATCGGATGCCCACGAGGCGAGGATCATTGCCAGCGTCGCCGCCAGGTAAGGTACGGCGGAGAGCCAGCCAACTTCGACCATGCCCAGGTTTTCACCGCCGCTGCGAATAATTGACGGCAGCCACAGGACAAACCCATAGACGCCAATACTCCAGGCGAAATATTGCAGGCACAGCAGCACGACATTGCGTGAGCGGAAGGCTTCGCTGTAATTACGCACCGCTTTAATGCCCTGCTGTTCTTTATCAAGCTGGGTTTGCAGCGCGGTTTTTTCATCACTCGACAGCCAGTTCACCTGCGCGGGTTTATCTTTTACCAACACCCACCAGCAGAACGCCCAAATCACCGCCGGAATACCTTCGATAATGAACATTTCGCGCCAGCCAAAGGATTGGATCAAGTAACCGGAAACCACCGACATCCACAGCACAGTGACCGGATTACCGAGGATCAGGAAGGTATTGGCGCGTGAACGTTCGGATTTGGTAAACCAGTTGCTGATATAGATAAGCATCGCGGGCATCACGGCCGCTTCCACCACACCGAGGATAAAGCGGATGGCGGCAAGCATCGGGATATTACTCACCATGCCGGTTAACGAGGCACAACCGCCCCACAGGATCAGGCAGATGAAGATCAGTTTGCGTACACTGCGCCGTTCAGCGTACATCGCGCCCGGGATCTGGAAAAAGAAATAACCAAGAAAGAACAGCGCGCCTAACAGTGAGGAAACACCTTTGGTAATGCCTAAATCATCGTTAATGCCAGCAGCGGAAGCAAAGCTAAAGTTGGCGCGATCGAGATAGGCCAGGCTGTAGGTAATGAACACGATCGGCATGATATACAGCCAGCGTTTTGTTGAATTTGTAGCGTTCATAAGGTTGCCTCTGTGGTTGAGGTGGTGACCGCCTGTTTGTAGGGTACAGGGCGGTGAGTCATGTTTTGGCGGCAGGGTGCGTTACAACGCGCCCAGCTCCGCACGGGTAGGCAATCCTTCGCTGTCGCCCGGCACTTGGATAGCCAGTGCGCCGATGGCGTTACCGCGCTGCACCGCGTCATGCAAGGTTTTGCCTTCCAGCAGGGCGCTAATCACGCCTACGGCGAAACCGTCCCCGGCTCCGACCGTATCGACGACGTTCTCCACTTTTACTGGCGCAACGGCGCCCTGTTCACCGCTGGCGGTTTTAAACCACGCACCATCGGCACCGGTTTTGATCACCACGGCTTTTACGCCGCGTTGTAGATAGAAATCGGCAATCCCTTCCGGCGTTTTTTCGCCAGTGAGGATGAATCCCTCTTTTAACCCAGGCAGAACCCAGTCAGCCTGGAAGGCGAGACGGTTGAGTTTTTCCACCATCTCCGCTTCGCTTTTCCACAGCACCGGTCGCAGATTCGGGTCAAACGAAATGGTTTTGCCCTGTGCTTTCATGCTTAGCGCCGCATGCTCAAGCAGTGCATAAGACGATGCCGACAGTGCCGCCGCCACGCCGCTAAGGTGCAAATGGCGGGCGTCGTTAAACAGCGCCGCATGAAAATCTTCTGTCGAGAGGTGACTTGCCGCCGAGCCTTTACGGAAGTATTCCACAATGGGATCGGTTCCATTTTCGGCTTTAGATTTCAGCTGAAAGCCGGTGGCATAACGCCCGTCAAGTGTCACACCAGTGGTATCGATGTTTTCTTTACGCAACGTATTGAGGATAAAGCGCCCGAAACTGTCATCGCCGACGCGGCTTACCCAGCTCACCTGCAAACCCAGGCGCGCCAGCCCGGTGGCGACATTCAGCTCCGCGCCTGCCGCCCGCTTGATAAATTGACCGGCATCGGCCAGATCGCCTGTTTCGCAGGCAACAAACATCGCCATCGCTTCGCCAATCGTGATGACATCCAGCGGTTTATGCATGATGCGGCTCCTCGCGTAACAAATTAACGTAATGTCGGGTAACGGCGGTCAGATCTTCGCCTTCCAGTGGGAATTCGATACCGCGCGGTGCATCGGCAGGTAAGTTATTCAGCAGCGCCAGCCAACGGGCATCGGCAGAGTCCGGCGGTACGGCGCGGAAACTGTCGCCATGCGTCACGGCGGCTTTGACATGGATATAACTGACCGCAGGCGCTAACTGGCGTGCGGCTTCTTCGGGATGTTCGCCAACCCACAGCCAGTTACCGGTGTCGAACGTCAAACTCACCGGTAAAGCGAGCGTGTGGCAGGCAGCTTTAAAGCGCAGCATTGGCGCGAGTTTGCCGCATATGGTCTGGTCGTTTTCCACCACCAGCGGCACCGGGCTGGTCGCCAGCCAGTCGCGCAGTGTTTCCAGCTCGCTGTTATGGCGAAAGTGGCCGAGCGAAACTTTTAGCCACTGGGCTTTCAACGTCTGCGCTTCTGCCAGCAAGGCCGGTAAGCGCGGGTTCAGTACGCCGTCCGGTTCGAACAGCGCCTCAGGCGCGGAGTAACAGACTTGCAGGTTATGCAGGTCGATGGCGAAGGCCAGTGAGGCCAGATGGGTTAACGCGTCTTCGCTTAACAGCTCGCGGCGGATCTCAACACCGTCGGCTCCGGCTTCGGCGATAATGGGCAGCAAGGCGATTTGCCCGCCCAGCGCCTCGATTTGCGGGTGGCCGTAAGCGGCGGTGACGACGATAATTTTTCTCTGCATTGTTCGACTCCCGGGCGATTATCTCGCTTTCGTGTGTCTTTAACGCTAGATGGAACCGGTTCCAAAGAAAAGGTCACTGTGCCGGAAGTATGATCGTCATCACGAAGGTTATTTAACGCGCCGTCGAACCACGCACAATCAGTTCGCCGGAAAAAACCTGTTCGCGAACCGTATCGCTGTGGCCTTCAATGCGCCGCACGACTTGCTCAACGGCGGCAAAGCCGATTTGCCAGGTCGGTTGTTTGAGGGTGGTGATGCCCACACCTGCCAGCTCGGCCCACTCCAGTTCATCGAAACCGAGTAGACCAATATCGCTGCCCCAGTTCAGGCCGATGCGTTTTAGTGAACGCGCCACTTGCAGCGTGAGTGCGCCGTTAGCGGAGATAACGGCTTTGCGCATTCCCCGGTGGCTGGCGTGGAACTGGCGCAGAGTATTGTCGAGCTGCGCGGCTTCATGGAGCACAATTTCGGCGTTTTCCGCCACCATGCCTGGGTAGCGGGCTAGTGTCGCGCGAAACGCAGCCAGCCGCTCGCGGCGGGTATTCACCGAACCCAGTGGTTCGCTCAGGAACAGAAGCGCTTCGAAACCCTGTTCAATCAGGTGCTCGGTGGCGGTGGTCGCTGCCTGGGTGTTGTCCAGCCCGACCACATCGCAGGCGAAATCGGGGATTTTACGGTCAATCAATACCATCGGCAGCGAGGATTGTTGCAGGCGGTTTAGCCCTTCTTCACGCATCCCCACGGCGTTAACCACAATGCCTTCCACCTGGTAACTGCGCAGCAGGTCGAGGTAATGCAGCTCCTGATCCACTTCGTTGTTGGTATTACATACCAGCGGGGTAAATCCTTTTTCGCGGCAGGCGGCTTCAATGCCGCTCAGCACATGCACGGAGTAGGGGTTGGTAATATCGGCAATGATCAGGCCAATCAAGCGGGTGCGACCGCGCTTTAAGCCGCGCGCCATCAGGCTTGGGCGGTAGTCGAGATCGGCAATAGCCTGCTCGATACGCGCCAGCAACGCGGCGGAAAGCAGATGTTTTTCACCATTCAGATAGCGTGAAATACTTGTTTTCCCTGTTTTTGCCGCTTTCGCGACATCGCTGATTGTTGGCCGCGCCGTTTTCGCCATGGTTGCTTCCCTCGCCGTGAATGGTTGCCCACACCTTAGCGCGAAATGGCACGCAATCAAGCACTAAGCAAGGCTTATCACCCGCAGTGAGAGCGTAATGACGTTTAATTCTTTGCGATCGCGCTGCTGCTGTGGATGATAGAGCGCAAAACAAAATCGACACCACCTGCAATCAATCCAGGAGCGCGCGTTGGCAAACTCTGCAATCAAAACTGTTCTCACGGCTGCCCATTGGGGGCCAATGCTGGTCGACACTGACGGCGAAAACGTGCTCGCTTCGCGCGGTGCACTGCCGACGCGTCACCCCAACTCACTGCAAACTGTTGTGCAGGATCAGGTGCACAGCCCAACGCGCGTGCGCTACCCGATGGTGCGTAAAGGTTTTCTCGCGTCGCCTTCCAGCCCACAGGGCGTGCGCGGCCAGGATGAGTTCGTGCGAGTGAGCTGGGATGATGCGCTGACGCTGATTCATCAGCAGCATCAGCGCATTCGCGAAACCTACGGCCCCTCGTCGATTTTCGCCGGTTCTTATGGTTGGCGCTCCAACGGTGTGCTGCACAAAGCGGCGACCTTGCTGCAACGCTATATGAGCTTGGCGGGAGGATATACCGGCCATTTGGGGGATTACTCCACCGGCGCGGCGCAGGCGATCATGCCGCATGTCGTTGGCGGCAACGAAGTGTATCAGCAGCAGACCAGTTGGCCGCTTATTCTTGAGCATAGCGAAGTGGTCGTACTGTGGAGCGCCAACCCGCTCAACACGCTGAAAATTGCCTGGAACGCCACCGACGAGCAAGGCATCCCTTATTTCGATGCGTTGCGCAAAAGCGGCAAACGGGTGATCTGCATCGATCCGATGCGTTCGGAAACCGTTGATTTCTTTGGCGACAGCATGGAGTGGATTGCGCCACACATGGGAACGGATGTGGCGCTGATGCTCGGTATTGCGCATACGCTGGTGGAAAATGGCTGGCAGGATGCGGATTTCCTCTCCCGCTGCACTGTCGGTTACGACACCTTCGCCGCTTACCTGACCGGTGAACGTGACGGCGTGGCAAAAACCGCCGAGTGGGCCGCAGAGATTTGTGGCGTTAATGCGGACAAAATTCGCGAACTGGCGGCACTTTTCCACGAAAACACCACCATGTTGATGTCCGGCTGGGGAATGCAGCGCCAGCAGTTCGGCGAACAAAAACACTGGATGCTGGTGACGCTGGCGGCCATGCTGGGGCAAATCGGCACACCCGGCGGCGGTTTTGGTCTTTCTTACCATTTCGCCAACGGCGGCAACCCAACGCGCCGCGCGGCGGTGCTGGCATCCATGCA
This sequence comes from Kosakonia sp. YIM B13571, assembly GCF_042788095.1. Lineage (NCBI taxonomy): Bacteria > Pseudomonadati > Pseudomonadota > Gammaproteobacteria > Enterobacterales > Enterobacteriaceae > Kosakonia > Kosakonia sp. YIM B13571. The sequence continues at coordinate 243,037 of NZ_JBHZPL010000004.1, read as the reverse complement.
GGGCACGGTGAAAGACGGCATCGACGCGGTGGATAAAATCCCCGTTGCGCGCATTGTCGAAGCGCTGGAAAACCCCGGCGCGCCGTATCAGCACAACGGTTTGGACCGCCACTTCCCGGATATTCGTTTTGTCTGGTGGGCGGGTGGCGCTAACTTTACCCATCATCAGGATACCAACCGGCTGATTCGCGCCTGGCAGAAACCGGAGCTGGTGGTGATTTCCGAATGCTTCTGGACAGCCGCGGCGAAACACGCGGATATTGTGTTGCCGGCGACCACTTCGTTTGAACGTAACGATCTGACGATGACCGGTGATTACAGCAATCAGCATCTGGTGCCGATGAAGCGCGTCGTCGCGCCGCAATATGAAGCGCGCGATGATTGGGAGGTGTTTGCCGAGCTGAGCGAGCGCTGGGAAGCGGGCGGTCGCGAGCGTTTTACCGAAGGCAAAAACGATCTGCAATGGCTGGAGACGTTTTACAACATCGCTGCCGAGCGTGGCGCCAGCCAGCAGGTAACGCTACCGCCGTTTGCCGAGTTCTGGCAGGCGAACCAGCTTATCGAAATGCCGGAGAGTGAACAGAACGCGCGCTTCGTTCGTTTTGCGGATTTCCGTCGCGATCCGCAAGCCAACCCCTTAAAAACACCGAGCGGAAAAATCGAAATTTTCTCCGAGCGGATTAATAGCTTCGGTTATGCCGATTGCCCGCCGCACCCGATGTGGCTGGAGCCGGACGAATGGCACGGCAACGCACAGCCGCAGCAGTTACAGGTGTTGTCCGCACATCCGGCGCATCGCCTGCATAGCCAGCTTAACTATTCCCGCTTACGGGAAACGTATGCCGTTTCTGGCCGCGAACCTGTCACGCTGCATCCTGTTGATGCGCAGGCTAGAGGGATTGTTGCGGGCGATGTGGTGCGCGTATGGAACTCTCGCGGGCAAGTGCTGGCCGGCGCGGTAGTGACTGAAGGGATTAAACCCGGCGTGATTTGTATTCACGAAGGCGCGTGGCCGGATCTCGACCACGCAGCGGGCGGCATCTGTAAAAATGGCGCGGTGAATGTGCTCACCAAAGATCTGCCCAGCTCGCGGCTGGGCAATGGTTGCGCCGGGAATACGGCGCTTGCATGGGTGGAAAAATATCAGGGACCGGCGCTTACGCTGACGGCGTTTGATCCGCCTGCCAGTTCATGATCCACGTCGGGTGGTGCGTTTCCTCCTGCCAGGCGCTATCTTCGATACGAAAGCCCTGCGCATGGTAGAAATTCACTGCCCGGACGTTTTTCTGATACACCTCCAGGCTTAGCCAGTTAAAACGCTGTTTGGCGTGATCCATCAGCGCTTTGCCAATGCCACGGCCAATCGCGGCGGGGCGCACAAACAGCGCCCCGATAAACTGTGCGTCCATCACGCTGATAAAGCCTTGCAGCTCGCCGTACTCTTCCCAGACCCAGGTTTTTGCGACCGGCAAATAAGCGTCGCGCACCAGCGCTTCGCTGTCCTGCCAGTAGCGCACATCAATAAACGGATGGGCAAAGCTTGTGCTCTCCATCCACAGCGTGAGCAGCGGCGACAGATCTTTGCTATGCCACGCGCGGATCATGCTTTCCTCCAGGGTGGCAGAAACAGCCGGTAATATGGTCGTTGACCAGCCCACATGCCTGCATAAATGAGTAGCAAATCGTGGTGCCGACGAATTTGAAGCCGCGTTTTTTCAGCGCTTTTGATAACGCATCTGACGCCGGGGTTGAGGTGGGGATTTCCGCAAGCGTGGCGGCCTGAGTGAGTTGCGGGGTGTTATCAACAAAACCCCAGACAAATTCTGAAAATGGCTCGCCGTTTTGCGCCATCGCCAGGTATGCGCGGGCATTGCCGATGATGGCTTCAATCTTGCCACGATGGCGGATAATTCCGGCGTCTTGCAGCAGAATATCCACCTCTTCCGGCGTCATCGCCGCGACGCGTTCAGGATCAAATTGGTGGAAAGCTTTGCGGTAGTTTTCCCTTTTTTTCAAAACGGTAATCCACGATAACCCCGCTTGTTGCCCCTCAAGGCAGATCATCTCGAACAGCTTTTTCCCGTCCTTTTGCGCAACACCCCACTCGGTATCATGGTAAGCGAGATAAAGCGGATCCTGAGTAACCCAACCACAACGCTGCATATCCTTACTCCGTCTGTGATATGTAAAATAAACCTCTGCTTGTCTTGACGCGCACCCCAGAAAGACAATATTTATTAAAGGGTCTTGACCCTAAAAAACAACGATAACAATTACGCCGAATTCGGCTCTTCTCTGGAGTCGCAACTTGATGAAAATAACCCGCAGTGGCCTTTCGCTGGTGCTGCTGCCTGCTTGTCTGCTTTTTTGCCAGACGGCGGCGGCCTGGCAACAAGAATACAGTGGCAGCGACAAACTGAATGTGACCGCCGAACGCTACATCTGGGATAGCGATCGGCAGCCGCGCTATAACGACGTTCTCGAAGAGCGCATCCGCTCGACGCAAAATTTGCCCGGCGTGGCGTTTAATCTGCCCGATGAAACCCCGTTGGATTCCATCAGCACCATGAGCATTGGCCTGAATATTCCGCTGGCAAGCAGCGTGACTACCGGCCCGGTTGCGGCGTGGCACTACGATGGCTCAATGACCTCAATGTATAACGAATTTGGCGACAGCGCGACCACCATCCAGTACAGCGATCCGCTGTGGCACGCCAGCGTGAGTTCGCTCGGCTGGCGCGTGAATAGCCGCTTTGGCGACCTTCGCCCGTGGGCACAACTCAGTTTCAACCAGCAATTTGGTGAAAATGTTTGGAAGAGCCAGTCCGGGCTTTACCGCTTAACCGCCGCCAACCAATACGGTAACTGGATGGATGTGACACTCGGCGCGGACATGCTGCTGAATCCGCACCTGGCGGCTTATGCTGCGATGTCGCAGTCGGAAAATGCCACCTTTGGGCAAAATTACCTCTATAGCATGGGCGTAAGCGCGCGGTTCTGATTCTATTTAAAACAAACTTTTTACACTTAAGAAACAATCCCCGCGCGTTTTATCACGATAGTATGTACTAACTCACATTTACGATTCGGCGCGGGAAGCGATGCCCGTGCCATTCATTCCCGCTTACGTGCATTTCATTCCTTCTGACGCGCATTTCATGCCTTTTTTAGCCAGGCATGAAATGCGCTTCGTTATTGTTGTCGGCAGTGAATCCCTTCTCTTTCTTTGCAGGACGACTGCCATGAATACACCATCTGCTAATCGCACTCGCTGGCTGACACTGTTCGGCACCATTATTACGCAGTTTGCATTAGGGTCCGTTTATACCTGGAGCCTGTTTAATAGCTCGCTTTCGGAAAAGCTGGGTGAGCCGGTAAGCCAGGTGGCTTTCTCGTTTGGCCTGCTGAGCCTTGGTCTGGCGCTTTCTTCTTCGGTTGCCGGGAAATTACAGGAACGTTTTGGCGTAAAACGCGTCACCATCGCATCCGGCCTGCTGCTGGGGCTGGGTTTCTTCCTGACTGCGCACTCCAGCAACCTTTTGATGCTGTGGCTGAGCGCCGGTGTGTTGGTGGGGCTGGCGGACGGCGCGGGTTACTTGCTGACGCTTTCCAACTGCGTGAAGTGGTTCCCGGAGCGCAAAGGGTTGATCTCCGCGTTCTCCATCGGTTCTTACGGCCTTGGCAGCCTGGGTTTTAAATTTATCGACAGCCAGCTATTAGCCACCGTTGGCCTGGAAAGCACATTTATGATCTGGGGCGCGATTGTGCTGGTGATGATCGTGTTTGGCGCGATGCTGATGACCGATGCGCCGCTGCAAAAAGTCTCGACGGTTAATGGCGTGGTGGAAAACGACTTCACGCTGGCCCAGTCAATGCGTAAACCGCAGTACTGGATGCTGGCGGTGATGTTCCTGACCTCCTGCATGAGCGGCCTGTATGTGATTGGTGTGGCGAAAGATATCGCACAGGGCATGGTGCATTTAGATTCGCTGACAGCGGCAAGTGCGGTGACCGTTATTGCCATCGCTAACCTGAGTGGACGTCTGGTGCTGGGCGTGCTGTCTGACAAAATTTCCCGCATCCGTGTAATTACGCTGGGCCAGGTGATTTCTCTGGTCGGTATGGCGGCGCTGCTGTTCGCACCGCTGAACGCCATGACCTTTTTCGCCGCTATCGCCTGCGTAGCGTTTAACTTTGGCGGTAATCTCACCGTGTTCCCGTCGCTGGTGAGTGAATTCTTCGGCCTGAACAATCTGGCGAAAAACTACGGTGTGATTTATCTGGGCTTTGGTATCGGCAGTATCTGCGGGTCGATTATTGCTTCGCTGTTTGGCGGCTTCTATGTCACTTTCTGCGTCATCTTCGCGCTGCTGATTGTTTCTCTGGCGCTCTCTACCACCATTCGCCAGCCGCAACGCCGCGTTTATAAAGAAGCGCACGCCTGAAGGTAAAATTGTGCAGAAACCGCCGCAACGTCGGCGGTTTTTCTGTATCTGCCGCACACTCCCGCCAGAGCGACTATCCTTATTGGTCAGGTTCTACCTACTAAAGGAGTCTCAAATGTCTTTAGAAAAAGTGGTTTATCGTGCGAAAGCGAAAGCAACCGGGGGACGCGATGGCCATGCAACCTCCTCTGATGGCGTGCTGGATGTGAAGCTGGGCGTGCCAAAAGAGATGGGCGGTGCGGGCGGTGAAGTGACCAACCCCGAGCAGCTTTTTGCCGCAGGCTACTCCGCCTGTTTCCTCGGGGCGCTGAAACATGTTGCGTCGGTAGAGAAAAAGAAAGTGCCGCAAGATGCCTATATTGAAGGCCAAGTAGGCATTGGCCCGTTGCCGACCGGTTTTGGCATTGAAGCGCAACTGGATATTCACCTGCCTGGCATGGATCACCAGGAAGCGGAAGCACTGGTGCAGAAAGCGCATATCGTCTGCCCGTATTCGAATGCGACCCGCGGCAATATTGATGTGAAGTTAAACGTGATCACCTCCTGATAGCTCATCTCTATTACGGTTTTCTGACCCCGGCCATATTTTTTTGTAAATATATGGCCGGTTAGCACTTCCTCATGACACTTTTCTTTGCCGCTATGGTCTACTTAGCGCGCATTTGAAGTTTCCTGGAAAAACTTCCTTCGCGACTTACCACCCTGCGGACGTTATCGAACAACGCGTCGCCTGGTGTTTTTTTCTTTTTTCAGAGTACTTGCATGACTTATATCAAAGCGATGACGCAGCAGAAGCTGAGCTTCTTGTTGGCGATATATATCGGTCTGTTTATGAATAGCGCTGTGTTCTACCGTCGATTTGATGGCTATGCACAAGCGTTCACCGTTTTGAAAGGACTCTCTGCGGCTGTCGAACTCATTGGTACGGTGCTGGTCACCTTCTTTTTGCTACGCATTTTGTCGTTGCTGGGCCGCCGGGTTTGGCGGATGCTGGCATCGCTGGTTGTTATTTTCTCCGCTGCGGCCAGCTATTACATGACGTTTCTCAACGTGGTGATTGGTTACGGCATTATTGCCTCGGTCATGACCACGGATATCGATCTCTCCAAAGAAGTGGTGGGCTGGCAGCTTATCGTGTGGGTCGTGCTGGTCAGTGCGCTGCCGTTGCTTTTCATCTGGAGTAACCGCTGCCGCGATACGTTGCTGCGCCAGGTAAGCACACCAGGCGTGCGCATTCGCAGTGTCGGTATAGTGCTGCTGGCGGGTTTAATGGTCTGGGGGCCGATTCGCCTGCTTGATTTACAGCAGAAAAACTCGGAGCGGACCTCAGGCGTCGATATGCCGAGCTATGGCGGTGTGGTGGCAAACTCTTACTTGCCGTCGAACTGGCTTTCAGCGCTGGGCCTGTACGCCTGGGCGCAGGTGGACGAATCTTCCGACTACAGATCGCTGATCAACCCGGCGAAAAAGTTTACCTATGTTGCGCCGAAAGATATTGATGACACCATGGTGGTGTTTATTATCGGCGAGACGACGCGTTGGGATCATATGGGAATGCTGGGTTACTCCCGCGATACCACGCCGAAACTGTCACAGGAGAAAAACCTGGTGGCGTTCCGCGGTTATTCCTGTGATACCGCGACCAAACTCTCTCTGCGCTGTATGTTTGTGCGCCAGGGCGGTGTGGAAGATAATCCGCAGCGTACGCTGAAAGAGCAAAACGTTTTCTCGGTGCTGAAACAGCTCGGCTTTTCCAGCGATTTATACGCCATGCAGAGCGAGATGTGGTTCTACAGCAACACCATGGCCGATAACATCGCGTACCGCGAGCAGATTGGCGCCGAGCCGCGCAACCGTGGCAAAAACGTCGATGACATGCTGCTGATTAATGAGATGCAGGCTTCTCTGGATAAAGGTATTCGCGGTAAACGCTTGATTATTATGCATACCAAAGGCTCGCACTTTAACTACACGCAACGCTATCCGCGCAGCTTTGCGAAATGGACGCCGGAGTGTGTCAGCGTGGATGATAAGTGCAGTAAGGAAGAGCTGATTAACTCCTTCGATAACTCGGTGACGTATGTGGACAACTTTATCGATACGGTGATTGATAAGGTGCGCGATCGCAAAGCGATTGTGTTCTATGCGGCCGATCATGGTGAGTCGATCAATGAGAAAGAGCATCTGCACGGTACTCCGCGCAAAATGGCACCGCCGGAGCAATTCCGTGTGCCGATGATGGTCTGGATGTCGGACAAATATTTGCAGGATCCGCAGAAGGCGCAAATGTTCGCGCAGCTCAAGCAGCAGGCGGCATTTAAAACGCCGCGCCGCCATGTTGAGCTGTATGACACCATCATGGGATGCCTGGGTTATACCTCGCCGAACGGCGGGATTAATGAGAACAACAACTGGTGCCATTTGCCGTCACAGGCGGCGAAATAAGCCGCTTGCTGGCTTTATCACCAGTCAGTTAGCTTTTTTACATGAAAGGATTGACGGGGCATGTCGGCGGCAGTAAGATGCGCCCCGCATTCGGTGATTGGCGCAGCCTGGTAGCGCACTTCGTTCGGGACGAAGGGGTCGGAGGTTCGAATCCTCTATCACCGACCAAATTCAAAAAAGCCCAACCGTAAGGTTGGGTTTTTTGCTTTCTGCATCCGAAAGAGGATGAGAACCTCCGGGGGCAGAGGTTCGACTCGAGCGTAGCGAGAGAACGTTGCTTCAGCAACGGCCCGCAGGGTGAGCCACGCAGTGGCGAATCATCCTCCATCACCGACCAAATTCAAAAAAGCCCAACCGTAAGGTTGGGTTTTTTGCTTTCTGCATTCGAACCCGAAAGAGGATAAGCATCCCAGGGAAGAGATGCGACCATAACAGCGAAACCTGTAATTTTATCCAAAATCTCCCTTATCCCCATTTCCCGCTGCCAGATCACTCTTTTGTGCGATATTCCATTGTATTTTTTTATATATGTTTGAATCTTTTTTCGCGTTGCTTATGGATAGAGGCAGCATTTTCACCTGTGCGTTTTAACGTTCGTGGCATTAATCGCTCAGATATTCAGCATTTCGTAAGAATTTTTTCATTATATGCATGAATGTTAATCACTGATTACGGTGAATTAATAAGCGAATTATTCTGGCATCTTGCCGCTAGCACAAATTTCCCTGCTGAAAACAGGTGCCTGAAGTTTTTTTTAACTTTGTTTACCGATTCTCACCGTCGTTGTAAATCCCGGTTACCTGTATTGACGTTTTGACATTCTGTTGACAGATTGTAGGGCGTGAGGGGCATTTCAAGGAGAATCTGCACTGCAACTCAGTCAACCTTGTGAAAGGAATCCCCATCTCTCATAACGCCTTCGGGCACAACCGACCAGACCGGTAAAAATCTAATAAAGGCCTGTCGGATATACCCACTGCATGGGTAACAACACATATCACATTGGAGCAGAATCAATGAGTATTTCCTTGAAGAAGTCAGGGATGCTGAAGCTCGGTCTTAGCCTGGTGGCCATGACCGTCGCGGCAAGCGTGCAGGCTAAAACCCTGGTTTATTGTTCTGAAGGCTCGCCTGAAGGCTTTAACCCACAGCTTTTCACCTCTGGTACCACTTACGATGCCAGCTCCGTGCCAATCTATAACCGCCTGGTAGAATTCAAAACCGGCACCACGGAAGTGATTCCGGGTCTGGCTGAGAAGTGGGATATCAGCGCCGATGGCAAAATCTACACTTTCCACCTGCGTAAAGGCGTGAAGTGGCAGGACAACAAAGATTTCAAACCAACGCGCGATTTCAATGCCGATGACGTCGTCTTCTCCTTCGATCGTCAGAAAAACGATCAGAACCCGTACCACAAAATCTCTGGCGGCAGCTATGAGTACTTTGAAGGCATGGGTCTGCCAGACCTGATTAGCGAAGTGAAGAAAGTCGACGACAACACCGTTCAGTTCGTGCTGACTCGTCCGGAATCACCGTTCCTGGCTGACCTGGCGATGGATTTCGCATCCATTCTGTCCAAAGAGTACGCAGATAACATGCTGAAAGCGGGCACGCCGGATAAAGTTGACCTGGACCCGATCGGTACCGGTCCGTTCCAGCTGCTGCAATACCAAAAAGACTCCCGCATTCTGTACAAAGCGTTTGAAGGTTTCTGGGGCACCAAGCCGAAAATCGATCGCCTGGTCTTCTCCATCACCCCTGACGCGTCCGTACGTTATGCCAAACTGCAGAAAAACGAGTGCCAGGTTATGCCGTACCCGAACCCGGCTGACATCGCGCGTATGAAGCAGGACAAAAACATTAACCTGATGGAACAGGCTGGCCTGAACGTCGGTTACATGTCCTTCAACACCGAGAAGAAACCGTTTGATGACGTGAAAGTGCGTCAGGCGCTGACTTACGCGGTGAACAAAGAAGCGATCATCAAAGCGGTTTACCAGGGCGCAGGCGTTGCGGCGAAAAACCTGATCCCGCCGACCATGTGGGGCTATAACGACGACGTTAAAGACTACACCTACGATCCTGAGAAGGCGAAACAGCTGCTGAAAGAAGCCGGCCAGGATAAAGGCTTTACCGTTGAACTGTGGGCAATGCCGGTACAGCGTCCGTACAACCCGAACGCTCGCCGCATGGCAGAGATGATTCAGGCTGACTGGGCGAAAGTGGGCGTACAAGCCAAAATCGTTACCTATGAGTGGGGTGAATACCTGAAGCGCGCGAAAGCGGGCGAACACCAGGCGGTAATGATGGGCTGGACCGGCGACAACGGGGATCCGGATAACTTCTTCGCGACCCTGTTCAGCTGTGCTGCGGCAAAAGACGGTTCCAACTACTCTCGCTGGTGCTACAAGCCGTTTGAAGATCTGATTCAACCGGCTCGCGCCACCGACGACCACAACAAGCGTGTTGAACTGTACAAACAGGCTCAGGTGGTGATGCATGACCAGGCTCCGGCGCTGATCGTCGCTCACTCCACCGTTTACGAGCCAGTGCGTAAAGAAGTCAAAGGCTATGTGGTTGATCCGTTAGGCAAACACCATTTCGAAAACGTGTCTGTTGAATAATAAGCACGGTGCCTTTTCCCTCTCCCCTTTGGGGAGGGGGAATTTACATTTGTGAGCAATACAGACGCGCCGTCGCCAGGCGTAGCGTCACTACTGAGAATCCGGGTTATGTTGCAGTTCATTCTCCGACGTTTGGGGCTGGTTATCCCAACGTTTATCGGTATCACCCTTCTCACCTTTGCCTTTGTCCATATGATCCCCGGCGACCCGGTAATGATCATGGCGGGTGAGCGTGGTATCTCTCCTGAGCGTCACGCCCAGTTGCTGGCCGAGCTTGGTCTCGATAAGCCGCTGTGGGAGCAATACGTCAACTATGTGTGGGGCGTGCTGCATGGTGACTTAGGTATGTCGCTGAAAAGCCGTCTTCCGGTGTGGGACGAGTTCGTACCGCGTTTTAAAGCGACGCTGGAACTCGGCATCTGCGCCATGATTTTTGCGGTGGCCGTAGGCATTCCGGTGGGCGTCATGGCCGCTGTGAAGCGCGGTTCCATCTTCGATCACACCGCCGTGAGCCTCGCGCTGACCGGTTACTCCATGCCTATCTTCTGGTGGGGCATGATGCTGATTATGCTGGTCTCGGTACAACTGAACCTGACCCCGGTTTCCGGGCGCGTCAGCGATATGGTGTTCCTCGACGACAGCAACCCATTGACCGGCTTTATGCTGATTGATACCGCCATTTGGGGCGAGGATGGAAACTTCATCGATGCCGTTGCGCACATGATCCTGCCCGCCATCGTGCTCGGTACGATTCCGCTGGCGGTGATTGTGCGTATGACGCGCTCTTCGATGCTGGAAGTGCTGGGTGAAGATTATATCCGCACTGCGCGCGCGAAGGGGCTGACCCGTATGCGCGTGATCATCGTTCACGCCCTGCGCAACGCGATGCTGCCGGTGGTGACGGTGATTGGTTTACAGGTCGGTACGCTGCTGGCGGGCGCGATCCTGACGGAAACCATCTTCTCCTGGCCTGGCCTGGGGCGCTGGTTGATTGATGCACTGCAACGCCGAGACTATCCGGTCGTGCAGGGCGGGGTATTGCTGGTCGCGACGATGATTATCCTCGTCAACCTGCTGGTCGACCTGCTTTACGGCGTGGTGAACCCGCGTATTCGGCATAAGAAGTAAGGGGCCATCATGTCACAAGTCACTGAAAATAAAGTTGTCTCCGCACCGGTGCCGATGACCCCGCTGCAGGAGTTCTGGCACTATTTCAAACGCAACAAAGGCGCGGTCGTCGGGTTGGCTTACGTGGTGATCATGCTGATTATCGCCGTTTTCGCCAACTTCCTGGCTCCGCACAACCCGGCGGATCAGTTCCGCGATGCGCTACTTGCGCCGCCGGTCTGGCAGGATGGCGGCACCTGGACGCACATTCTCGGTACCGATGATGTTGGCCGCGATACGCTGTCGCGCCTGATGTTCGGTGCACGTCTGTCGCTGCTGGTCGGCTGTTTGGTGGTTGTGTTGTCGCTGATCGCCGGGATTGTCCTCGGTCTGGTCGCCGGTTACTTCGGCGGTATTGTCGACAACATCATCATGCGTATCGTCGATATCATGCTGGCGTTGCCAAGCCTGCTGCTGGCACTGGTACTGGTGGCTATTTTTGGCCCGTCGATAGTTAACGCCTCGCTGGCGCTAACGTTCGTTGCCTTGCCGCATTATGTGCGTCTGACGCGCGCGGCGGTGCTGGTGGAAGTGAACCGTGATTACGTCACCGCTTCCCGCGTGGCGGGCGCAGGCGCGATGCGCCAGATGTTCGTCAATATTTTCCCTAACTGCCTTGCGCCGCTGATTGTTCAGGCGTCGCTCGGTTTTTCCAACGCCATTCTCGATATGGCCGCCCTTGGCTTCCTTGGCATGGGTGCGCAGCCGCCAACGCCGGAGTGGGGCACCATGCTCTCCGACGTTTTGCAGTTCGCACAAAGTGCCTGGTGGGTCGTGACCTTCCCCGGTGTTGCGATTCTGCTGACGGTGCTGGCATTTAACCTGATGGGTGACGGCCTGCGTGATGCGCTCGACCCCAAACTGAAGCAGTAAGAGGCTCGAGATGGCGTTATTAAATATAGATAAATTATCGGTGCATTTCGGCGACGTTGGCTCCGAATTCCGCGCTGTAGACCGCGTGAGCTATAGCGTAAGCCAGGGCGAAGTGGTCGGTATTGTGGGTGAGTCCGGCTCCGGTAAATCAGTCAGCTCGCTGGCTATCATGGGGCTGATTGATTTCCCCGGTCGTGTAATGGCGGAAAAACTGGAGTTTAACGGCCAGGATCTAAAACGCATTTCGGAAAAAGAGCGCCGCAGCCTGGTGGGTTCCGAAGTGGCGATGATTTTCCAGGATCCGATGACCAGCCTGAACCCGTGCTACACGGTCGGTTTCCAGATTATGGAAGCCATTAAGGTGCATCAGGGCGGGAATAAGAAAACCCGCCGTCAGCGGGCGATTGACCTGCTGAACCAGGTGGGTATCCCCGATCCGGCTTCGCGTCTGGACGTTTACCCGCACCAGCTTTCCGGCGGTATGAGCCAGCGCGTAATGATTGCGATGGCGATTGCCTGCCAGCCGAAACTGCTGATTGCCGACGAACCAACGACCGCGCTGGATGTGACTATCCAGGCGCAGATCATCGAGCTTTTGCTGGAGCTGCAGCAAAAGGAAAACATGGCGCTGATCCTGATCACTCACGATCTGGCGCTGGTGGCGGAAGCGGCGCACAAAATCATTGTGATGTACGCAGGCCAGGTGGTGGAAACCGGTGAAGCGAAGGATATCTTCCGCGCGCCGCGCCATCCTTACACTCAGGCGCTGCTGCGTGCGTTGCCGGAGTTTGCGCAGGATAAAGCGCGTCTGGCCTCGTTGTCGGGCGTGGTGCCGGGCAAATATGACCGCCCAACTGGCTGCTTGCTGAACCCGCGCTGCCCGTATGCAACGGACAAATGCCGCGAGCAGGAACCGGAACTGAACACCGTCGATGGCGGCCGTCAGTCCAAATGTCACTACCCACTCGATGACGCCGGGAGGCCGACACTATGAGTACGCACGAGGCCACCACGCAACAGCCGCTGTTGCAGGCTATCGACCTGAAAAAACACTATCCGGTGAAGAAGGGCTTTTTTGCCCCGGAACGCCTGGTGAAAGCGCTGGACGGTGTATCGTTTACCCTTGAGCGCGGCAAAACGCTGGCGGTGGTGGGCGAATCCGGTTGTGGCAAATCCACGCTGGGTCGCCTGCTGACAATGATTGAAACCCCGACCGGCGGTGAACTTTACTACCAGGGTCAGGATCTGCTGAAGCACGATCCCCATGCGCAGAAGCTGCGTCGACAGAAAATCCAGATCGTCTTTCAGAACCCGTACGGTTCGCTGAACCCGCGTAAAAAAGTGGGACAGATCCTCGAAGAGCCGCTGCTGATCAACTCGTCGCTCAGCAAAGAAGCGCGTCGGGAAAAAGCGCTGGCGATGATGGCGAAAGTCGGCCTGAAAACCGAACATTATGATCGCTATCCGCATATGTTTTCTGGCGGTCAGCGCCAGCGTATCGCTATCGCCCGTGGTCTGATGTTGGATCCGGATGTGGTGATCGCCGATGAACCGGTATCCGCGCTGGACGTCTCCGTGCGTGCGCAAGTGCTGAACCTGATGATGGATTTGCAGCAGGATTTAGGGCTCTCTTACGTCTTTATTTCGCATGACTTGTCGGTGGTTGAGCACATTGCCGATGAAGTGATGGTGATGTATCTCGGCCGCTGCGTAGAGAAAGGCACCAAAGAGCAGATTTTCTCGAATCCGCGTCATCCGTACACTCAGGCGCTGCTTTCCGCGACGCCGCGCCTGAACCCGGACGAGCGCCGCGAACGTATCAAACTGACCGGCGAGCTGCCAAGCCCGCTTAACCCGCCACCGGGCTGCGCCTTTAACGCCCGCTGCAGCCGTCGTTTCGGCCCTTGCACGCAGTTGCAACCGCAGTTGAAAGACTACCGCGGGCAGTTGGTTGCTTGTTTCGCGGTCGACCAGGATGAAAACGGCGAAAAACCGCGCGTTTAATCCCCACGTTATGCCTGGTGGCACGGCGTTTACTGGATCTACGTATTGTTGTAGGTCCGGCAATCGTGGTGTCATCAGGCATTATCGTTGGTGCCTTTCCTTTATGAACCTTCCGGTTTTATTTAGAAATTTCCAATAAAATAGCCAGAAACGCCGTCGTGAAATAATTCCAACGGGAATAATGAGTTAGAGAAATATCTGCGATATATGGCAGTAATATTTATTTCTGGATATTTCTACTGATAAGAGAAAATTAACGGCAATTTAATGAGGTATAGCTTGTTATTCTTTTAATTTAATTAACCATGCTATTTAAATGGATTAATTTGCCTTAAGCGTATGTTTTTCTATGTCATTTTGTTTTCTGTGTAGATATTTCTACTTTAATAGATTTTGTGCAAAAAAAAGATGGCGCATGTATAGCCAATGTTTATATATTTGCTGCAATTAAACAGCGTGTTAGCACTACTAAACTTTAGCGCGTAAAACCACGCTGAAAACCATCGCTGAAGCATGACTTCGTACCCGCGTAAAACAGCACCGCCGCAATTAAAAAAAACCCATCACTTGATGCTATCAGGATACCGATCCTGACGGTGATGGACGCAATTTTATTTTGTAAATCATGAGAATAACTATGGGTCATTACGATGATTTGCAGAGGTTTAAGGACAAGACTCGCAATCAGAAGCACGATTTTAAGGATCTCTCCGCACAGAACCTCGCACAAGACCAGAGTAATTGGGCAATCATTAACCAGCTTTCTCCCGCTACGGATGAATCGATGCTGGCGATGGGCGGCCATGTGTCGCTGCCTGTTCCACAATCCGTCGATCCTGAACTTTTTGCCGCGCAAGAACCGGCTGCGGTGGTGGATGATGTTGCACCTGCACCTGCACCTGCACCTGCGCCTGCGCCAACAACCTCTCTGCTAAAAGATGTCGCCAGCCAGCTCGATGCGGTAGCCCCAGCGTTCAACGCCGCGGCCTACGCGGCTGCGCCTGCAAGCGTTGCACCGGTTATGCAGATGCCATCGCCTGCAAATCCTTCTTCGGCTCCTGTCAGCTATGCGCGCCTGTTCGCAGCGAAAGCGACGGAGGAGAAGCCCCGCGCGGAAAAAAATCAGCCTTTACACTCGTTGTTAGAAAGGATCGCTTCATGCCGTTGATTTGTGTGTGTTCGCCGAAAGGCGGTGTCGGAAAAACGACCCTGACGGCAAATCTGGCCTACGCCCTTGCCCGCGCGGGCAGCAAAGTGCTGGCGCTCGATTTTGACGTGCAAAACGCGCTGCGTTTGCATTTTGGTGTCCCGCTGTCTGACGGGCGCGGCTATGTGGCGCGCGCGGCGGAATCCTCGGACTGGAGCCAGTTTGTACTCACCGCGGGCGGCAATATTTTCGTGCTGCCGTATGGTGATGTCACAGAAGAGCAGCGCGTCGCCTTTGATGAGCGTTTAACGAATGATGAGCATTTTCTGACGCGCGGCCTGAATACGCTGCTCAACTATCCGGGTTTGATTATCGTTGCCGACTTTCCTCCCGGCCCGTCTGCGGCGCTGAAAGCGATGTCGCGGCTTGCGGATGTGCATTTAGTCACGCTGTTGGCCGACACTGCCTCGCTCTCGCTGTTGCCGTATATCGAAAATAACCGCCTTACCGGTGATGTGCTGAACCGCAAAGCCGGTCACTACTTTGTGGTGAACCAGAGCGACAACCGTCGGCAAATCAGCCGCGACGTTACCGCATTTATGGAGCAACGTCTGGGCAATCAACTCCTTGGCGTGTTGCACCGCGATGAGAGCGTCGCCGAAGCCAATGCTTCTCAGCAATCGGTATTTGATTTCAGCCCGGCGTCCGCCGCGGCGTTCGATATCGAACTGATTGCTAAACGGGTCGCCGGAATTTTGGGCGTCAAAATCGGTGACGGCACGGTACACAACTCACCACGCATGTCAGGCTTCTAACGCTTCGGGCAACGTATGAAAAAGTTTCTCTCTCTTTTGCTGGTTCTGGCAGTGCTGCCTGTCGCCCTGTTGGTGGTAATCACGCCAATGGACAGCCAAAAACAGTACATTTTTGGCCTGATCAGCATCGGCATTCTCTGTGTCATGGGCTTGAGCAAAAAGCGCAGTATTTCGGTGATCATGGTGGTGATGTCGGTGCTGCTCTCGACGCGCTATATCTATTTTCGCCTGACACAAACCCTGCACTTTAATTCCGAAATTGAAACCCTCCTCGGCATGGGGCTGTTTCTCGCGGAAGTTTATGTCTGGGTGATGTTGCTGCTCAGCTACTTGCAAACGGTTTGGCCGCTGAAACGCGAACTCGTACAGTTGCCGGATGACATGAGCCTGTGGCTGACGGTCGATGTCTATATCCCGACCTATAACGAACCGCTGGATGTGGTACGCGATACGGTGCTGGCTGCGCAGTGCATGGATTACCCGCGCGATAAGATGAAAATCTATCTGCTCGACGACGGCAAACGCAGTGAATTCGCCGTGTTTGCCGCCGATGTTGGCGTCGGTTACATCACCCGTAACGATAACGCGCACGCCAAAGCCGGTAACCTCAACCATGCGATGAAACTTACCAACGGCGAGCTGATTTGCGTTTTTGACTGCGACCACGTCGCGACGCGCATCTTCTTGCAGGCCACGGTCGGCGGTTTCCTGAAAGACCCGAAACTGGCGCTGGTGCAGACGCCGCACTACTTCTATTCGCCCGATCCGTTTGAGCGTAACCTTTCCGTCGGGCGCAATATCCCCAACGAAGGGGCGCTGTTTTACGGCCCGATTCAGCAGGGCAACGATAACTGGAACGCCACCTTCTTCTGCGGCTCGTGCGCGGTGATCCGCCGTAGCGCGCTGGAAGAGATTGGCGGTTTTGCCGTGGAAACGGTCACCGAAGATGCGCATACCGCCCTGAAAATGCAGCGTCTCGGCTGGGGTTCGGCGTTTATTGATATTCCGCTGGCGGCGGGGCTGGCAACCGAGCGTCTGGTGCTGCATGTGATCCAGCGAACCCGCTGGGCGCGCGGTATGACGCAGATTTTTCGTCTCGATAACCCGTTGTTTGGCCGTGGGCTGACCATCCAGCAGCGCCTGTGCTACCTGAGCGCGATGCTCTATTACCAGTTTGCTTTGCCGCGTATCGCCTTTGTGACCGCGCCGCTGGCTTACCTGCTGTTTAACCTGAATATTATTCATTCTTCGGCCAGTCTGGTATTTGCCTACGCGCTGCCGCATCTGTTCCTGGCGGTGTATGTTAACTCGCGGCTGAATGGCCGCTTCCGTTACAGCTTCTGGGGCGAGATTTATGACCTGGTGATGGCGTTTCACATTGCGCTACCAACAATGGTTACCATGCTGTTTCCCAAACGCGGCAAGTTTAACGTCACCGACAAAGGCGGCCTGCTGAATGTCGGCTATTTCGACTTCAGCGTGGTGCGCCCGCATTTGATCATTGCCTTGCTGCTGGCGGCGGGCGTGGTCGCCGGGATTGTCCGCGCCTGTGCGCATGACTACTTTGGTGTTGATCCGCGCGTTATTGTGCTGAACGTTGGCTGGGGATTGTATAGCCTGATTTTCCTGCTGGCGGCGATTGCTGTCGCGCGCGAAACCCGCCAGACCCGCAAAACCATCCGTATTGATGTCGATATCCCGGTGCTTATCCATTACGCCAGCGGAATTACGTCGCGTAGCCAGACGGCGGATTTGTCGATGGGCGGATGCCGCATTGTGGTACCGGATGATCGACACCTGAACGATGACATCGAAGCGATTGAACTGCTGCTGCAATCCGGCGCGATTAGCATTCCGGTGCAGACCGTCGCCAGCGACGAGCAGCATATCCGCCTGATGTTCGACGATATTCCACTGTCGCGCCGCCGTGAACTGGTGCGCGTGGTGCTCTCCCGCGCCGATGCATGGATCCACCCGCCAAAACCGCAGGACAACCCGTTCCGCTCGATGTTGACCATTGTGCGTTGTGTTTTTGATCTCTTCTGGCTGACATGGAAATCACGCCGCGAAAACCGCCGTTTACGCACGCAGCACGCGGCAAAGGTTGCGCAGGAGGAGAGCGTATGAAGCGGCTAACCACGCTTGCCGCGCTGCTCGGCGCACTCTTCATCGCGCCGTTACACAGTGAAGAAACGACGGTTGAATCGCTGCTGCCGCTGAATCTGCCGCCGATAACGCAATCTACACCGACATTTGTGCCTTCGGTGATGAGCAGCGTCAGCATCGCACAGATGGGCCAGCCGCAAGGGATCACCCTCAGCGGCGGGCAATTCCAGGGCGGCGTCGATTTTACGCTGCCGGTCGACCAGGTAATGACCAGCGCCCGGCTGGCGCTGAACCTGAGAATTTCCCCGGCGCTGGCGGCGCGTAACGCCACCATGCAGTTGATGCTTAACGGCCAACCGCTCGGCACTGTGCCGCTGACGGCGACCGACAGCGACCTTGCCCGTTACCAGCTGGATGTTCCCGCAGCGTTGATGGTTTCCAGTAACAGCCTCAGCTTTAAAATTAACGATGGCGATGCCATGCAGTGTCAGCGCGACCTGAGTGACAAATATCGTGTCACTATCCTGCCGGATTCGCGCTTTGAGCTGGAAGGGCAGCAACTGGATATCGGCGCGGATCTGAGCCATTTCCCGCGCCCTTTCTTTGACAGCATGCAGATGTCACCTGCGGCGATTACCATGGCATTTGCACCTCAACTCAGCCCGGACGCCATTAGCGCCGGGGCGCTGATCGCCTCGTGGTTGGGTATTCAGGCCGATTACCGCGGTGCCTCGTTCGCGGCCTACCACGACCGTCTGCCGGAAAAAAACGGCATTCTGATTGGTCACCCCGGCGAGCAAATTGGCGGTTTAACGCTGCCGCAAACCAGCCAGCCGCTGCTGAAAATTATCGATAACCCGGCAAACCCGGTTTACAAACTGCTACTGGTGGTGGGGAAAGATGAAAGCGAATTACGCGCGGCGGCCTGGCGTTTAACGCGCGGCAACTTTGCGCTGCAAACCCCGGCGGTGGATGTCGATGCGCAGACGATCCCGCTGAGCAAACCGTACGATGCGCCGCGCTGGATCCCAACCGATCGTCCGGTGAAGTTATCGGAGCTGATCCGTAAAGATCAAAGCCTGACCGCCACCGGGATCTGGCACCCGCCGTTGCAGGTGGCGTTTCGTGCTGCACCCGATCTGTTCTTGTGGGACGGTGAAACCATCCCGCTGCATATCGGTTACCGTTTCCCGGCGGAAAACTGGATCGACGAACAACGTTCGTGGCTGAGCATGACCCTGAACGACACGTTCCTGCACAACCTGCCGGTCAATAAGCAGGGCGCGCTGGAGACGCTGTGGCGCAAGCTGGGCGGCGATGCGCGGCAGGAGCAATTTGATATGCCGCTGGAGCCGTACATGATTTACGGCGACAACCAGCTTTCGCTCTATTTCAACATCGTGCCGAAAAAGAACGCGCCGTGCAGCACCTTGCTGAATAACAACATTAAAAGCCGCATTGATGACGATTCGTGGATCGATCTCAGCCATACCCGCCACTTTGCGCTGTTGCCAAATCTTTCCTATTTCGTCGGGGCTTCTTTCCCGTTTACCCGCCAGGCGGATTACTCAGAAACGGTATTGATGCTGCCGGTCAACCCCAGCGAAACGCAGATTGCCACACTGTTTGATTTGGCGGCGCGTTCAGGCAACGCCACTGGAACTGCGCTCAGTCATAACCGTGTCGTGTTTGGTGTGCCGACCGGCGGCAGTTTCCTTGAACTGGTGAGTGGCCGCGATGTGCTGGCGGTAAGCGGCATGGATCAGCATGACTTTAACCGTGCGCTGCTGGCCAATTCGCCGTTTGCCACCCACGACAGCACGCTTGGCGTACGTGAGCCTTCTCGCTGGCAGAAAGTGCAGCGCTGGATAACGGGTGACTGGGCGGCAGAAGGCCTTGAAGCCGATCGCTACTTCTCTTCCAACGAAGCGTGGCGCGGCTTTATCAGCTTCCGCTCGCCATGGAACGATACGCGGCTGGTGGTGCTGGCACTCGGCAGCAACGACGAACAGTTGTCGCATCTGCATGACGATCTGGCTTCGGCAAAAATCAACGCCGGGATTCGCGGCGATGCCGCCATTATCACCAATGAAAACGGTGTTCGCAGCTTCCGCGTCGGCGAGCAGTTCCCCAGTGGCGAAATGCCGCCGCAGATGAAAGTGGTCTGGTACGCCAACCAACACTCGGCACTGCTGGCGATCCTTAGCCTGCTGGTGGGGTCGCTGGTGGGGTGGTTGTTGTATCGCATGCTGAAAAAGCGCGAGCGTAAACGTCTGGATGCGGGGAACAGCAAGTGAAGAGGGTGACAAAAATGCCTAAAAAAACCGCCCGTCGGCTGACAACAATTTGCCTCTCCGGCGTGCTGACGCTGGCGACCTCCGGCATGGCGCAGGCCGCGCCGAATGACGCGGCACTCAAGGCGCTATTTGATCAAGCTAACTACTGGCATGAGAAATCCCACGACGACCTGGCAATGGAATCGCTGAAAAAGGTGTTAATGGTCGATGCCAATAACACCCAGGCGATGTACCTGATGGCGCTGTGGGCGCAGCAAAATGGCGATGTGCAAACCGCCGCGCAGTGGCGAGCCAGGCTGGCGAAAACCGCACCGGACGATAACGGTTTGCAGGCGCTGGATAACGCTAAGCAGTTGTCGCAAGTGCCGCAAGGACAGTTAACGCTTGCGCGCCAGCAGGCACGCAGCGGCAATGTGCCCGCGGCGCTGGAAACCTGGCGCAGTTTATTCAATGGCGACACGCCGCCGCCAAGCCTCGCGCCGGAATACTATTTGACGATGGCGGGCGATAAAGCGCTCTACCCGCAGGCGCTGGCGGAAATCCAGCGCTTCGTCGCCCAGCATCCGCAGGACAATGCCGCCCGCGTGGCGCTGGGTAAAATGTTGACCTGGCGAGAAACCACGCGTCGCGAGGGAATTTTACTGCTGGAGCCAATGGCCAGCGGCAACAAAGAGGCAGATGAAGGATTGCGCCAGGCGCTGCTGTGGTTAGCGCCGCAGGCTGGCGATGAACGCTTTTACGATACCTGGTTGCAGCGCCATCCGCAGGATAGCGAGGTCCAGGCGTACTACCGTAAAAATGTCGGTGGCAGCGCGAAAGGCGCAGGCTTTACCGCGCTGAATAGCGGCGACAGCAATGCCGCAAAACGCCAGTTTGAGCAGGTATTGCAAACCAACCCGGACGACGCTGATGCGCTGGCGGGAATGGGTTACATTGCCCAGCGCAACGGTGATTACCAGGCGGCGGCACAATATCTGAACCGAGCGGCGAGCCAGGGGGGCGAAGCTTCAGCCGAACGCAAAGCCCAGGCGGAAGACGCCGCGTTTTATGGCCAACTGGCGCAGGCACAGCAAGCGTTAAAAATGGGCAATGTCAGCCAGGCACTGGCACTTTCCGCGCCGCTGGTGCAGCAGAGCGGTGAACGCGGCACGGCGGCAAAATTGTTCCGCGCTGATGTGCTGCGCCAGAACAAAGATTACCCGCAAGCGGAACAAGCCCTGCGCGACATTCTGAACGAGCAGCCGCAGAATGCGCCGGCGCGGGAAAATCTCTACTACGTGCTGCGCGATCAAAATAAAGCGGCAGAAGCGCAAAGCATGCTGCGCACGTTACCGGCGAGTTTGCAGGAAAAACTGCAACCGCGCGTGGTGACGGGTACGCCTGGCGACCCGCTGCGTCGGCAGGCGCAACAACTGGCGGCCAGCGGCAATACGTCGCAGGCCATTGCCGTGTTACGCCAGGGCGTGGCGCGCCTGCCGGATGACCCGTGGTTGCGCCTTGATTTGGCGCGTTTGCTGCAACAATCGGGGCAGGAAAATGAAGCCGCGAACGTGATGCTGCCCGCGCAAAACCCGCGAGCCGGTGCCAGTTCGCTGTACGCTGCCGCCCTGTTCGCCAGTGAAAATGGTGGCTGGCAGCAGGCCAGTATGCTGCTGTCACGTATCTCGCCCGCCAGCCAGAACGGCCAGATGCGCGATCTTGCGCAGCGGGTCAATTACAACCTGCAAATGGCGACTGCAGAGCGTTACCTCGTTCAGGGCAATATGACGGCGGCAGCCAATACTCTGAAAGCGCTGACGGCCACACCGCCGAAAAGCCCGGTCGATGCCGGGAAACTGGCGCGCATGCTGGCGCAGACTGGCGATACCACTAGCGCCGTTGCGCTGGTGCGTGAAAACATGAAACAGGGCGTGCAGGGCAACATCGGCGATTATGCCGATCAAGTTGCGGTGCTGAACCAGGCGGGGCTTAACCAGGAGGCGCAGGCCTTTGTTTCCCGCCCGGACGTGCAGGCGCGCAGCACGCCAGCCCAGCTTGCCGGAGTGCGTAATGGCTATGTGATCAACGAAGCGGATCAACTGCGTGAGCAGGGCAATTATGCCGCCGCCTATGACAAGCTGATCCGCGCGTTGCAAAACGACCCGCAGAACACGGATTTGATGTTCGCGATGGGGCGTTTGTATCAGTCCGGTAAGATGAACAAAGAAGCGGGTGTACTGTATGACTACCTGATGACGCGCGACAGCGAGGATCAGGCGGCGCGCGTTGGCGCGATTGATGTCGCGCTGGCGGAAAATAACATCGACAAGGCACAAACCTTAGCCAGCGGCCTGCGCAGCAACAATTCGCCGGATCGCTTGCTGTTGCTGGCGCGGCTGGAAGAGGCGAAAGGCAATCATCAGCAGGCGATGACCTACCTGCGCAGCGCACGCGGCAAGCTGGTGGGGCTGGAGTCGGACAACAGCGCGGCAACGCCGACAATCGGCGGTGTGTTGCTGGCGGATAACCCGTTTACCACCACCAGTAAAAGCGCGGCACCGCAGTCGCTGTATGGGCAAACGCTGCCGTGGCAAGTCGCACAGGTGGCGCACGAACCGGGCAGCAATTTGCCTGGCACTACACGTACTGATTTGCCGGTCGAAACGGCGCAAACGCGAACGCTGCGCCAGGTCGATGACATGATGCAGCAGATGAACGAGAAAACCGGAATGTGGTTGCAGGGTGGCGTGGAGATCCGTGGCCGCGACGGGGAAACCGGCACCAGCAAGCTGACGGAAGCCAAAGCGCCGCTGACCTGGTCCAGCTCGCCGTTTGGCGATGCGCGGTTTGAATTTACCGCCACGCCGATTTCGTTAAGTTCCGGTAGCGCTAATGGTGATGCCTGGCGGCGTTATGGTGCGAACCCGCTGGCGAATGGGGTGAGCAATATTGCGACCTCGATTAAAAACGCCAATAAATCCTCAGCAACTGACGGCAGCGATAAATTTACCGATCTCGCCGGTTATGCCGATGCCAGCAAATTGTCGCCGTTTACCGAAACGGGTTACGACAATCTCACCTCGCTGCTGTCATCGGGCCGCCTGAAGAGCCTGAGCGAATCAAACTATAAGACGAACTATAGCGACCCGATTAAGTCTTCCACCGATTCGCAAAACGCCAGCGGCGTTGAACTGAATATGGCGCTGAGCGGCGACAGCTACAAGCTGGATATCGGCAGTACGCCGCTGGGGCAGGATTTAACCTCGCTGGTGGGCGGCGTGAAATGGTCGCCGAAACTGACCAATTATTTAACACTTATCCTCACCGGCGAGCGGCGAGCGGTGACTGACAGCTTGTTGTCATACGTTGGGCTGCGGGACGCTTACTCTGGCGAGCGATGGGGGCAGGTCACCAAAAACGGCGGCAGCGCGCAGTTGAGCTACGATGACGGCGATGCCGGGTTCTACATTGGCGGTGGCGGATACAGCTACCTCGGTAAAGATGTGGCGAGCAACACCAGCGTGAATGCCAATGCCGGGGTTTATCTGCGTCCGTGGCACGACGATTTCCGCCAGTTGCAGACGGGGCTGAGCGTTGGCTGGATGAATTATTCGAAAAACCTCAGTTACTTCACTTACGGCCAGGGCGGTTACTTTAGCCCACAAAACTACGTGAGCGTGTCGTTGCCGGTTGATTTGTCGCAGAAAATCGATAACTGGAACCTCAGTATTGGCGGTGCGGTGGGTTACCAATCCTACACGCAGGATAAGAGCAATTACTTCCCGACAGAACCGGAAGCACAGAAGATGCTGCAACAGCTCGCCGATATGGGCTTTGTGAAAGAGGCGCAGTACCAGGGCGGTTCGCAAAACGGTATTGGCTATAACTTCCATGCCGGGCTGGATTACAACGTGAATAAAAACATGTCGGTAGGTGGAAAAGTCGGTTATGACACCTTCGGCAGTTACAACGAAAGCACCGCCGGGATTTGGCTCCGGTACATGCTGGGAGACAAATAATGACAACCAACACTGCAAACACGTTGCTGCTTGGCTATTTCCAGCAACAACAAACGTCGCCGGGCTGGTTTGATCTGCTGAACGTGATGATTGACGGTATGGTCAGAAATGTCGGTGAAGCGGAAAGTCTGCCGTTCCTGCGCCAAATGGGCGAAGCATTAGCGGATCGTGTGCCGCTTCCGGCTTCGGCGACGGTGGGCGAGTTGGAAGCGAATATTAACGCGCAGCTGGCGGTGTTCAACTGGGGATTTATTGATATCGAAACCACGGAACACGGGATGGCGTTTCGCCACCAGGCGTTGCCGGTGGCCCGCGAAGAGGCCTACCAGACCCGTTGGTGCTATGCGTTTTGCGCCATTCTTGAAGGGCTTTATTCGCGCTGGCTGCAAAACCAGGGCGGCGAGGCGAGCCTCGTGTTTACCCGAGAAAGGCTCTATTCTGTGGCGGATGTTCTCTTCCGTTACGCTAACCCACAGTGAGTTTGCCCATGTTGAAGCGCGTTTTCACCGCGATGGTGGTGATGGTGAGTCTGCTATTTGCATCCGTTTCCCAGGCCGCTGGTGCCTGGGAGAGTTATAAAGCGCGTTTTTTGATGCCGGATGGTCGCATTGTCGATACCGGCAACAAAAATGTCTCCCACACCGAAGGCCAGGGCTTCGCCATGCTGATGGCGGTCGCCAGCGACGACAAAGCGGCTTTTGATAGCATGTGGGGCTGGACCAATAAAACGCTGAAAAACAAAACCAATGGCTTGTTTTACTGGCGTTATAACCCGGTGGAAGCCGATCCTATCGCCGATAAAAATGACGCGACCGATGGCGATGTGCTGATCGCCTGGGCACTACTGAAAGCCGGTGAGCGCTGGAACAATGCCGCTTACCTTGCTGCCTCCGATGCGATTACTCAGGCGGTGCTCAAACATACGGTAGTCAGCTTTGCGGGTTACCGCGTGATGTTGCCGGGTGCCAACGGTTTTAACCTCAATACCTATGTAAACCTGAATCCGTCCTACTTTATTTTCCCGGCATGGCAGGCTTTTGCAGACCGCAGCCATCAGGTGGTCTGGCGCGATTTGATCAAAGACGGGCAAACGCTGCTTGGCAAAATGACGTTTGGTAAAGCGCGCCTGCCGACGGACTGGGTTTCACTGTCGGCGGACGGCAAACTGAACCCGGCGAAAGAGTGGCCGCCGCGTATGAGTTACGACGCCATTCGTATTCCGCTGTATGTGAGCTGGCAGGATCCGCACAGCGCGCTGTTAACGCCGTGGCGCAACTGGTGGCAGGGTTTTGGCCGCAGCCAGACGCCCGCATGGGTGGATGTGGCGACCAACGATAACGCGCCGTACAACATGAATGACGGTTTATTAGCGGTGCGGGATTTGACGTTGGGCGTAACGCCAGCAGAACCACAGATCACCGCGCAGGATGATTACTACTCCGCCAGCCTGAAAATGCTGGTCTGGCTGGCGCAGCAGCGCTAAATCGATAACCTCTCCCCGGCAGGGGAGAGGTTTGCATGATTATTGCGGGTAGGGCACCCAGTCACCGCCGTTCAGGCGCACATACGGCTTATCCTGGTACTGCAACACAATGGCGTTGGCGTTTTCAGACACCGGCGCGGTTTGCGGCAGATTACTGGTAAGCTGCTGCCAGTTGACGTTGTCCTCGGTAAAGATTTTGCCATCCAGCACGCGGGTGACAATCTCGGAGATAGCCAGGAAACTGCTCGGCTGCGTAATGGTTATCGGCGCGCCCTGATGCGGTGATTTCATGCCAAAGAACTTAATCGCCGTCGGCACGTTAGTAATCGATGGGCTTGGGATATCGCGCAAGCCGGAAACCTGCATTTTATCACCCTGTAGCGCCGCGCCGTGTTCCGGCACCAGCACCACCATCACTTTGCGCCCGGATTTATCCAGTTGCGTGAAGAACGCATCCAGCTCATCAAACAACTTCTGCGCGCGCAGTTTGTAATCGGCGGTTTTGCGATTGCCCGGAAAGTGGTTGCCATCGTGCAGCGGCAGCAGGTTGTAGAAGGTCGCGGTGCGCTGACCTTGTTTAAAGCTGTCGGACTCCATCCAGCGGTTCAGTACCGCTGTGTCGTCATAAATTGGTGAGCCGTCAAAAGAGAGCAGCACCGGCGGCAGACCCGCCTGGTTCATCAGCGGCGCTTGCATACCACCGTTGTCGCGCACTTCTTTGAGGAAACCGCCGAACTCACCGTTGTGGTCCATCATCAACTGCTGGCTGAAGCCGAGTTTCGACAGGTTATCAAACAGGTAGCACTGCGTATTGGCCTGCTGGTAGAGATTTTTATGCGACGGCTGGCCGCAGCTGGCGCGCAGCAGGCGAATTGCCGCCGGGCCGCTATAAGCGGTCGCCGAGTTGAAGTTTTTGAACTCAATATCAAAGTGTGACCACAGCGGGTGTGACGCCAGACCCGCCGCTTCAATATCGGCCCATGAGAGGGAGCAGATATTGATGAACAGCAGATCGAACGGTTGGGCATCTGCCGGAAGCTGCGCCGGGAAGGTGCTCTGGCGTTTCTCTTCTGCGGCGTAGAAACTTGCCAGCCACGCGTTCAGATTCTCTGAGGTTGGCGGCGCGGTTTGTGCGGGAATATCGCCAACCACCGGCGTATCGCCCGCCGCTGCGACCGTTGCCGCCGCCGAGCCGCCAGTGGTGGTGACGGTCGTGGTCGGTTGGCCTGCGGGCCACAGACTAAATGCCGGCCCGGTCAACGTCAGCACGTTTAACCAGATCATAATCGCGACGACAAACACGGTGACGCGGATCCACTGCGACAAGAACAGCCAGGCAATCAGCATCACGAAAATCGCGCCAATCATCTGCCAGTTGATAAAACGCATGACCAGATCCCACAGGTAATCGGCACTGAAGCCCGCGACCTGCGAGCCCTGGCTCATCATACTTTCAAGACCCGGCAACCAGGTGTCGTGCCAGAACAGACCGAAACCGATGGGAATGGCAACCCAGTGACGTAAGCGATGCAGGCTGACGCGCGGCAGCGGCATCAGCAGAAAAGCCATAAACACCAGATTCAGCAGCGGGTGAAAGTTAAGGTAGCCCGCCCACAACAGACCGAATTTCACCAGAAAATAGAAATTCCAGCCAGAAAGGCCACGCCAGTATTGCCACAATGGCGAAGGCGTTGAAGTGGTCATAGTATGATTAGTCATGTTTTCGGTCTGCCTTGACGAACGATTCCCGGCGCAGCACTCCGACCGGTTTTACATAGCGTGGTTTGGTAAACAGTATGCGCAACGCGCTGCGGATCGGGCGTATCCAGTGGCGTGTAAGGTAGCCCAGTGGGAAAAAGATCAGGGCGCAAAGCACCACAAGCTGAATAATATCGCTGATTGACATCATGAGGTGCGCTCCGGGGCTTTACTGAATAACCGCAACGGTTCCGGGATTCGACGCCAGTTTGTACCGTCGTACTCAGCATTAATGATTTTCTTCTCTTCGGCGGTAACGGGCAGCGGTTTCGCCCATTTATCTGGTGACAGTGCGCGCATTTGCACCAGCTCTGCGGCAATCAGGCTATCTTCAAACCACACCACGCGATTAGAGAAAATGTCTGCCGTTGGCAGCGGGAAAATGTGATTCAACGCCGTGTCGAGATCGTTAACCCGGCAGAACGACAAAAACAGCACCAGACGATTATCGCCGAGGCTGACAATATCGCCCACGCGATTTGGGCGGCACAGCGTTAGCGCTTGCTCGACGCGAATACCGGGCACCGGGCGCAGCGCGACCAATACCCCTTTGCCATCGGCGGGCAACAGCGAGTTTTGGACCATATTCCCGACGGCGTCGCAGAACACGTTCCACGGCTGAAAACCGCGCAGTTTTAGCGGCTGAGTCATGGAAAGTAGCGTGGTGATATCTTCCGGCACCAGGCGGTTAAACTGCTGGCCCTGCACGCTTTCAATAAGCGTCAGACAGCGGGAAAGGGGCGCGTTCCAGGGGATCACCATATTGGCGCCACAGCCGAGCAGCAAGCGTTCGTCAGTAGCACGCAGGCTGGCCTGGCTTTCACGAACAATAATTTTTAGCCCGCTGCCGCGCTGGCGGCGCAGCGTGTGGACCTGGCGTGCGATGTTATCGATTTGATTGTTTCGCGCAAGGGTGAAAATCAACGTTGCCGCCTGGCTGGATCGCGCTTCTTCAAATAATGCTTCGTTGGTGTCAAATAATGTCCAGTGTTCCGACAGCGGCGGTGCGCCTTCCAGCACGGCGACGTTGCTTAATATGCGTTTCTCATCGCTGCGCGGTTGCACCGATGCTTCTTCTTGCTTCGCAAGTTGCCAGCGACCTTGATGGTGATTAAGTACTAATTGCTGGCGCGCGCTAATGCCTTTTTCATTACACCACCAGGCAATATCATAAACATGCATATCGTTTCGGTAGCGTAAACTCGCCAGTCCAAACAACGAACGATATTCACTCATTAAAATTGATGATTGTTTGTCGTTATTGTTGCCAGGGTTAATAACCAGTAAGGTGCATTTATGATATTTCGCCCAGGTATGAGTTCTTTCTAACCACTGTTGTAAATCAGGCACGGATATATTCTGCCAGGCATTATTTGCGCACAGCAGAATCAGTAAATAATTTTCAGGTTCAAATGAACAAAGCAAATCGCGGGTGAAAAAGTATAGACTATTGTTCTGATTTGGCATGGTGAAAATTCTGATTTTATCAGGACCATGCTCTTTGTCTAACTCAATGATTTTCATCAAGTTATGACCCATGCCGATTGCCGCCACCTGCGCTTTTTTATCCTGGGCCGCGAGCGTTTGGTTTATCAGACTTATTGCATCTTGTTCACGATCGGTATTAACCCACCAAACGCCACCCGCAGGCATATGACGCAATTCGTCCCATAACGATTCAATGCCGATAGAAAATATGGGCTCCACGATGTCCCTCTTGATGCAAAATTGTCTGTATCTCAGTTTACTAGCGAAAGCCGAGAAATAAACCTAACATTGAAATTAAAGAACATCAGATTTAGCATGTAAACGAATTTTCTCGGGCACGATGCCTTGCTACATCTGTACGTGTGTTTCTATTCAAAGGGATCGGGCCAGAATGCATAACAATGAACCCAAAACGCAGTCAGACCCAACTCTGGGCTATACATTCCAAAATGATTTTCTGGCGTTAAGTAAGGCATTTTCATTGCCTGAAATTGATTACGCCGATATTTCCCAGCGAGAACAGTTGGCGGCGGCATTTAAGCGCTGGCCGCTGCTGGCAGAATTAGCCCGTCAACAATAAGGGATAACCAGGATGGCCATCTTGGGTTTACAGGGGATTCGCGGTGGTGTTGGGACGACATCGATCACTGCGGCTCTGGCCTGGTCATTACAAATTTTAGGCGAATCGGTGCTGGTGATTGATGCCTGCCCTGATAATCTTTTGCGCCTGTCATTTAATGTCGACTTTGAACATCAACACGGCTGGGCGCGCGCGGTATTGGATGGGCAAGACTGGCGCGACGCCGGGATGCGCTATACCTCGCAGCTCGATCTCCTGCCTTTTGGCCGTCTGGCCGCAAATGAGTGGGATAACCTCCATTTATTGCACGAACCGCTGAGCCAACTCACTACCATTTTGCAGGCGCTGAAAACGCAGCAAAGTTATCAGTGGGTGTTAATCGATCTCCCGCACGGTGTTTCACCGCTGACGCGCCAGTTCGTGGCGCAGTGCGACCATCTGTTTACGGTGGTAAAACCCGACACTAACTGTCATATCCGTTTGCATCAACAACTGTTGCCTGCGGGCGCGCATATTCTGCTTAACGATCTGCGCATTGGCAGCCAGCTACAAGACGATCTCTGGCAGGTGTGGCTGCAAAGCCAGCGGCAGATCCTCCCGACCCTTATCCACCGTGATGAAGCGATGGCGGAATCTCAGGCGTTGAAACAGCCTTTGGGCGAATACCGGGCGGATTCGCTGGCGGCGGAAGAGATACTAACGCTGGCGAACTGGTGCCTGCTGCACTGTGCGCACACGCAAGAAGTAACCGGCGAGCAGGAAGGGAGCCCGCAATGAGTCGCCTTTCCGCCTGGTTGCTGATCCCTCCGGTGAGCGCGCGTTTAAGCGAACGCTACCAGCGTTACCGTGAACACGGCGCTTCTGGGTTTAGCGCAGCGTCTGGCTGCTTCTGGGCGATCCTCGCATGGGTGTTTATTCCGCTGGAGCACCCGCGCTGGCAGCAACTCTGTGCGCAGCAGCATTTGTGGTTCCCGCATATTGACCCTGACAGACCGCGACCACTCGATCCGGCGCGCTATTTACTGCAAACCTTGTGGTTGCTGGTCACGCTGCCCTGGGGCGATCGGAAGTCTCCCCGTCGCAAACGTTTTGCCCGGGCGCGTGTGCTGCGCGGGCGCTGGTATCACTGGCTGGATACGCTGCCAGAGCGCGTCACACACCGCACCGGCCATCTGGATGATAAAAAAGAGTTGGCGCATATCAGCCCGCGTGTGCGCCGCTTTATTCTTGGCATCATCGTAGTGTTCTCGCTGATCCTTGCCATTCTGTGTATTACGCAGCCGTTTAACCCGCTGTCGCAGTTTGTTTTCCTGATGCTGTTGTGGGGCGTGGCGCTGCTGGTACGCCGAATTCCGGGACGTTTCTCCGCTCTGATGCTGATCGTCCTCTCGCTCACCGTTTCCTGCCGCTATATCTGGTGGCGCTACACTTCGACGCTGAACTGGGATGACCCGGTGAGTCTGGTATGCGGCCTGGTGCTGCTGTTTGCAGAAACCTACGCGTGGATTGTGCTAGTGCTTGGCTATTTCCAGGTGGTATGGCCGCTGAATCGCCAGCCGGTGCCGCTGCCGAAAGATATGTCGTTGTGGCCTTCTGTCGATATCTTCGTACCGACCTATAACGAAGATTTGAATGTGGTGAAAAACACCATTTATGCCTCGTTGGGCATCGACTGGCCGAAAGACAAGCTGAAGATTTGGATCCTTGATGATGGTGGGCGCGAAGAGTTCCGCCAGTTCGCCAAAAGCGTCGGCGTCGAGTACATCGCCCGAACCACGCATGAGCACGCAAAAGCGGGCAACATTAATAATGCGCTGAAATACGCGAAAGGTGAGTTCGTGTCGATTTTCGACTGCGACCACGTGCCGACGCGCTCGTTCCTGCAAATGACCATGGGCTGGTTCTTAAAAGAGAAAAAGCTGGCGATGATGCAGACGCCACACCACTTCTTCTCGCCGGATCCGTTTGAACGTAACCTTGGGCGTTTTCGAAAAACCCCGAACGAAGGCACGCTGTTCTACGGGCTGGTGCAGGATGGTAACGATATGTGGGACGCCACTTTCTTCTGCGGTTCTTGTGCGGTGATCCGCCGTGGGCCGCTGGACCAGATTGGCGGTATCGCCGTTGAAACCGTCACCGAAGATGCGCACACCTCGCTGCGTTTACACCGTCTGGGGCATTCGTCGGCGTATATGCGCATCCCGCAGGCGGCCGGGCTGGCGACAGAGAGCCTGTCTGCGCATATTGGCCAGCGTATTCGCTGGGCGCGCGGCATGGTGCAGATTTTCCGCCTCGACAATCCGCTGATGGGCAAAGGGCTCAAACTGGCGCAGCGCCTTTGTTACGTCAATGCGATGTTCCATTTCTTATCGGGAATACCGCGGCTTATCTTCCTGACCGCGCCGCTGGCGTTTTTGTTGCTGCATGCCTACATCATTTACGCGCCAGCGCTGATGATTGCGCTGTTTGTGCTACCTCACATGATTCACGCCAGCCTGACCAACTCAAAGATACAGGGTAAATATCGTCACTCTTTCTGGAGCGAGATCTACGAAACCGTGCTGGCGTGGTATATCGCGCCGCCCACGCTGGTAGCACTGTTTAATCCGCACAAAGGGAAGTTTAACGTCACCGCCAAAGGCGGCCTGGTGGAAGAGGAATATGTGGACTGGGTGATTTCACGTCCTTACATCTACCTTGTGCTGCTCAACCTGACGGGCGTGCTGGTGGGGATTTGGCGTTATTTCTACGGCCCGGAAAACGAAGTGCTCACCGTGTTCGTCAGTATCGCGTGGGTGTTCTACAACATGATTATCCTTGGCGGTGCGGTTGCGGTCTCGGTGGAAAGTAAGCAGGTGCGCCGCGCGCATCGTGTTGAAATCTCCATGCCTGCGGTAATTGCCCGCGAAGATGGCTATCTCTTCTCTTGTACCGTGCATGATTTCTCCGACGGCGGCCTTGGCATCAAGATTAACGGCCAGGCGCAGGTGCTTGAAGGGCAAAAAGTGAATTTGCTGCTCAAACGCGGCCAGCAAGAGTATGCATTCCCCACCACCGTGGCGCGTGTTAATGGCAACGAAGTGGGCTTGCAGTTAATGCCGTTGACGACCAAACAGCATATCGATTTTGTGCAGTGTACTTTTGCCCGCGCCGACACATGGGCGCTGTGGCAGGACAGCTTCCCGGAAGACAAGCCTCTGGAAAGTCTGATGGATATTTTGAAATTGGGTTTCCGCGGCTATCGCCATCTCGCGGAATTTGCTCCACCGTCTGTCAAAGTGATTTTCCGCTCATTCACCGTACTGGTGTCCTGGGTGGTGTCATTTATTCCGCGCCGTCCGGAACGGAATGTGGCAGTGCAGCAACCGATGACGTGATTGGCTCAACAATGATGAAAACGCGATGAAAAGAAAACTTTCCTGGATTTGTGCAGTGGCTGTGGGGACGAGTATTTTGTCTCCGGTGATGACGTATGCAGCGCCAGCCCCGACGGTTCCGGCTGTTGCGCCCGCCACTGAGCCGGTGGCAACTCCTGCGCCGGGACAAACGGAATCATTGAGGCCAACCACGCCAACAGACGGCCAAAACGTTGTCGGGCAGGTGATGCCGGGCGTACCGGGGGCGAATGCGCCGGTGGTCGACGCAAACGCGCCGTCGCTCGATGTGAAACTGACTTTCGCCCAAATCGCGCCGCCGCCGGGCAGCATGGTGCTGCGCGGTATCAACCCGGACGGTGGCGTTGAGTTTGGTATGCGCAGCGATGAGCTGGTTTCGAAAGCGGTGCTTAATCTTGAGTACACGCCATCGCCCTCTCTGCTGCCGGTGCAATCTCAGTTGAAGGTCTATCTGAATGATGAATTGATGGGCGTCTTGCCGGTCACCAAAGAGCAACTCGGCAAAAAAACGCTGGCGCAGGTGCCGATCAACCCGCTGTTTATCGCCGACTTCAACCGGGTGCGGCTGGAATTCGTCGGCCACTATCGCGATGTGTGCGAAAACCCGGCCAGCAGCACGCTATGGCTGGATATTGGTCGCAGCAGTTCGCTGGATTTGACTTACCAGAAGCTGGCGGTGCAAAACGATCTCTCCCACTTCCCGATCCCATTCTTTGACCCGCGTGACAACAGGGCGCTGACGCTGCCGATGGTTTTCGCGGGCGCACCGGACATTGAACAACAGCAAGCCGCTGCGGTTATTGCGTCCTGGTTTGGCTCCCGTACCGGCTGGCGTGGGCAGAGCTTCCCGGTCACTTACAACAGCTTGCCGGACCGCAACGCGATTGTCTTCGCCACCAATGACAAACGTCCTGATTTCCTGCGTGATGCGCCCGCTGTAAAAGGGCCGACCATCAGCATGATCAACCACCCGAATAACCCGTATGTGAAACTGCTGGTGGTGTTTGGCCGTGATGACAAAGATCTGATACAGGCGGCGAAAGGCATCGCTCAGGGTAACGTGCTGTTCCGTGGCGATAGCGTCACGGTGGATGAGGTGAAACCGCTACTGGCGCGCCAGCCATACGATGCGCCGAACTGGGTGCGTACTGACCGCCCGGTCACCTTTGGCGAGCTGAAAACCTATGAAGAACAGTTGCAGTCGACCGGGCTGGAACCCTCGGCGATTAACGTGTCGCTGAATCTGCCGCCGGATCTCTATCTGCTGCGCAGTACCGGTATCGATATGAATCTTAATTATCGTTACACCGCGCCGCCGACCAAAGACAGCTCGCGCATGGATATCAGCCTGAATAACCAGTTCCTGCAATATTTCAACCTGACCGGCAACCAGGACACTAACCGCCTGTTGCTGCACCTTCCGGTATTGCAAGGGCTGCTGGACAGCAAAACGGATGTCTCTATTCCGGCGCTGAAGCTGGGCGCGGTGAACCAGTTGCGCTTTGATTTCCAGTATATGAACCCGATGCCGGGAGGCACCATTGAGAACTGCGTGACCTTCCAGCAGGTGCCAAACCGTGTGGTGATTGGCGACGACTCCACCATCGACTTCTCGAAGTATTACCACTTTATTGCGATGCCGGACTTGCGCGCCTTTGCCAATGCGGGCTTCCCGTTTAGCCGGATGGCCGATTTGTCGCAAACTATCGTCGTCACGCCGCCGCAGCCCACGCCTGCGCAAATGGCCACGCTACTGGATTCGCTGGGCGCGGTGGGCGCACAGACCGGCTTCCCGGCAATCAATGTGCAACTGACTAACGATGGTAACCAAATCAAGGATAAAGACGCCGATATCATGATTATCGGCACCATTCCTCCGGCGTTAAAAGACGATAAGAAAATCGATCTGCTGGTGAATGCAGCGCAAAGCTGGGTGAAAACGCCGCTGCGCCAGACGCCGTTCCCGTCGATTGTGCCAGATGCCGCCGACCGTCAGGCCGATGCGCAAACCGGGATCACATCCGATGGTCCGATGGCGGCGATTGTCGGCTTCCAGTCGCCGTATCACGATCAGCGCAGTGTGGTCGCGCTGCTGGCTGACAGCCCGCGTGGTTATGAATTGCTTAACGGCGCGATGAACGACAGCGGCAAGCGTGCGGCGATTTATGGTTCGGTGACCGTGATTCGCGAATCTGGCGTCAACGGCCTGCGCGTGGGCGATATTTACTATGTCGGTCACTTGCCGTGGTTTGAGCGTATCTGGTACGCGCTGGCAAACCATCCGGTGCTGCTGGCGGTACTGGCGGCGGTCAGCGTGGTGTTGCTGGCATGGGTGTTGTGGCGTCTGCTGCGGATCATTAGCCGTCGCCGTCTCGACCCTGATCACGAGTAACGAAAATGAGAACGCGACGTTGGTGGGTGATAGTGGCGTTGATGCTGGCGGCGGTGAATGTGCGCGCCGCCTGCACCTGGCCTGCCTGGGATCACTTCAAACAAGCCTATGTGAGCGACGGCGGCCGGGTGGTTGATCCCAGCGATCAACGCAAGGTAACCACTTCAGAAGGGCAGAGTTATGCGCTGTTCTTCGCACTAGCGGCTAACGATCGCGACACCTTTGCCAGGGTGCTGCAATGGACGCAAAACAACCTGGCGCAAGGCTCGCTCAGTACCCATCTTCCCGCCTGGCTGTGGGGCAAAAAAGAGGACAATAGCTGGACGGTGCTGGACACCAACTCGGCGTCTGACTCCGATCTGTGGATTGCCTGGTCGCTACTGGAAGCGGGGCGTTTATGGAAAAACGACGCGTACAGCCAGCTGGGTAAAGCGTTGTTAGCCCTTATCGCCAAACAAGAAGTCGTCACGGTGCCGGGGCTGGGATCGATGTTGCTGCCGGGCAAAATCGGCTTTGCCGAACCGACCACCTGGCGTTTTAACCCGAGCTATTTACCGCCGCAACTGGCGAGCTATTTCAGTCGCTTTGGCGCGCCGTGGTCGACGCTGCGCGAAACCAATCTTCGTTTGTTGCTGGAAACCGCGCCGAAAGGCTTCGCGCCCGATTGGGTACGTTTTCAGAAAGGGAGCGGCTGGCAGCTTAAGTCCGAAAAGACGCTGGTGAGCGGTTATGATGCTATCCGTGTTTATTTGTGGGTGGGCATGATGCACGACCGGGACACGCAGAAAGCGCGCCTGCTGGAAAAATTCAAACCGATGGCCAGCGTGACCATGAAAAACGGACGTGTGCCGGAAAAAGTGGACGTGGCGAGCGGAAAAATTCTTGGGGATGGCCCGGTGGGGTTTGCCGCTGCGCTGTTGCCATTTTTACAGGATCGCGATGCGCAAGCCGTACAACGGCAATGGGTCGCCGATCATTTCCCCGGCGACGATGCCTACTATAGCTATGTTCTGACCCTGTTTGGACAAGGGTGGGACCAGCACCGTTTTCGCTTCACCCCTCGCGGTGAGTTACAACCTGACTGGGGCCAGGAATGCGCAACTTCACAGTAAGTTTACTCTGTTTCTCACTCGCGCTTGCGCTGGCTCCCGCTACGCAAGCGGCCGATGCTGGCGCGCAGCAGCAACTGCTTGCGCAGGTGCGCCTTGGTGAAAGCACCAAGCGTGAGGATCTGGTACGCCAGTCGCTCTACCGCCTTGAGCTTATCGCGCCGGATGACCCGGAAGTCATCGCCGCGCGCTTACGTTATTTGCTGCGCCAGGGTGATAACGCGGGCGCGCAAAAGCAGCTTGACCGCATGAAACAGCTGGCACCCGATTCCAGCACCTATAAATCAGCGATGACCACCATGGCGCTTTCCACGCCGGAAGGTCGCCAGGCGCTGCAACAAGCGCGTTTGCAGGCAACCACTGGCCATACGCAGGAGGCGCTTGCAGCTTACGATGCCTTGTTTAAAGGCAACCCGCCGCCGGGCGATTTGTCGGTTGAATACTGGATGTTGGTGGCAAAAGTGCCCGCGCGTCATGCCGAAGCAGTCAAACGTTTACAAGCACTGAATGCCGCGAATCCTGGCAACGATCAGTTGCAGGGCGGGCTGGCGCAAATGTTGTTTGCCGATGGGCGCAGCGCGGAAGGTTATGCGGTGCTGGAACAGATGGCGAAAACCAGCAATGGTCGCGCAGCAGCAGCGAGTATCTGGTATCAACAAATTCAGGCGATGCCGACCAGCGAGGCCAGCGTAAAAGCCCTTCAGCGCTTTCTGACGCTGTTTAGTTCTGGCGACACGGTAGATAGCGCCCGAACATTACTTGCCGCGCAGCAAAAACAGTTGGCCGACCCGGCGTTTCGCGCGAAAGCGACAGGGCTGGCGGCGGTGGATGCCGGGCAGGGCGCGAAAGCGGTGGGCGAGTTGCAGCAAGCCGTCAACGCTAACCGCGCAGACAGCGAAGCGGTTGGGGCGCTGGGGCAAGCCTATTCGCAAAGCGGCGATCGAGCCCGCGCGGTGGCGCAACTGGAAAAAGCCATCGCCATGGATCCGACCAGCGGCAACCGCAGCAAGTGGGACAGCTTGCTGAAAACTAACCGCTACTGGCTGTTGATTCAGCAGGGTGATGCGGCGCTAAAAGCCAACAACGTGCAGCAGGCGGAACGTTATTACCAGCAGGCGCGCAACACCGATAATACCGACAGTTATGCGGTGCTGGGTCTTGGTGATGCCGCCGCAGCGCGCAAAGATAACGCGGCGGCTGAAGGTTTCTATCGCCAGGCGCTGCGCATGGATAGCGGCAACAGCAACGCGGTGCGCGGCCTGGCAAATATTTACCGCGCGCAGTCGCCGGAGAAAGCGGAACAGTTTATTCAGTCGCTCTCTGCCAGCCAGCGGCGCAGCATTGATGATATTGAACGCGGGTTGACGAACGACCGCCTCGCGCAGCAGGCAGAAGCGCTGGAAAACAGAGGTGAATGGGCGCAAGCGGCAGAGCTGCAACGTAAGCGGCTGGCGCTCGATCCCGGCAGCGTATGGATAACTTACCGGCTGGCCAGCGATCTTCGCCAGGCAGGGCAGCGGGGCGAAGCCGATTCGCAGATGAACCGTCTGGTCACGCTCAAACCGCGCGACCCGGAACAGGTCTACGCGTATGGCCTCTATCTTTCCGGTAATAATCAGCAAATGGCGGCGCTGAATCACCTGAATGCGCTGCCGAAAAGCCAGTGGAACAGCAATATTCAGGAGCTGGCCGACAGGCTGCAGGCCAACCAGTTGCTGGACAACGCCAACCGTCTGCGCGATGGCGGTCATGAAGATCAGGCGGTAGCGCTACTGGCGCAGCAACCGGCGTCTTCACGTATTGATTTAACGCTGGCCGACTGGGCCCAGCAGCGCGGCGACAATAGCGAAGCACAACGTTATTACCAGCGTGTTCTGCAAAGAGAACCCGCCAATGAAGAGGCGCTGCTTGGCCTGGCGGAGCTGTATGCCGCAGATGGCAATCATATGGCCGCGCGCGCGGCGCTGGCGAAACTGCCTGCCACGACGCCCGCCCAGCCGCCATCAATCAACACCCAGCGTCGGCTGGCGCTGGTACAAACCCAGTTGGGCGATACCGCCAGCGCAGAGCGGATTTTCGCTGCCATCGTCCCGCAGGCGAAATCTCAGCCACCGTCAATGGAGAGCGCGTTGGTGCTGCGTGATGCGGCGCGTTTCGGGGCGCAAAACGGTGAACCTCAGCAGGCGCTGGACAGTTATAAAGATGCGATGGTGGCGTCGGGCGTCACGACGACGCGCCCGGTGGATAACGACACCTTTACCCGCCTGACACGCAATGATGAAAAAGATGACTGGCTGAAACGCGGAGTGCGCAGCGATGCCGCCGATCTCTACCGTCAGCAGGATCTGAATGTCACATTGCAGCATGAGTTTTCGGACTCCAGCGGTACGGGCGGGTATTCGGATTTAAAAGCGCATAACACCATGTTGCAGGTGGATGCGCCGCTGTCGGACGGGCGAATGTTTTTCCGGACTGACGTGGTGAATATGGATGTCGGAACCTTCAGTAAACGCGATGACGGCACTTATCGCCCGAGCTTTGGCACCTGCGGCGATGTGCCGTGTGTTGGCGGTAATCGTCACCAGTCTGATAGCGGTGCCAGCGTTGCGGTGGGATGGCGAAACAATACCTGGTCGATGGATATTGGCACCACGCCGATGGGCTTTAACGTCGTTGATGTGGTCGGTGGGCTAAGTTACAGCAGCGATGTCGGGCCGTTTGGCTATACCGTGGATCTCCATCGTCGCCCCATTTCCAGTTCATTGCTGGCCTTTGGCGGGCAAAAAGATCCGAGCAGTAACACCGGTAAAACCTGGGGTGGTGTTCGGGCTAATGGCGGTACGCTGAGCCTCAGTTATGACAAGGGCGAAGCGAATGGCGTATGGGCGAGCCTCGGGGCGGATACGCTGGAAGGCAAGAATGTCGACGACAACTGGCGCGTGCGCTGGATGACCGGTTACTACTACAAGCTCATCAATGAAAACAACCGGCGCGTTACCGTGGGCCTGAACAATATGATCTGGCACTACGACAAAGATTTGAGCTATTACACCTTAGGCCATGGCGGCTATTACAGCCCGCAGGAGTATCTCTCATTTTCGGTGCCGGTGTTGTGGCGTGAGCGTACGGAGAACTGGTCCTGGGAGTTGGGAGGTTCAGTGTCGTGGTCGCATTCCCGCACCAAAATGATGCCGAGGTATCCATTGCTGAACTTGATTCCCGCGGATTTCCGCGCCCGGGCAAGCGAGCAGTCTGAACCCGGCAGTAGCAGTAATGGATACGGTTATACCGCGCGCGCGCTCATTGAACGCCGGGTGACTTCCCATTGGTTTGTCGGTGCGGGTGTCGATATTCAGCAGGCCAAGGACTATACCCCAAGCCACGCACTGATTTATGTGCGTTATTCCGGCGCGGGCTGGCAGGGCGATATGGATATGCCGCTCCAGCCTCTGGTTCCGCATGCTGACTGGTAAAAAAGGAGTATTCCTGGCGGGAAATAACGGCATAAAGCGATAATCTCACCGTCGTTAACCGCCAGCGATTCAAAAGGTTACAGACTACTTTCCCCGTTGTTTTCCGCTGATTGAGATTCTGCTTAGCGGTTTATCTCAAGCACCGCGCGATAGAGTATACTCTGGCGGCTAAGTACCCTTTTATTCTGTTCTGCGCTCATTGTGTCTCTGGAGAGTGATTTTGCGTGTCAGCCGTTCTTTAACCATTAAACAAATGGCCATGGTTGCTGTTGTCTCTATGGTGTTTGTTTTTATTTTCTGCGTCATTTTGCTGTTCCATTTCTTACAGCAGAATCGCTATAACACGGCTACACAACTGGAAAGTATTGCCCGCTCCGTACGCGAACCCCTTTCAGCGGCGATTTTAAAAGCCGACATTCCCGAAGCAGAAGCGATTATCAAACAGATTAAACCTGCGGGCGTCGTAAGCCGTGCGGATGTCGTGCTGCCGAATCAATTTCAGGCGTTGCGCATGAGCTTTATCCCGGAACGTCCGGTTCCGGTGATGATCACGCGAATGTTTGAATTGCCGGTGCAGATCTCCTTGCCTATCTATTCGCTGGAGCGCCCGGCAAACCCGCAACCGCTGGCCTACCTGGTGCTGCAGGCGGATTCATACCGGGTTTATAAGTTCGTGATCAGTACGTTATCAACGTTAGTGACGGCTTACTTACTTTTAACGTTGATGCTCACGGTGGCGCTCACCTGGTGTATCAACCGGCTGGTGGTTCACCCGCTGCGAAAAATTTCCCGGACGCTCAATGATCTACCGGCGCAGGAACTTGCCGGGCATCAACTGCCTGTGCCCCGTCTCCATCATGATGATGAAATTGGCATTATGGTGCGCAGCTACAACCGCAACCAGCAATTGCTGCTGCGTCAGCAAGAAGAGCTGAATACCCAGGCAACGCATTTCCCGGTTTCTGAACTGCCGAATAAAGCTTTCCTGATGGCGCTGCTGGAGCAAACGGTGACCCGGCAAAACCCGACCGCGCTACTGGTCGTCGCCTGCGACACGCTGCGTGATACCGCCGGTGTGCTGCAGGAGTCTCAGCGCGAGATGTTGCTGCTGACGCTGGTAGAGAAACTGAAATCGATACTGACACCGAACACGGTGCTGGCGCAGGTGAGCGCCTATGACTTTGCGATTATCGCTCACGGTGTGAGTGAGCCGTGGCACGCGATGACGCTGGGTAAGCAAGTGCTCACTGTAATTAACGAGCGCGTGCCGCTGCACGGCATCCAGTTACGACCCAATGCCAATATTGGTGTGGCAATGTTTTACGGCAACCTTTCTGCCGGGCAGCTATACCACCGGGCGGCTTCCGCTGTCGTTAGTGCACAGCGCAAAGGGAAAAACCAGATCCAGTTCTTCGATCCCGAGCAGATGGAGCAGGCACAGCAATGGCTGGCGCAGGAGAGCGACATCCTTACTGCGCTTGACGAGGGGCGGTTCGCGCTCTGGTTACAGCCGCAGGTGGATGTTGCAAGCGGCGAAGTGGTCAGCGCGGAAGCGTTGCTCCGTTTACGCCAACCAGACGGCAGTTGGGCATTGCCGGAAGGGCTTATCGAACGTATTGAATCCTGCGGATTGATGGTCAACGTCGGGTATTGGGTACTGGAAGAGTCCTGCCGTTTGCTGGCCGGTTGGCAATCGCGTGGCATTATGCTGCCGCTCTCAGTGAATCTCTCGGCCTGTCAATTGACGCATCCTACGATGATGGCCGATATGCTGGATTTGTTGCAGCGTTACCGTATTGCGCCGCAGACGTTGATCCTTGAAGTGACAGAAAGCCGCCATATTGATGATCCCCAGGCAGCCGTGGCGATTTTGCGCCCGCTGCGCGATGCCGGGGTGCGCATTGCGCTGGATGATTTTGGCATGGGGTATTCCGGGCTGCGCCAATTGCATCATATGAAGTCGCTGCCGGTGGATGTGCTTAAAATCGACAAAATGTTTGTTGAAGGCTTGCCGGATGAAAACAGCATGGTGGCGGCCATTATCCACCTGGCACGCAGTCTGGATCTGCGCATCGTCGCTGAGGGTGTGGAGAATGAAGCGCAACGGGCCTGGCTTGCTGATGCCGGTGTTGATGTGGCGCAGGGCTTTTTATTTGGTCGCGCGGCGTCGGCGGAGGTGTTTGAACAGCAGTTTTTTGCCGCATCGGATAAGCCTGAAAACCCGTAATTTGTTACGGGCTTGTGCGAGTCAGTTCAAAGTTTTTAACATTGTTGTTTCAGATTTGATGTAAGTTTATTTCTGTCGTGTTTGACGGGTGTTATTTTTAAACCGCAGGCTAACTGAAAACCCTACAAAGCCTGAGGTTTAATATCAAGGACACCCTATGAAAACCTCCCTGTTTAAAAGTCTCTACTTTCAGGTTCTGACCGCGATTGCCATTGGTATTCTGCTTGGTCATTACTACCCTGAACTCGGGGCGCAGATGAAACCGCTTGGTGATGGCTTCGTGAAGCTCATCAAGATGATCATTGCCCCGGTGATTTTCTGTACCGTTGTCACTGGTATCGCCGGCATGGAAAGCATGAAGGCGGTAGGTCGTACTGGTGCGGTTGCACTGCTCTACTTTGAAGTTGTCAGTACGCTGGCGCTCATTATCGGGCTGGTGATCGTTAACGTGGTGCAACCGGGTGCCGGAATGAACGTTGACCCTGCAACGCTTGATGCAAAAGCCGTGGCGGTTTATGCCGAACAGGCGCAACAGCAGGGGATTGTTGCCTTCTTGCTTGATGTCATACCGGCAAGCGTGATTGGCGCTTTCGCCAGCGGCAATATTCTGCAAGTGCTGCTGTTCGCGGTGCTGTTTGGCTTCGCGCTGCATCGCTTAGGCCATAAAGGCCAACTGATTTTTAACGTTATCGAAAGTTTTTCGCAGGTGATCTTCGGCATCATCAATATGATCATGCGCCTGGCGCCGATTGGCGCATTCGGGGCGATGGCGTTTACCATCGGCAAATACGGTGTCGGTACGCTGGTGCAACTCGGCCAGTTGATTATCTGTTTCTATGCCACCTGTATTCTGTTTGTGGTGGTCGTGCTGGGCACGATTGCCCGTGTGACGGGCTTCAGCATCTTCAAATTTATCCGCTATATCCGTGAAGAGCTGCTGATTGTTCTGGGCACCTCTTCGTCAGAATCGGCGCTGCCGCGCATGCTGGAGAAGATGGAACGGTTGGGCTGCCGTAAATCGGTGGTCGGGCTGGTTATCCCAACCGGTTACTCCTTCAACCTGGATGGCACCTCCATTTATCTGACGATGGCGGCGGTATTTATCGCCCAGGCCACCAACAGCCAAATGGATATTTTCCATCAGATAACGCTGCTGGTGGTGCTGCTGCTGTCATCAAAAGGCGCCGCCGGGGTGACGGGCAGCGGGTTTATTGTGCTGGCAGCAACGCTTTCTGCCGTCGGGCATTTGCCGGTGGCCGGGCTGGCGCTGATTCTGGGTATTGACCGTTTTATGTCCGAAGCCCGTGCGCTGACCAACCTGGTGGGCAACGGCGTCGCCACCATCGTGGTAGCGAAGTGGGTGAAAGAGCTGGATCAAAAACAGCTGGTCGACACGCTGGATAACCGTTCCAGCGCGGCGAAAACCCCCGGAATTTCTTCATAATTTCGTGACTTATGACCGCAGTCCCTTGTCGGGCTGCGGGTACCTGCGCATAATTACCTCCTGGATCCGTCACAATTTACGATGAAATTTCGTGATAATTCACTTCGCGATGTGACGTTTTGCATTTCCCGTGGTCTAAAAGCGAAGTGTTTTAGTACGCTTTTAGCCCCTTTGGCGGGCATACTTTTTAACCAGGAATGTTGATTAGGGGTTCACATGCAGGGCACAAAAATTCGACTGTTAACGGGCGGTTTGCTGATGCTGGCAGCTGTCGGTTATGTGCAGGCAGATGCGCTCCAGCCTGACCCGGCCTGGCAACAAGGGACGCTGGCAAATGGTTTTCAGTGGCAGGTTCTGGCCACGCCGCAGCGCCCCAGCGATCGCATTGAGATTCGCCTGTCTATTAATACCGGTTCGCTCACCGAAGGCGC
Source organism: Kosakonia sp. YIM B13571 (assembly GCF_042788095.1). Classification (NCBI taxonomy): domain Bacteria; kingdom Pseudomonadati; phylum Pseudomonadota; class Gammaproteobacteria; order Enterobacterales; family Enterobacteriaceae; genus Kosakonia; species Kosakonia sp. YIM B13571. The sequence continues at coordinate 199,336 of NZ_JBHZPL010000004.1, read as the reverse complement.
GCAACAGAGCGGTTTCAGCCACTTTATTCCCCGCGTTGCGTTGACCCACAGTGGTCGGCTTGAACCTTCCCAGGTGCGCTCGCTGTGGCAGCAAGGTATTGACCCGAAGCGCCCGCTGCCGCCAGCGCTGGTCTCCTACGAATACACGCAATATAACCTGAGCCTACCGAACAACCGCAGCGACCTGCTGAAAGAGGCGATGGTTTACCTGGCGGATGCCGCCGGAAATCTCACTATCACGCCGGATACGGTTAATCACGCTCTCGCCAGCAACGACATGGTGGCGACCTGGCCTGGTGATACCAAAGACAGTTGGTGGCGTTACCGCCTGAAAGGTTCGCCGCTGTTGGGGCACGATCCCGCAGGAACGCTGAAAGAGCCGGTCGATGCGGCGCAACTGAAAGGTTTCTACGAAAAATGGTACACGCCAGACGCCATGACGCTGATTGTGGTCGGGAACGTGGATAGCCGCGCCATCGCCGAGCAGATTAGTAAAACCTTCGGCGAGCTGAAAGGCAAACGCCAGACGCCTACGCCCGTCGCGACGCTGTCGCCGCTGCCGCGCCAGCCAGTGAGCTTGATGACCGAGGGCATCCCCCAGGATCGTTTGTCGATCATGTGGGACTCCGCCTGGCAACCGATTCGCGAATCTGCCGCGCTTGAGCGTTACTGGCGTGCGGATTTGGCGCGCGAAGCCCTGTTCTGGCATATCCAGCAGAACCTGAGCAAAAACAACGCCAAAGAAATTGGTCTCGGTTTTGACTGCCGGGTGCTGTTCCAGCGGGCGCAATGCGCGATTAACGTTGATTCGCCCAATGACAAACTCAGTACCAATGTCGGCGTGATTGCGCGTGAGCTGGCGAAAGTGCGTGAAAAAGGGCTACCGGAAGAGGAATTTAAAGCCCTTATCGCGCAGAAAAACCTTGAGCTGCAAAAGCTGTTCGCCACCTATGCGCGCGCCAGTACCGATATCCTGATCAGTCAACGGATGCGTTCTCTGCAAAACCAGGTGGTGGATATTGCGCCGGAGCAGTATCAAAAACTGCGCCAAAACTTTCTGAACAACCTGACGCCACAGATGCTGAACCAGGATCTGCATCAGCAACTTACACAGGATATGTCGCTGGTGTTGCTGCAGCCGAAAGGCGAGCCGGAGTTCAACATGAAGGATTTGCAGGCAACGTGGGATGAAGTGATGGCACCTCCAGCGGATAGCGCTACAGCGCCTGCTGCCAACAGTGACGAGAGCCATTCTGACGTCTCGGATATTCCACCGCAGCAGTAAAGCAGTAATGCTCAAGCACCCCTCTCTGGTAAAGGAGAGGGGTGAACACCGTTATTGCGGCATTGCATTGCGCGGAATAATCGCGCCGCGATACTGAATGACCGTGCTGGCGGTTAAATGCCCACGTTTTGCCGCTTCTGTCGCGTCGCCACCGGTCAGGCGTACAGACAGGTAACCCGCGCTGAAGGAATCCCCGGCCGCTGTGGTATCAATCACTTTCTCTTTCGGCAGTTTCACCGCCGGAACTTCCACCAGTGCTTCATCGGCAATCGCCACCAGGCAGGAGTCTGCGCCGCGCTTGATAACCACTTCTTTTACGCCCGCGCGCTGCGTGCGTTCGATAACCTCTTCCACCGGTTTCTCGCCCCACAGCAGGTCTTCGTCATCCAGCGTCAGGAACGCGATATCCGTGCAAGCCAGCATTTGCTGATAAACCAGACGCGTCTCTTCTTTGCTCGCCCACAGGCGCGGACGGTAGTTGTTATCAAAAATCACTTTGCCACCATTCGCACGGCATGCCTGCAACAGTGACAACAGTTTGTTGCGGCTTGTCGGGCTAAGAATGGCAAGGCTGATGCCGCTCAGGTAGAGGTAATCGAAGGTCGCAAGCTGTTCGCAGATAGCCGCAGACTGCTCGCTCTCCAGCCAGAATTTGGCTGCCGCTTCGTTACGCCAGTAGTAGAAAGTACGCTCGCCGGTGCTGTCGGTCTCGATGTAATAGAGGCCAGGCAGGCGGTTTTCCATACGCTGCGTCAGGCTGGTATCGACGTCCTCGTTTTGCCATGCATCCAGCATCTGCTGGCTGAAATTGTCGGTGCCAAGCGCGGTAACATAGTGCACGGAAAGCGCCGCAGGATTGACTTGGCGGGCGATATAAACAGACGTGTTAAGCGTATCGCCACCAAAGCCACGGTTCACTTCCGCGCCTTTTTGCGACAGTTCAATCATGCATTCGCCAATGACGGCAATTTTCCTGGACATAGTCATCAACCTGGATCAGATAAATTAACGGTAGTGTGCGTTGTGGGTGATTCGTGGTCAACTATATTAAAACAACGTTCCAGTATTTTTTTGAGCTAAAGCCTGTTCCTTGCAGATTTCTCCTCGGGGTTTTTAAATTTGCCCTTAGACGGAGCGTAAAGTTATCGACACGAGCGCCGATAACTCATTGACGAATTCCTCCCGGTCATCGCCTTCGACAGGACAGCAGAAATGAAGTTAAAGCAGGTCATCCAGCAGCTCAACATTCCTGAAGCAAGCATTGAAAGCTTGCAGGAGCGTCGTTATTGGCTGCAATGCGAACGTGCTTATACTTATCAGCCCATCTATAAAACCAATGGTCGTCTGATGGCCGTTGAAGTATTGACCGTTGTTACCCATCCGTCACAGCCGGAAACGCGTATTGCGCCGGATCGCTACTTTTCCGAAGTGGCGGTGCGCCATCGTGTTGACGTGGTGCATGAACAAGTGGCGCTGCTGGCGGAACAAAAAGAGTTCTTTCTCAGCAATGAGGTGCTGGCCTCGGTGAATGTCGACGGCCCAACGCTGCTGGCAATGCGCCAGGATACCGAGCTGATGGCGCTGGTCAATTCGCTGCCGTGGATCCGCTTTGAACTGGTGGAACATATCCGTTTACCGCAGGACTCGACTTTCGCCTCGATCAGCGAAATTGGCCCGCTGTGGTTGGACGACTTCGGCACCGGTATGGCGAATTTCTCTGCGTTAAGCGAAGTGCGTTACGACTACATCAAAGTGGCGCGCGATCTGTTTATCATGCTGCGCAAAACGCCGGAAGGGCAAAATCTGTTCACCATGCTGTTGCAGTTGATGAACCGCTATTGCCAGGGCGTGATTGTCGAAGGCGTGGAAACACTGGAAGAGTGGCGCGATGTTCAGGATTCACCGGCTTATGCGGCACAAGGCTATTTTCTCTCCCGTCCGGTTCCTTTAGCCAAACTTGAACACGTGATACTCGAACTGTAACCGCTGCCCTTTCCGCGAGCCTCTACTATCTTTATGACAGGTAAGGTTTTAAAGGAAAGGCAGAACGATGACAAAAACGAGTAAAGCGATTATTGCCGTCTTCGCGACGTTGCTGTTGTTGATTGTGGTCGCCATTATCATCATCGCCACATTCGACTGGAACCGCCTCAAACCCACTATTAACGAAAAAGTGTCCACCGAGCTTAACCGCCCGTTCGCCATTCGCGGCGATTTGGGCGTGGTGTGGGAGCGGCAAAAAGAGGAAACCGGCTGGCGCAGCTGGGTTCCGTGGCCGCATGTTCACGCCGACGATATTATCCTTGGCAACCCGCCGGGTATCGACGAAGTGACGATGGTGCATTTACCCCGCGTTGAAGCCACTCTCGCGCCACTGGCGCTGCTCACCAAAACCGTTTACCTGCCGTGGATCAAACTGCAACAACCCGATGCGCGGTTGATTCGCCGCTCGGAAAAGCTCAATAACTGGACGTTCACGCTTGCCAGCGACGCCAACAAAGACGCCAATGCGCAGCCTTCCAGTTGGTCATTCCGGCTGGACAATATTCTCTTCGATCGCGGACGCATCGCCATTGACGATGCGCTCAACCGCGCGGATATCGAGATTCTGGTAAATCCCTTAGGCAAGCCGCTGCCGTTTAGCGAAGTGACCGGCAAAAGCGATAGCAAAGTCAAAGCCGGGGATTACATTTTTGGTTTGACGGCGAAAGGGCATTACAACGACCAGCCACTCTCCGGTAATGGCAAAATCGGCGGCATGCTGGCGCTGCGCAGCGAAGGGATGCCTTTCCCGGTGCAGGCCGATTTCCGTTCCGGCAATACGCGCGTGGCGTTTGTCGGCACCCTCAACGACCCGATGAACATGGGCGGTGCCGACCTGAAATTAAAATTTGGTGGCGATTCGCTCGGGCAACTGTATGACTTAACGGGCGTGCTGTTGCCGGACACACCACCGTTTGAAACCGATGGCCATCTCATTGCGAAGCTCAATAATGAAAAGGGGTCGGTGTTTGATTACCGTGATTTTAACGGCCATATCGGCGAGAGCGATATTCACGGCACGCTGCGCTATACCACCGGTAAACCGCGTCCAAAACTGGAAGGCGATGTTGAATCGCGCCAATTGCGGTTGGCGGATTTGGGGCCGCTGATTGGTGTCGATTCCGGCAAAGGCGCTGAGCAGTCAAAACGCACCGAGCAGCAAAAGGGCGAGAAAGCGGGGCAACCGGCGGGTAAAGTGCTGCCCTATGACCGTTTTGAAACCGATAAATGGGACGTAATGGATGCCGATGTGCGCTTTAAAGGTCGCCGGATTGAGCACGGCTCAACGCTACCCATTAGCGACTTGTCGACCCACATTCTGCTGAAAAATGCCGACCTGCGCCTGCAACCGCTGAAATTTGGCCTTGCTGGCGGCACCATCTCATCGAATATCCACCTCGAAGGGGATAAAAAACCGATGCAAGGGCGGGCGGAGATTCAGGCGCGGCGGCTGAAGCTCAAAGCGCTGATGCCGGATGTTGAACTGATGCAGAAAACCCTCGGTGAAATGAACGGCGACGCAGAGCTTCGCGGCGTGGGCAACTCTGTGGCGGCGCTGCTGGGCACCAGCAATGGCAACCTGAAACTGTTGATGAACGATGGGCTGGTCAGCCGTAACTTGATGGAGATTCTCGGCCTTAATGTCGGCAACTATATTGTCGGTCAGCTATTTGGCGATGATGAAGTGCGGGTGAATTGCGCTGCCGCGAACCTCGATTTAGTCAACGGTGTCGCGCGTCCGCAAATCTTCGCCTTTGATACGGAAAACGCGCTGATTAACATTACCGGCACCGCCAGTATGGCTTCGGAACAGCTCGATTTAACCATTGATCCTGAAAGCAAAGGCGTTCGTATTGTCACGCTGCGTTCACCGCTTTACGTGCGTGGCAGTTTTAAAAATCCGCAGGCGGGCGTTAAACCCGGGCCGTTGATTGCGCGCGGTGCAGTGGCGGCAGCGCTGGCAACATTAGTCACTCCGGCTGCGGCATTGCTGGCGTTGATCTCGCCGTCGGAAGGCGAGCAGAATCAGTGCCAGGCCATTTTGTCACAGATGAAACACTAAGCAGCACGACGGGAAGTTGCCCTCTCTTCAGCGAAGAGAGGGCAAAAAGGTTACAGCGACTGGTGTTTGGTTTCGTGGGTCAACAGCAGCGCGATAAGTGTTAATGTCGCCATCGCGGCCAGGTAAATCCCCACGTACAGCAGACCATAATTCGCCTGCAGCCAGGTGGCGATATAAGGTGCTACCGATGCACCGAGGATCGACGACACGTTATAAGAGAACGACGCGCCGGTATAACGCACTTCCGTCGGGAACAGCTCCGGCAGCAGCGCACCCATCGGGCCGAAAGTCAGCCCCATCAGGCTCAGGCCAATCAGCAGGTAGGTCATTACCATCACCGGGCTACCGGAACCGAGCAGCGGCGGGAAGACAAACAGTGCGAACAGAATAATCAGCGACGTGATAACAATCATGCTTTTACGGCGACCAAACGCGTCTGCCAGCAGGCCAGCGACTGGCACCATCACACCAAAACCGATCACCGCCATCATTAACATCCACAGCACTTCGTTACGCGGCAGACCCAGACCCTGCGGCGAGGTGCTGAAGGTCATTGAATAGACCGTCATGATGTAGAACAACGTGTAGGTCGCCAGCATGATAAACGTGCCCAGCACGGTGACGCGCATATGTTTGGTCAGCAACGTGCCGAGCGGCACTTTCACCTGTTTTTTCGCGGCGGCGACTTTGGCGAACACCGGTGTTTCATGCAGTGAAACGCGAACATACAGACCAATCAGCACCAGCACGGCAGAGAAGATAAACGGGACACGCCAGCCCCACGCCATAAACTGTTCATCGGTCAGTAACCAGGAGAGCAGCAGGAAGGTGCCGTTAGCAAAGAAAAAGCCAATCGGCGCGCCAAGTTGCGGGAAAGAGCCGTACAGCGCGCGTTTGCGCGGCGGGGCGTTTTCCGTGGCCAGCAGCGCTGCGCCGCCCCATTCGCCACCCAGCCCCAAACCCTGGCCGAAACGCGCCAGCGCCAGCAGTAACGGTGCCATTACACCAATGGTTTCGTAGCCTGGCAGCAGGCCGATCAGCACGGTTGAGATCCCCATTGTCAACAGCGACGCCACTAGCGTCACTTTACGACCAACGCGGTCGCCGAAGTGACCAAACACAGCGGAACCAATCGGACGCGCAATAAAAGCAATGGCGAAGGTCGCCAGTGACTGTAGCGTGGCGGCCGTCGGGTCGCCCTGCGGGAAGAAGATATGCGGGAACACAATCACGGCGGCGGTGGCGTAAATATAGAAGTCGAAGAACTCGATGGCGGTGCCAATCAGAGACGCAACGACGACTTTATTGCGTGAATTTACCGGCGGATTTTCCTGCTCGTTGTCGAAAGTTGTAGCTGTAGCTTGCATAGAATTTTCTTATTTTTGCGCGAACGAACGACCATATTAGCCACAGCAAAAGCGACATTTCAATCTGTAACAAAGTCAGGCCCAGCGCGAAAAACAGGCAAAAAGCGGATAATTTTCAGACTTACGATTTACCTTCTATGAAATGCTTCACATATTTTTAAAATTAGAGAATAAAACTGGTTTTTGGTTAAATAAAAGTTACGGACTGGATTTTCATGCTGAAATCGCCAGGCTGGCTGAAATATTCCATTTCCTTCAGCCCGATAGCAGCGTTAATGGTGAGTTTTATCCGGCATGCGCGGGTCACCTTTGTACTGCGCGGTAGCGATCCACGCGGCGCAGAACAGGGTCAGGCGAGCAAAGAAGTAGAAGAATGCCATCAGACCCAGCACCGAGCCAAACGCTGCGCCGGAGGGCGATTTCACCAGTGAGGGCAGCGTCCAGGTCATGATAATTTTGATCACTTCAAAACCAATCGCGGCGATAAATGTTCCACGGATCAGCGCCTTTTTACGCGGGCGGTGGCGTGGCAAACGCCAAAAGATCCAAAAGAAAAGCAGATAGTTAGCGAAAATCGAAATGGCCAGGCCAATCAGCCGCCAGGCCGGTTTCAGCCATTCAATGTAATCCAGGTGCAACGCGTTGATGATCAACTGCTGCGCCGAACCCGCCACTGACGTTATCGAAAGCGTCACGATCAGCGCCATCAGCAGCCCAATCAGTGAAATGAAATCGCGGAAATATTTTACCCAGATTTTCTCTTCATCCTGCGCGTTACGCTCCCAGACATCACGCGACTGGGCGCGGATCGCCTCACGCAGGTTGCCGGTCCAGTTCACACCGGAATAGAGGGCGATAGCCAGCCCGACAATCCCCACTGTTGTGCGCTGCTGCACGGCAATATTGAGGGTGTTTTGTAATGTTGAGGCCATCGTCGGGTCGCTCACACTCATCAGGATTTTATTGAAGATGTCCTGCAATAACGTGGGATGTGAGGCGAGCACGAAACCGGCAGCGGCGAAGCAGACCATCATAATTGGGATCATCGACAGGAACGAGAAGTAGGTGATTGCCGCACCAAACTGGTTACCCATGCGGTCGTTAAAACGTTCAGTCGCGCGGATCAGGTGCGCAATGACAGGCCAGCTCTGGATTTTTTGCACCATGTCGGTGAGTGATGCCAGCGTTGTACTGGCGGCTGTGGCGGCAGAATGTTTCTTTTCGGTGGGCTGCTCAGCCATCTTCCTGACGGGTTCGTAGTCGAGGTCTTGCGTCGGGCGTTTTTCATGATTTTCCGGCGTCATCAGGTCTGTTTTCCTTCTCCTGAATGTGTGGTAAGTGAAATTATAGCTGCTAGTGGTCGACGTAATCCTTCAGCACGGTCGCCAGCCACTCCATAAACAGATGCACGCGGCGCGACAAATTACGGCGGTGCGGGTAAATCAGCGAAACCGGCATCGGTTCCGCGCGGTATTGCGGCAGGATCTCCACCAGCTTACCGGCACGAAGCGCTTCGCGTACGCCAACGCGCGGTACCTGAATAATCCCTAATCCGGCAAGGCAAGCGGCTTGATAGGTTTCGGTACTGTTCACCGTCAGGATCCCGCCGGTTTTCACCCAGTGTGTCTGCTTATCCTGGAAGACTTCAAAGCCCGGCGGGCGCGTACCAAGATTTACGGCGTAATGCACCAGCGCGTGGGAGGATAAATCGTCGAGCGTTTCGGGGTAGCCAAAACGCGCCAGATAATCGGGGCTGGCGCAGTTAATGACCGACAGCCGACCAAGCTGGCGGGCAATCAGGCCAGAGTCTTTGAGGGTGCCGACGCGCACTACGCAGTCGAACCCTTCGCGAATAATATCCACCAGCCTGTCGCTGCTGCTCAGCTCCAGTTCAATGCCGGGATACTGTTGCAGGAAAGCGGGTAGGCGTGGGATCACCAGATTTTTCGCCACACCGACCGGCATATCGATGCGTAAACGACCGCTGATACTCGACGGATCATGCAGGAACATTCCGTCGAGCTCATCCATATTCGCCAGCAGATCTTTCGCCCGCTCGTAGTAAACCATGCCGTCCTGCGTGAGCTGAACGCGGCGCGTGGTGCGGTGCAACAACTGGGTGCCGAGGTGCGTCTCCAGCGCCTGAATCTGGCGCGATACGCTACCCTTAGGAAGCCCCATCGAATCGGCGGCGCGGGAAAAACTCTCCAGTTCCGCTACGCGGATAAACAGTTGCATTGCGTAAATTTTATCCATCATCACGCTCGATTGTTGCCTGTAATGAAACAGTGAAGCGTAATTTAGCACCTTTATTGTTTATTCGTCAGCTAATAAGCTTTTTTCACATTCTCACATCAGCGAAAACGAGGTTTCTTATGACACAACATATTGCTTTAGTGACGGGTGGCAGCCGTGGTTTGGGTAAAAACGCGGCGCTGAAGCTGGCGGCGAAAGGAACGGGGATTATCCTGACCTATAACAGTAACGCCGAGGAAGCGCAGAACGTGGTGCGCGAAATTGAGAAAAAAGGCGTGAAAGCGGTGGCATTGCAGCTTAACGTCGGCGATATCACGCATTTTGATGCTTTCACTCGTGAAGTCCATGAACAACTGAAATCTGTCTGGCAGCGTGAGACGTTTGATTATTTATTGAACAATGCGGGTATCGGCATCAATGCTTCTTTCGCTGAAACCCGCGTCGAGCAATTTGATCAACTGGTGAACATCCATTTCAAAGGGCCGTTCTTCCTGACGCAAAGCCTGTTGCCGCTGCTGAAAAATGGCGGGCGCATTCTTAACGTTTCTAGCGGGCTGGCGCGTTTTTGCCAGCCGGGCTATGCCGCGTATGCGTCGATGAAGGGGGCGATGGAAGTGCTGACGCGTTACCAGGCGAAAGAGCTTGGTGCACGGGGCATTTCGGTGAATATCATTGCGCCGGGGGCGATAGAAACGGATTTTGGCGGCGGCGTAGTGCGTGATAATGAGCAGGTTAATCAACATATTGCAGCGCAAACTGCGTTGGGTCGCGTAGGGTTACCGGATGATATCGGCGATGCAATTGCCGCGCTGCTGAGCGACGATCTGGCGTGGATGAATGCGCAACGCGTGGAAGTATCGGGCGGGATGTTTCTGTAAAACCGGTCACGCCCGGCAGATTTTCGCTACCGGGCGTGCAGTTTTACTGCTTCTGAAAATGTGTTACCCGGACACGCGCCGGTTGTTGTTTTTTATCCAGCGAGCCGCTGATGCCGACCAGTTCATCCGGAGACACGGATTTACCATCAAACATCGCCATTGGGATATATACCTGAAGCTGGTCAGTTTTGTCGCGGAACAGGTAGATATCGCCGCTCTCCCTCTCAACCAGGTTACCGCGCAGCGAGACGGACGCGCCATCATGCAGGGCTTTCGCCTGTTTGACGGTCATGGTGCGCGCATCTTCCATACCGCGATAGCCGTCATCCATTTTATGCGGCGGCGGCGGCGCTTTGTCCGCTTTCAGACCCGGCGCATCTTCTGCAAATGCCGTCATGGAGAACAGCGCCACCAGACTGGCGGCGAGCACAATTTTCTTCATAACCTCTCCTGAATATTGCCAGAACACGTTCTTAAGCCTGGCAGAGCATAGCGAAGCATGCTGACGAATTATCGTTTTTCGTCATATTCGTGGCGCAGTAAGCCAAACAGCCAGTCGTTATGCCAGCTTCCTGCTAGCCAGTACGCCTCACGCAGTTCGCCTTCGAGAATAAAACCTGTTTTTTCCAGTAAGTGCCGGGAGGCGTGATTACCTGCCGTCACGGTGGCGGTAAGTTTGCGAATCCCCCCTTCGTTAAAGGCGAAGTCGCACAGCGCTTTTAACGATTCCTGGCCATAGCCTTTGCCCTGAGCTGCTGCGGCGAACAGGAAGCCGACCTCGGCGCAATCATCCTCCCGGTGAATATAACCGGTTACGCCAAGCGGTTCGTTTGTCGCGATGTCGCGTACCAGCAGGCAGAGCCAGTGCCGGCTGCCGGGGGACCAGGGAGTAAGCCGGGCATCGAATGCTTCGCGGATCTCTTGCTCACTGCGGCCATCGGCAACATAACGCATCACATCGGGGTTTTGTTGCAGCGCGAGAAAGAATGGCCATGCTTCTTTTGTTATTGGCGAGCAGGTCAATCTTGGGGTAAAAAGTATTAACACAGTGAATATCTCCTGCTGTTTTTTTTCGGCTTGAAAGCACTGTCACTGATAATAATCGTCAACTGAGCTATCTTTTACCTATTCATAAATAAAGAAAAAATTAAGCGCTCAGGTTGGCCAGTTAATTGTTTCTTCAGTTGTACTTAAAGGAAAATAATGACTCTTTCTGCCCCATTAAATACGGGTGAACAGTTTGAAAAATGCATTGCCATTATTCGCGAGGCGTCTGTTGAAATCTTACTGCTACTGAATGTGCATTTCGATGAAGGTAAAGACCCGCGCTGGTTTTTGGAACAACTGGATGTTGCGCGCCTGAGTTTGGGTGGCTGGGGCGCGGTGGCTAAACGACTTAAACTCAACGATGCGGAATTAACACAGTTCACTTTACAACTTCGTCATTTACAGCAGCTCGTTCCGCGGTATGAGAACGGGCAAAATGTGACAGAAAATCAGCTTATTGCGGCACTGCGATTTATCAGCGCGCTGGAAAACCTGCGTAATAAGCAGAAGTTGCTGAGCTACAACACCGCCTTGCCATCGGATGAGGCGCAGCAGCGACAAGGGTTACAGCAATTACGCGCCATGGAAGCGATGATTAAATCGCTGGTGATGCAGGTGTGGCCGGATAGCGAGAAGCTGCGTAATCACCTGAAAACACAATTTGGTGCCGATCGTGTGCGGCGCTGGCTGCGGCTTGGCGATCACAACGATGTGCTGAGCGGCATGCGGTTTAGCGAGTTGGCACTATTACTGGTCGATAAGAAAGAGTTTAGTCAGCACTATTCCCGGTTGTTCAATGACGCCTCGGAACTGAACCTGTTGCTGGATACGCGCAAAACGCTGCATGCCTTCCTTGATGATATACGGCAGATGCGATCGAATGTCGTGTCGGGGCAGTCGCTAACGTCCAACCAACTGATTTTACTGAACAGCTATTACCCGCAAATTAGCAGCCCGGTTCAGCGTGCGTTTGATGAGGGGCGAACCAAAACGAATCCTGCGGAGTTGCTGAGTGAGGCCAGCGGAGATTTAGACGCATTCTGGGAGCAGACGCGGAAAAAAGATCGCGCTGCCGGAGGTGATGCGATGCCGATGCGTGACAGTATTGATAAGCCTGCAAAACGGTCAGTGCGTAGCCGCGAAGAGCGCGACCAGATGCTCTCTGGGGTGCTATGGAGCGCTGTCGGCGTGATGGTGTTGCTCATGGCGATTGGCGCATTCTGGATATTTTCCAGCGACATTTCTGTGCCGGTGACACGTGAAGCGCACATTACCGTGCCGATTGCCGAGGATCGCGACCGAACCTCGCCGAAAGAGGAGCTTAGTCGCATGGGGCTGTCTCGTGATGAAAACAACTTCCGTTCGGCTATCGATCGCAATGACACGCGCGTAGTGTCGCTGTTTTTACGTACCGGGATGAACTGGAAGCTGTCATGGACAGAAAATGCCATGGTGGCAGATTACAACGACGTGCTGGATCTGCTGCTGCGTTACCGTCTGCAAATGGATGAAAATCGCCCCTGCCGCCGCTTTATTACTACGCTGACGCATGAAATGGCGACCAATAACAAGAAGCTGACCTCTATTAACCGGGATTATTTACGCGCTTTTTGTACCCGTCCACCGGTTGTGGAACGCCAGCGTTATGAGATGGAACAGGCGCAGTTGCGTTATGAAGCCGATCCTTCGGATGAAAACCGAAAATGGTCGGATATTCAGACCTCTATTTATGATGTGATCGATTAATTTTTCAGGTACATGCGTTCCCGTTGCGAACAGTAAATTGGCACATCCTGGCGCTTACAAGCGTAAGTGACCGGGATGTGCCAATGCGCTAATCTACAGGGCCAAAATGCCAGCTTACGGTTCGCCGTACAAACCGATAAGGCGGCGCACCACACCGTTCGTCCAGCCAAAACCATCCTGTAATGGATACTCACCCCCGCCACCTTCGCGCGGCGTACTGCTGGCAATGTGATATTTCTCAATCAGTTTGTGGTGCTGTTGATAATAGTGATTCACTGTTTGCAACCAGCTATGGGCGATTTCGTTGCCCAGCGAGTCGTTACCGTACATTTTGAAGCCCTGAATCGCCATCCACTGCAGCGGTGCCCAGCCGTTGGGCTTATCCCACTGTTCGCTGGTTTCGTATTCTGTTGCTAGAATACCGCCTGGGGTAAGCAGGCGCGCTTTCACCGCCTCTGCCAGCCGGTCTGCCTGCTCATGGGTCGCCATACCGACATACAGCGGCACAATACTGGCCGCGGAGAATAGCGCCATCTCTTCACGACGCCAGTCATAGTCGCGGTAGCAGCCATTTTCGTCGTCCCACAGATAACGGTTCACCGCCGCGCGGCGATCGCTCGCTTTTTGGCGGAACAGCGCTTCCCGTTCTCTGTCGCCTTTCAGTCCGGAAATATTGGCGATAGCGCTTTCCAGTTTGAACAGAAACGCGTTCAAATCAATCGGGATAAACTGCGTGGTGCGAATGCTCGCCAGCCGTTGCGCATCGCGCAACCAGCGTGATGAATAGTCCCAACCGGAAGCCGCGCCTGCGCGCAAATCGCGATAGACTTCACTTGCTGGTCGCCCGGAATGACGCGCGGTTTCAACGTCCTCAAGCCAGGACTCGTCGCGCGGCGTGTCGCGATCGTCCCAGTAGCGGTTGAGCAGCGAACCGTCTGGCATACGCACCGCGTGGCGATACGCCTGGTTCAGCGCCAGCGATTCCGCGCCATCCATCCAGAATGCGTATTCCATTAACAGGTGATCAAGGTAGCGCCGCGCACCGCGAACGCCATCCTCTTCAAACAACTCGACCATCAGCGCAAAAACCGGTGGCTGCGAGCGGCTCAGATAATAAGTGCGGTTTCCGTTCGGAATATGGCCGTAACGCTCAATCATCCACGCGAAGTTATCCGCCATACAGCGCAGCAAGTCGTCGCGACCGCTCTCCGCCAGGCCCAGCATGGTGAAATAGGAGTCCCAGTAGTAGGTCTCGCGGAATCGCCCGCCGGGCACAATGTAAGCCTGCGGCAGCGCCAGCAGGGAAGACCATGGAATGTGATCCTGCGGCTCGCGGGTGAGTATCGGCCACAACTGGTCGATATGCTCTTTTAACGAGTTCTCCGGGTTGGAGACGTACGCTTTGGAATAGTCCTCCGGCATCCAGAAATGCGCTTTCACGAATTGGCGCAGATCGAACTCCGGTTTACGTTTGATTTTGCGATAGCGAATCAGAATATCGAGCGGATCCATTTTTGGCGCGCAGTCGGGAAAGGTTTTGCTGTCGGCAAAAATGCGCGACGACTGCACGTGTTCAAACAGTTCAAGGTAACGATCGGCCGGGGTTAGCGCGTCGGACGCGGGTAACCCTTCGATCATTTCTGGCTCCGGCTCCGCCTCGATCATTTCATCCAGTTTTAACTCGCACGGATCGGTTTCGTAGACGATCTCTTCCTCATTCACGAACTCGACGGATTCTGCGCTTTGTAGTTTCTGGTTGAACATAAGGACTCTGGCCTCCGGATGTCGTCGTAAAAAATTACGGGTGTTGCCCGGCTATCTATTAAGCGTAGACATTCGCTTCGATCCGTGAAGGACGAAGTGTGCGGTCGATCACGTTTTAGCGCGGTATAAAATTAACGCAAAACCCCACAACTTACTGATTAATAGTGTATAAAACGTACAGAAGCAAAATCAACGCAGCGGCCAATTTAGGAGCATTCGTTTTGCAACGATTTGTGAATAATCGCCTGTCGAACCTCATTATGGGTTGTCGCGGGTAACTCTCCCCGAAATGACTGAGGAAAATCCTTTGCAACTCGTCTCTATTACGTTAGAGCAATGTCTCAATATCCGCCATACGGTACTGTGGCCGCATCTTGCCCGCGATGCTTCGCGCGTAGAAGGCGATGACGAAGCCCGCCATTTTGGCGTGCTTGAAAACGGGGGAATTGTCAGTTGCTTGTCGGTTTTTATGCATGATGAAAGGCGGTGCCAAATCCGTAAATTCGCCACCTTGCAAACGTATCAGCAGCAAGGTTATGGCGGTTTTCTGTTGCAGAATGTGCTGGAAAAGTTAGTACAGGCGGGCGTGGAGTTTGTGCAACTGGATGCCAGAATTTCGGCGGCGGTATTTTACGCGCGCTTTGGTTTCATGGCGCAAGGCGAACCGTTTTATAAAAAAGAAGTGCAGTACATTCGCATGTCACGCGCGTTGTAAAACCCGGCGGCAAACACCGCCGGGTGCTGATTAACGCGGGATTTGCTGCGTAATACAGTGGATATTGCCACCGCCGAGCAAAATCTCACGCGCCGGAACGCCAGTGATGACGAAATCCGGAAACATCTCTTCGAACAACGCCTGTGCCGCGCCGTCGGTCGCCGGATCCAGCAGCGGGTAAATAATCTGCTGATTACTGACCAGATAGTTAACGTAGGAACCGGCCAGGCGGTTGCCTTCATGGCGTTCAATCGCCGTGCCTTTTTCGACATCGCGGGTTTCTTCAGCGCTGGCGAACAGCGGCAGCGGAGACGGCACTTTCCACACTTTCAGCGTGCGCCCTTGCGCATCTTTGGTGTTTTCCAGCACCTCAAGTGCGGCAATGGAGCGCGCGTACTGCGGGTCGTTCTGGTCATTCGTCCAGTGCAACGCCACTTCGCCAGGACGAACGAAACAGCACATGTTATCGATATGACCGTCGGTTTCGTCATTGAACACGCCTTCCGGCAACCAGATTATCTGCGACACACCCAGGTAATCGCGCAGTTGCTGTTCGATCTGCGCTTTGCTCAGGTGCGGGTTGCGGTTCGGGTTCAGCAAACACTCCGCGGTGGTCAGCAACGTGCCTTCGCCATCAACGTGAATGGAGCCGCCTTCCAGCACCAGATCAGTGTTATAGCAAGGCAGATGGTGGTAATTCGCGACCTGCCCGGCGACCAATTGATCGCGATCCCAGCTTGCATACAAACCGCCATTCAGCCCGCCCCAGGCGTTAAACGTCCAGCTAATCCCACGCTTTTCACCGGCGTTATTGACCACCACGGTCGGGCCCGTGTCGCGCATCCAGGCATCGTCGCTTTCCATTTCTACCAGCGTCACTTCCGCTGGCATGGTGGCGCGCGCTTTGGCCATTTCGGTGGCAGGCACGCCCATAATCACCGGCGTGTTGCGCGAAATCGCTTTGGCGACAGCGGAAAACGCCTGCTGCGCCGGCGCAGCGTCGGCACGCCAGTTATCGGTGCGGTAGGGCCAAATCATCCAAACCGCCTGATGCGGCGCCCATTCCGCCGGCATGGCAAAACCATCTTTCACGGGCGTGGTCAGCTGTACCATTGCTTAGCTCCTTACGCTGCCATCGGAGGTGGCAATCGCGCTGTACATATTCGGACGGCGATCGCGGAACAGCCCCCACGCGGCACGCTGTTCGGCAATGGCGTCCAAATCGAAGGTGTGCACCAGCACCGCTTCGTCGGTTTTGTTTGCCTGCGCGACCAGCTCACCGGTCTGATCGGCGATGAAGGAGGAGCCGTAGAAGGTCATTTCCAGGCCTTCGATGTATTTGCTGGCTTCGGTGCCAATACGGTTAGATGCAATCACCGGAATGACGTTCGCGGCGGCGTGGCCCTGCTGCACGCGTGTCCAGTGCGGCTGGCTGTCGATATCCGGGTAAGCCGGTTCAGAGCCAATCGCGGTTGGGTAGAAGATCACTTCTGCGCCTTGTAATGCCAGGCAGCGTGCGGTTTCCGGGAACCACTGATCCCAACAGATGCCGACACCGATTTTTGCATAGCGGGTGTTCCATACTTTGAAACCGGTGTCGCCAGGGATAAAGAACTGTTTCTCCTGGTAAGCCGGGCCGTTCGGAATATGGGTTTTACGGTACGTGTCCAGCACGCTGCCGTCGGCATCGATCATCACCAGCGAGTTGTAATAGGCGTTATTGCACTTTTCAAACAAGCTCAGCGGCAGCACCACTTCCAGCTCTTTAGCCAACGCAGAGAAGTGTTTGATCAATGGGCTATTCGCCACTTCCTGCGCCAACGCGTAGTGTTCCGGGCTTTGATCGATGCAGAAGTAAGGGGCGGCGAACAGCTCCTGAATCAGGATCACCTGTGCGCCTTTGCTGTGCGCTTCACGTACCAGACGTTCAGCGTTTTGAATGTTCTTATCCAGATCCCAGCTACACGCCATTTGCGTTGCGGCGACGGTTACATTTCTCATAAAAAACTCTCCCGTTGTTCTTGATTCAGGCAGTGCAAATTGTCAGCACTTATTTTGCTGCAAACTATAGCAACGAAATACGTTATGCATAAAATGTATTGTTATCATGAAAACATGAACGGGATGCATAGTAGTGATCGATCTGAATTTGCTGCGGCTGGTGCCAATACTGGCGAAAGAGAAGAGCGTGACTCGTGCGGCGCTCAAAGCCAATCTGTCGCAATCTGCCTTTAGCCATGCCCTGAATCGCCTGCGCGAGCAGCTCAACGATGAGATGTTTATCCGCACGCGCAACGGTATGGAACCCACGCCCTACGCCGCCATGATGATCCCGGTGATCGAAAGTGCGCTCAGCAAGTTGGATACCGCTACACGCGGGCCCAGCCACTTCGACCCGCTGCGCGACGCACACACTTTTTACATCGGCGCGGTGGACTACTTCGAGTTCATGTTTATGCCGGTACTCACTGCGCGGTTTAAAACCATTGCGCCGAATGTCCGGCTCTCGGTGGATATTCTTTCGGAAACCATCAAGGTTGAGCGAGTAGAGCAGGGGCAACTGGATGCGTTTATTGGCGTCGATAACGTGCAGCATATCCCGCATTATTTTAATAAACACAAACTTATATCTGACCACTTTGTCGCTATCGCCTCTGTGGAGCGCACCGACTTGCCAGAACAGCTCACGCTTAAGCACCTGGTAAGTGAGGCGCAAATCCATTTACCGGCGGTCAGTTCTGGCGCGGATCACATTGACGGCTGGCTACTCGAACAGCACCTTTATCGCCCTCTGGCGACGGTGGTACAAAGTTACGCCGTTGGCGGGCGCGTGGCGGTGGCGACCGGCTACTTGATGTGCGTGCCGTTTCGCATCGCCAGGGAGTTGGCGACGATGTTGCCGCTGCGCATTATGCAACTGCCGGAAGGCGCGCCATCGTATGATTTGCTGCTGCTTACTCATCGATTATTCGACTACCAACCTGCGGTGCAGTGGCTGGTTAACGAACTGAAGGCGGCGAGGATTTAGATGAAAGTGATTTTAATACGCCATCCGCAAACTGAGTGGAACCGGGCGGGCATAATCCAGGGGCGGCTCGATAGCCCACTAACGCCGCGCGGGCATGAGGAGAGCCATGCTTTGATTCGTGGGCTGCTGGCGGAGGGAATTCGCCCTGAAGTTATTTTCTCATCGCCGCTCGGCAGGGCGCAGCAGATGGCTTTGCTGATTGCGGAACAATATCAATGCGATATCCAGTTTGAAGAGGCCTTACAGGAGCAGCATTTCGGGGCGTTTGATGGCCGGTCTCTGCGCGATATCCGCCGGGAGTTTCCCCGTTTCGCGGATGATGAGGCTTTTCAACCGCCGCAGGGGGAATCACTGGCGCACGCCGCACAGCGGTTGCTCGACTTTTTACATCGCTTGCCTGATATCTGTCCACTTGCCACGGTAGCACTGGTTTCGCACGGGCAAATTATGCAGGGGGCGATAGCGCAATTGCTGGAAAATTCGCTAGAAAACGTGGCGCGTTACCATCATCCCAATGCCAGCTATTCGCTGCTGGAGATTAACCACGACGCCTGCCGGGTGATGCGCTGGGGCGTCGCCAGCCATTTGCTGGGATTAAAAAGCGGCTAACTTCCGCGCGTGATGTTCATTTCTTAAAAAAGCCGGTAATTTTTTGCATCAACGACGGTTTCGCCTCTGGTGTTGCCCACGACGGGTTTAATAAATCGCCCGGCAGCAGATAGAGGCGGTCATCATCGTCCCGCACTTGCGCCTTCAGGGTTGCGGCGATTTCCAGCATTTTGCAGTAGAGCGGTTCTGCAGGCGATTTGCTGTAGATTTCGCCATCACGCCACTCCAGCCAGCAGGTTTCTTGCCCTTTCCATAGCGCGTAAAATTCACCGTTGCGCCGATCAAAAGCGAGCTCTTCATCCTGATTCACCCGTTGAACCCACTCTTCGCTGCCGATCGGTTGCGTTTCGCTTTCTGACCAACTTTCCGCGCGGGTGATATGCATTTCCCAGCCCATTAATAGCTCCTTTTTGCTGCCGAATAATGTTGCGATTTTGTCAGAACATCGCGCCGGTAAGACGGTAAAAAAAAGAAGCCCGCAGGGGCTTCTCTTCGTGTTTAACGCACAGGAAATACGTGTAGCGCGCTGCTTAACGCATGGTGACGAACTCTTCCGCTGCGGTCGGGTGGATGGCTACCGTGTTATCGAAGTCTTTTTTGGTCGCGCCCATTTTCAGCGCCACCGCAAAGCCTTGCAGCATTTCGTCCATGCCGGAGCCGATACCGTGAATACCGACAATTTTCTCCTCCGGGCCAACGCATACTAGCTTCATACGACACGGCTGGCGGTGGGTGGTCACGGCGGTATACATCGCGGTGAAGGATGATTTGTAGATTTTCACCTGGTCATCGCCGTACTGCTCACGCGCCTGCGGTTCGGTGAGGCCAACGGTGCCAATCGGCGGATGGCTGAATACCACGGTCGGAATGTTGCTGTAGTCCAGATGCTCATCCGGCTTGTTGTTAAACAGGCGTTCGGAGAGACGGCGACCGGCGGCCACGGCGACTGGCGTCAGCTCTACCGCACCGGTGTTATCGCCCACCGCATAAATACCCGGCACGCTAGTGTTCTGGAACTTATCGACTTCAATATAACCTTTGTCGTCGGTTTTCACACCGGTGACCGCAAGATTGAAATTATCGGTTGCCGGTTCGCGACCAATCGCCCAAATCAGGCTGTCCACGGTTTGCGAACGGCCATCTTCCAGCGTTAACGTCAGGCTGCCGTCGGCGTTTTTCACCACTTCTTTTGGCACCGCGTGAGTGTGCAGCGTCGGGCCATCTGCCGCCATCACTTCAACCAGCGTTTCGGTGATTAACGGATCAAAGCTGCGTAGCGGCGCGTGTTTACGCACAAACAGGTGCGTTTCGGCGCCCAGGCCGTTAATCACACCCGCCAGTTCCACGGCGATGTAACCTGCGCCCACCACCGCCACGCGTTTTGGCAGCGCGGGCAGTGCGAAGAAACCGTCGGAATCAATGCCGTGCTCAACGCCTGGAATATTCGGGTGGCTTGGGCGGCCGCCGGTGGCGATCAGGATATGATCGGCAGTGATCGTTTCGCCGTTCACTTCCACGGTTTTGGCATCGACAAAGCGCGCGAAACCCCGGATCACATCGACATTGTTTTTACCCAGCACGTTATCGTACGAGGTATGAATGCGGTCGATATAGGCGCTACGGCTGGCGACCAGCTTGCTCCAGTCGAAGTGGTTTACGGTGGTGTCGAAGCCGTAATCCGGGCCGTACAAATGAATCGCTTCAGAAATCTGAGCCGCGTGCCACATCACTTTTTTCGGCACACAACCGACGTTCACGCAGGTGCCGCCAAGTTCTTTTGCTTCGATCAGCGCGCATTTTTGACCGTACATAGCCGCACGGTTAATCGATGCGATGCCGCCGCTGCCGCCGCCAATAGCGATGTAGTCGTAATGTTTGCTCATGGTTGTTTCCTTAATCCTGAACGAAGTCGAAAATATTCGCGATTGTAGCGCGCAGCCGAAAAGGTTCCACCAATGGCTGCGATTACTCCGGCACGATCTGGTGAATCAGCGTATGCCCGGTACCGGCTGGCACCAGTTTGCTGTGCAGCCACGGCAGCACGTTGTTCATTTGCGCTTCGAGTTTCCACGGAGGGTTAATCACAATCATGCCGGACGCAGTCATCCCGCGCTGGTCGCTGTCCGGGCGCACACCCAGCTCGATTTGCAGAATATTGCGAATACCGGTGGCTTCCAGATCGCGCAGCATGCGTTTGATCTGCTGGCGCAGCACCACCGGATACCACAGTGCGTAAACGCCGGTAGCGAAGCGTTTGTAACCTTCATGGATACCACTGACCACCGCCTGGTAATCGGTTTTAATTTCGTATGGCGGGTCGATAAGGATCAAACCCCGGCGGGAAACCGGCGGCAACTTGGCTTTTAACTGCTGATAACCGTCGCTGCGCGTGACGCGAGTGCGGTTATCTTTCTGGAACTCCTGGCGCAGCAGCGGATAGTCGCTCGGGTGCAGTTCAGTCAGTTGCAGGCTGTCCTGTTCACGCAGCAGTTCGCGGGCAATCAGCGGCGAACCTGGGTAATAACGTAACTGCCCGCTACGGTTGAAATGGCGCACCACGTTCATGTACGGCTCCAGCTCAGCCGGTAAATCCTCTTGCTGCCAGATACGGGCAATGCCTTCCAGATATTCGCCAGTGCGTTCTGCATGTTCACCGGAAAGCTGATAGCGCCCGGCACCTGCGTGGGTGTCGAGATAGAGAAACGGTTTCTCTTTTTCTTTCAGCGCTTCGATGATCAGGCTCTGAACGGTGTGTTTAAGGACGTCGGCATGGTTGCCTGCGTGGAAGCTGTGGCGATAACTGAGCATGGATACTGAGATTCCGGAAAATAAACGAGATTTCGCACAGTTTACCGCAGATTGATGCAGATTACTGTATATGCCCCTTACGAATGGATTAATGCAGCTTGATGCAGCATCCAATGTAACGAACCCTATTCACTATACTGAGTGAGGTTATATCGCGTAACGAAACGTAAAGAGAGGCTAGTATGACGCTATTTACCGCTACACCTACAGTCGCGGTGCTTGGTAATCGAGGACAGACGGTACGAAATATTGCTTATCACCGTCACCCGAATACACCGGATGTCACCGACGAACGCATCACTTTTCATCAGTATGACACGCGCGGTTTTTTCGCCCAAAGTCGTGACCCACGCCTGCATGAGACCGGCTTATCCAACGTTAACTATAGCCATGATCTAAACGGCACCGTGTTGCGAACGCAAAGCGCAGATGCGGGCACGACTATAGCCCTGAGCGATTCAGGTGCACGGCCTTTTTTGAATATTTTCAATGTAAATTCTGAAAATGATCGCAGCCAGGCCATCACACGTACTTATCAGTACGAGGAGAATTCTCTGCCGGGGCGGCCACTCGGCATCACTGAGCAGGGGAAAATCATCGAACGCTTTATCTGGGGGGATAATTCCGTCGGTGCGCATGGCTATAATCTCGCCGGTCAGCTGGTCAGCCATTACGACCCGGCAGGCCTGCTTTCGACGGACAGCGTTTCGCTGAGCGGCGTACCACTTTCTGTCACCCGCCAGTTGCTGCCGGATGATGCACAAGCGGACTGGCAGGGCGCGGATGCCTCAGCGTGGAATGACCTGCTGGCGGGCGAAACTTACACCACGCTTAGCACGGTAGACGCCGCCGGAAATGTGCTGACCACCACCGACACGAAAGGCAATATCCAGCGCGTGGCGTATGACGTGGCGGGCCTGCTGAAAGGGAGCTGGCTGACGGTCAGCGGCGGTTCAGAGCAGGTCATAGTCAAATCCCTGACGTATTCCGCCGCCGGGCAGAAACTGCGCGAGGAGCACGGTAACGGCGTGGTGACCACGTATTCATATGAAGCCGAAACCCAGCGGCTGGTGGGTATTAAAACCGAACGCGCGACAACGACAAAAGTGCTGCAGGATTTGCGCTACGAGTACGACCCGGTGGGCAACGTGCTGGTGATTACTAACGATGCCGAGGAGACGCGTTTCTGGCGCAATCAGCAAGTGGTTCCCGAAAACACCTATATCTACGACAGCCTCTACCAGCTGGTCAGCGCCACCGGGCGCGAAATGGCCAATGCGGTGCAGCAGGGCAGCAACCGGCCTGATTTCACCTCCTTCGATAACGCTACCTACACGAACTATTCCCGCACTTATACCTACGACAACGCCGGTAACCTGACGAAAATTCAGCACAGCGCCCCGGCCTCCGGCAATAACTACACCACCAGCATCACCGTCTCCGACCGCAGCAACCGCGCGGTGCTCAGTACGTTTACGGAAAACCCGGCCGATGTGGAGGCGCTGTTCACCGCTGGCGGCCAGCAGAAACAGCTTTTACCGGGTCAGAATCTGTTGTGGACGGCGCGCCAGGAACTGCAGAAAGTCACGCCCGTCACCCGCGACGACTCAGCAGACGACAATGAAAGTTACCGTTACGACGCCAGCAGCCAGCGCATCGTCAAAGTGACTTCGCAACTGACCGGCAACAACACACAGACAAAACGGGTGATTTACCTGCCGGGTCTGGAGCTGCGCAACAGCACAACCGAAGAATTACAGGTGATAACCGTCGGCGTTGCCGGACGCGCGCAGGTGCGGGTGCTGCACTGGGAAAGCGGTCAGCCTGCCGGAATTGCTAATGACCAGATTCGTTACAGCTACGACAACCTGACGGGCAGCAGCGCGCTGGAAGTGGACGACAGCGGCGAACTTATCAGCCAGGAAGAATATTACCCCTATGGCGGCACGGCACTGTTTGCCGCCCACAGCCAGCTGGAGGCGGATTACAAAACGATTCGCTACTCCGGCAAGGAGCAGGACGCGACGGGGCTCTATTACTACGGCTACCGCTATTATCAGCCGTGGGCGGGACGGTGGCTTTCCGCAGATCCTTCAGGGGCGGTCGATGGTTTGAATCTGTTCAGGATGGTTCACAACAACCCGATATCGCTCATCGATTCAGACGGCAGAATTAGCTTACCCGCAGAAATCCTTATTGTTGATGTGCTTAACCCGCTTTCAAAAGATCCGACCAATGCCTGGTTTGAGGAGTTGAAATGGAACCCAGAAACAAGCCGATTAGAAACGACGCCGGCAGTCTATACGCGAGGGGGGAAAATTCTGGAGGGTGAAACCTCTCAATGGGAAAGCGCTACCGACTCCCCCACCGCGTTCACTGTTTTTCAGGACCCATCGGGCGTTAATCGTCTTTTTGTGAGTACTTTCCAGCAACATATTGGCGTGAAACCCGGTATGGGTAACCCTTTGTATGCGGGGATATTGATGCCCAAAAGGGATCAACAAGGTAATTTGTTTTATCGAATAGATAATGAATCCGGACATTATCAACCTTCGGGAGATATCAACGCAGCCGAGCTATTCAGTACCATTGTGGGCGACGAAGGGTTAAGTCATTTCACGTTTGCCAAATCAACGAAATCGTCAGCACCCGCGAATACGCGGCTCGTACATTTAACCTCTCCAGAGGAATATGGCGAGGCAGCCAGCCGATTACGGCGGGAAGAGAACAAGCAGCAGAGCGTCATTGACTATCTTAACGAACACGGACTGTGGGAGCCGACAAAAAGCCAGCGAAGCCATATGCCGTGGGTCAATGAGTTAATGAGATGGGAAGCACAACAGAACCCGGCGCCAGCTGTAGCGCAGGCACCTGCAACGGTAGCCGCACCGGTGATAAACAGGAGAGCGACTGCACCAGAAACACCGCATGTTCTTGCTGGGGCGTCTCCTGGTAGATGGTCACGTTTTAGAGGGTGGGTTTCAGGAATATTCAACCGAGTAAGAAACGTCTTCCGCTCTCGAGCGTCTTCATTGGCTCATTAGTTCTACTGTCGGGATGGCTGCAAAAAAAAAGCAGCCATTCTTTTTTCGATAAAGCGCGACAAATATCCTCAGACACTTCTCCGATAAAATGGTGTGCTTCTGGCATGAGCAGCGTGTGTGCAAGCAGCAACGTCCGGGATTGAAATCTCCTACACTTAACCCCATGCTAGAAAACATTGCTAAGCGCTTAAGCGCTTTATTCACCTCATTCCAAGGACTGCGCATATGACCAACCCTTTATTGACGCCTTTCGTGCTGCCACCGTTTTCCCAAATCCTTCCTGAACATGTTGTTCCCGCTGTGACCAAAGCGCTGGAAGATTGCCGGAATGCGGTGGAAAGTGTTGTCGCGCAGGGCGGCCCGTATACCTGGGCGAATCTTTGCCAGCCGCTGGCGGAAGTGGATGACCGTCTTGGTCGCCTCTTCTCGCCGGTCAGCCACCTGAACTCAGTGAAAAACAGCCCGGAGCTGCGCGAAGCTTACGAACAAACGCTGCCGCTGCTTTCTGAATACAGCACCTGGGTTGGGCAGAACGAAGGGTTATACAACGCCTACCGTGATTTGCACGACGGGGAATATTACGCTTCGCTGAGCGTCGCTGAGAAGAAATCGGTAGATAACGCACTGCGTGATTTCAAATTGTCGGGTATCGGCTTGCCGAAAGAGAAACAGCAACGTTACGGCGAAATCGCTGCGCGTCTCTCTGAACTCGGCAACATCTACAGCAACAACGTGCTGGATGCCACCATGGGCTGGACTAAGCTCATCACTGACGAAGCGGAGCTGGCCGGTATGCCAGAAAGCGCGCTGGCGGCGGCGAAAGCACAGGCGGAAGCCAAAGAGCAAGAAGGCTGGCTGCTGACGCTGGATATCCCGAGCTATCTGCCGGTAATGACCTACTGCGATAACCAGGCGTTGCGTGAAGAGATGTATCGCGCTTACAGCACCCGCGCTTCCGATCAAGGCCCGAATGCCGGGAAATGGGACAACAGCCCGGTGATGGCGGAGATCCTCGCGCTGCGCCATGAGCTGGCGCAACTGCTGGGCTTTGAAAGCTATGCCTTTAAATCGCTGGCGACCAAAATGGCGGAAAATCCGTCGCAGGTGCTGGAGTTTTTAACCGATCTCGCCAAACGGGCGCGTCCACAGGGTGAAAAAGAGCTGGCGCAGCTACGCGCTTTCGCCAAAGCCGAGTTCGGCGTGGATGAGCTGCAACCATGGGATATTGGCTACTACAGCGAAAAACAGAAACAGCATCTTTACAGCATCAGCGATGAGCAACTTCGCCCGTACTTCCCGGAAGAGCGCGCCGTGAACGGCTTGTTCGAAGTGGTGAAACGCATTTATGGCATCACCGCCAAAGAGCGCAAAGATATCGACGTTTGGCACCCGGATGTGCGCTTCTTCGAGCTGTATGACGAGAGCAACGAGCTGCGCGGCAGCTTTTACCTCGATCTCTATGCACGAGAGAACAAACGCGGCGGCGCCTGGATGGACGACTGCGTTGGCCAGATGCGCAGAGCCGATGGTTCGCTGCAAAAACCGGTGGCTTATCTCACCTGTAACTTTAACCGCCCGGTGAACGGCAAACCGGCGCTGTTTACCCATGACGAAGTGATCACCTTGTTCCATGAGTTTGGTCACGGTCTGCATCATATGCTGACGCGTATTGAAACCGCCGGTGTGGCGGGTATTAGCGGTGTACCGTGGGATGCAGTCGAGCTGCCGAGCCAGTTTATGGAAAACTGGTGCTGGGAACCGGAAGCGCTGGCGTTTATCTCCGGTCATTACGAAACCGGCGAACCGCTGCCGCAGGAACTGCTGGATAAAATGCTGGCAGCGAAGAACTACCAGGCGGCGATGTTTATTCTGCGCCAGTTGGAGTTCGGCCTGTTCGACTTCCGCCTGCATGCAGAGTTCAGCCCGGAACAAGGGGCGAAAATCCTCGAAACGCTGGCAGAAATCAAACGCCAGGTCGCAGTGGTGCCAGGGCCGTCGTGGGGGCGCTTCCCGCATGCGTTTAGCCATATCTTCGCCGGCGGTTACGCGGCAGGTTACTACAGCTACCTGTGGGCCGATGTGCTGGCAGCGGATGCGTTCTCCCGCTTCGAAGAAGAGGGGATTTTCAACCGTGAAACCGGGCAGTCGTTCCTTGATAACATCCTGACTCGTGGCGGTTCGGAAGATCCGATGGATCTGTTCAAACGCTTCCGTGGCCGCGAGCCGCAGATTGACGCGATGCTTGAGCATTACGGTATCGAAGGCTAAGGCATTGAAAATCTGTTTGCTGGATGAAACAGGCGCCGGAGACGGCGCCTTATCTGTTCTTGCGGCCCGCTTTGGGCTGGAGCAGGACAATGACAACCCGATGGCATTGGTGCTCACACCGACGCATCTGGAGCTACGTAAGCGCGATGAACCCAAGCTCGGCGGGATTTTTGTCGACTTTGTCGCCGGTGGCATGGCGCACCGGCGCAAGTTTGGCGGCGGGCGCGGTGAAGCTGTGGCAAAAGCGGTTGGTATCAAAGGCAGTTATCTGCCGGAAGTGGTGGATGCGACAGCAGGGTTGGGGCGCGATGCGTTTGTGCTGGCGTCGGTCGGCTGTCGGGTGCGGATGCTGGAGCGCAACCCGGTTGTCGCCGCGTTGCTGGAAGATGGTCTTAATCGCGGCTATGCCGATGCGGAAATTGGTCCGTGGCTGCGCGAGCGGTTGCAACTGATTCACGCCTCGAGCCTGACCGGGCTTGCGGATATCACACCGCGCCCGCAGGTGGTTTATCTCGATCCAATGTTCCCGCATAAGCAGAAAAGCGCGCTGGTGAAAAAGGAGATGCGGGTGTTTCAGTCGCTGGTTGGCCCGGATCTGGATGCCGACGGTTTACTGGAGCCTGCGCGTCAACTCGCCATTAAACGCGTGGTGGTTAAACGCCCGGATTATGCACCGCCGCTGGCGGGGGTTGCTACGCAATCGGCCGTCGTCACGAAAAGCCATCGCTTCGATATCTACCCCGGTTCCGGCGAGTAATCATCCGCGGTCACAGAAGACGACATGAATTGCGCCCCGGAAAGGTGTACTAAAAACGTGCCATTTCTGTGAGATTAAAATCCCCGGACAACGCGAAGCCAAAACCTGTTGATGACAACGCTCACCGCATGGGGTTTTCCGTGAGCAATAAAAAGCCCGGCCGCATTGCGCGCGCCGGGCGGTATTCAACCTAATGTTTAGCCGTTAGCGAAACATCAGTCTTCTTCTTCATCCCGCAGCGGGACAATCAGCATATCAACGTGGACGGTGTTGATAAGCTGGCGCGCGGAAGACATCAGTTTGCTCCAGAAATCCTGATGGTGGCCGCATACCACCAGATCCATATCGTATTTCTTGATCGCATCCACCAGCACCTGGCCCAAATCGCCGCTGCCGCTCAGGGTTTCAGTGATCGGGTAACCTGCGTTAGTGGAAAGCTCTGTCAGCGCCTGGTGCGTTTCGTCGGAGATACGTTTTTGCATATCGCCGAGGTTAACGTCGATAAGGCCTGTATAAAGATCGGAGTAGTTTACATCGACATGAATCAGGGAAATTTTCGCGTTGTACGGTCGCGCCATGGATACCGCTTTCTCAACCAGTAATTTGCTTTCGGGGGAGAGATCGACTGCGATAAGGATATGTTTGTAAGCCATAGTGTTACTCCTTCCATAAGTTGTCGATGACCATCGGGGTTAAAATCCCCTGATGCTGTTGCACTGCGCCCGCATCCTGCGTTTCACGTGAGCGTAGCGCCCGGCTTTAAAGGTCTCATTGTGAAGATATTTCTACCTTATAACGCTCTTTTAGTAGCGTCAATCAACCTGGATCACGATTCACTTAAGCCAGATTTACAGCCAGATGCATTGATGATGATGATGCTTGTGGCAAAAAAATAAACTGATCTCCTACACTATAAATAAACCGTACGGAAAACAGACGGTGTCCCCCAGTTGTCTGGCGCATGGAAGTGAAGTCAATTGTGGGATACCGTCTGCCTTGTCATTTCGTACGGTGATTGATAATACTCTTCGTTGTTTGGCTTGGTTGGGTATCCGGGAGCGATGGTCCAGGAGCGAATCTCTGTGGGCGGTCGCCGGGGAGGGGATATGGTAATCAGCACTGTTGCGCTGTTTTGGGCTTTGTGTGTCGTATGTGTGGTTAACATGGCGCGTTATTACTCATCGCTGCGAGCGTTGTTAGTGGTACTTCGCGGGTGCGACCCTCTACTTTATCAATACGTGGACGGTGGCGGTTTTTTCACTTCCCACGGTCAACCGAGCAAACAGATGCGGCTGGTGTGGTATATCTACGCCCAGCGTTATCGCGACCATCATGATGATGAATTTATTCGCCGCTGCGAACGTGTGCGCCGTCTGTTCATTTTAACCAGTTCGCTCTGCGGTTTGGTGGTCGTGAGCCTGATTGCGCTGCTGATTTGGCACTGAATTGAAACCATAAAAAAAACGGCCCAGCAAGCTGGCCCGTTTTTTGTCGTGCGCGAAACGCGTTAAATCAGATGCAGCGACAGCCAGTAGAGCACGCCGGACAGAATAATTGATGCTGGCAGGGTGAAGACCCAGGCCATCAGAATATTGGTCACGGTTTTGCGCTGCAGACCACCGCCGTCAACGATCATTGTCCCGGCAACGGAAGATGACAGCACGTGCGTAGTGGAAACCGGCATCCCGGTGTAACTCGCCAGACCGATAGAAACGGCGGCTGTCATCTGCGCGGACATGCCCTGCGCATACGTCATGCCTTTCTTACCGATTTTCTCACCGATAGTTGTCGCCACACGACGCCAGCCGATCATCGTACCTAAGCCTAACGCCAGCGCGACGGCCATGATTATCCAGATTGGCGCGTACTCGATGGTGCTCAGCATATCGCCTTTCAGCTTCTTCAGCAGACGCTGGTCGTCAGCGCTGACTTCCGGCTGCTTCGCCACCTGGTCGGTGATATCAGACAGGCAGAGCATAATGCGACGCAACTGGCCGCGTTGTTCCACTGGCAGTTGGTCGTAGCTTTCAACGTTGGTCAGCATCGATTTTGCGCGATCCAGCGCCATAATGGCGCGGCCAGGATGGCAATGGAACTCACCCGGTTGGGTGGTCACTTCTTCCGGCGTTGGGATGAGCGGATCGATACCCGTCGCTTTTTGCAGCAGCGCCGGATGTTGCTGGAAGTACGTTTCCACGTTGTTGACGGCATCACGCGTACGGGTGATGTCGTAACCGGAGGCATTCATGTTGACCACGAAGCCCGCAGGCGCAACGCCAATCAGCACCAGCATAATCAAGCCGATACCTTTCTGACCGTCGTTCGCACCATGCGAGAAACTCACGCCAATCGCGGAGAGGATCAGCGCAATGCGCGTCCAGAACGGCGGCTTTTTCTTGCCGTCGATTTTCTCGCGTTCAGCAGGGGTCATATGGATGCGCGCACGTTTTTTCGTGTTGCTCCAGTAACGACGCAGGATAAACACCAACCCGCCAGCGAAGACCAGGCCTACGATCGGTGAAACGATCAGCGAAGCGAAGATATTCAGCACTTTCGGGATGTTTAACGCGTCCACCACCGAAGTGCCGGACATCAACGCATTGGTTAAACCAATACCGATAATCGCGCCAATCAAGGTGTGGGAGCTGGAAGCAGGCAGGCCCAAATACCAGGTGCCAAGGTTCCAGATAATGGCGGCCAGCAGCATGGAAAAGACCATCGCCAGACCATGCGCAGAGCTGACATTCAGCAGCAGATCGGTGGGCAACATATGCACAATCGCATACGCGACGCTCAACCCACCCAGCAAAACGCCGAAGAAGTTAAACACCGCTGCCATCACGACCGCCAGCTGAGAACGCATAGCGCGTGTATAAATGACTGTTGCAACGGCATTTGCTGTGTCATGGAAGCCGTTAATGGCTTCATAAAACAGAACAAAAACCAGAGCAAGCAAGAGTAACAGCCCGGTATGAAGATCCAGGCCGGCAAACAAATGTACCATAGGTCGTTAAGCCATTTTGAGGACATGAACGCGGCGCATTATCAGGGACATTGGCAGTGTCGGCAAAGTGAATTATGTATTTTTTTTGACATTATTTCTTAAATTAAACTGACTTTTTAAAATTAATTTATATTTTTCAATACCCTGTTACCTTTCGCGCGTATTCACGCTGGTGCGACCAGCGTGAACTCTTTACAATCCGCCACGATGTATAAATGAGGGTGCAGCTGTGGAAAATTTTGATGCCATTGTTATCGGCGCCGGTGCGGCGGGCATGTTCTGCGCGGCGCTGGCCGGGCAAGCGGGTCGTCGAGTGTTATTGCTGGATAATGGCAAAAAACCCGGTCGAAAAATTTTGATGTCCGGTGGCGGACGCTGCAACTTTACTAACCTTTATGTCGAGCCTGCGGCATATTTGAGCCAAAACCCGCATTTTTGCAAATCTGCGCTGGCGCGCTATACCCAGTGGGACTTTATCGAACTGGTCGGTAAATACGGTATTGCCTGGCATGAAAAAACGTTGGGTCAGCTATTTTGCGATGATTCGGCGCAACAAATTGTCGATCTGCTGGTGGCCGAGTGCGAAAAAGGCAACGTTATTCAGCGCCTGCGTACAGAAGTGCTTAGCGTTGAGCGTAACGACGACGGCTACACTTTGCAGCTCAACGGCGAAAGCGTACAGGCTAAGAAACTGGTCATTGCTTCCGGCGGTTTGTCGATGCCGGGGCTGGGTGCCTCGCCATTTGGCTATAAAATCGCCGAGCAGTTCGGTTTAAAAGTGCTGCCAACGCGCGCCGGATTAGTGCCGTTTACCCTGCATAAACCACTGCTCGAGCAGATGCAGACGCTTTCCGGCGTCTCGGTGCCATCGGTGATTACCGCCGAGGATGGCACAGTTTTTCGCGAAAATTTGCTCTTTACCCATCGGGGATTATCCGGCCCGGCGATTTTGCAAATTTCCAGTTACTGGCAGCCTGGTGAATTTGTCAGCATCAACTTGCTGCCCGATGTCGATCTGGACGATTTCCTCAATCAGCAGCGCGATGCACATCCGAACCAGAGCCTGAAAAACACCCTGGCCTTGCAGTTGCCAAAACGGCTGGTGGAGTGCCTGCAACAGCTTGGGCAAATTCCGGACGTCACATTGAAGCAGTTGAACAGTCGCGAGCAGGAAAATCTGGTTGCGTTGCTAACGAACTGGCGCGTGCAGCCCAATGGCACCGAAGGGTATCGCACGGCGGAAGTGACGCTCGGTGGCGTCGATACCCACGAGTTGTCGTCCCGCACGATGGAAGCCCGCAACGTGCCTGGGCTGTACTTTATTGGTGAAGTGATGGATGTCACCGGCTGGCTTGGCGGGTACAACTTCCAGTGGGCGTGGTCGAGCGCCTGGGCCTGCGCACAGGCCTTAGCGGAGAACCCATCTGCCTGAGTGTTAATCCGCGATGCACCGAATGAAAAAGCCCTGATCGGGCTTTTTCATTGCCGGGGAATCGAACATCTCTTCTGTCACAACGGCACACCTGTACCGGTTGGGGCGAGCGTGCTTTCTGGAAAGGCGCGAGGCTTGCTACGACTGTATTTGTCTACGGTTTCGAACATCTCGGCGAAAAGCGCATCATCTTTCTTCGCCCAGAATGTTTCTAAATCATCCCCGCCCCATATCTCATGGGTATGGCATATAAATTCAAGCAAACCGCTTTCATGCGGCGTGAAGTCGATTCGTTTGGCGCTATTTGCCGCAATTATATGTTGATAGAAAAGCACGATCTTGCAGTCGCAGCCTTGCGCGTTGTACAACGACAGGAATTCGTTGAGATGTTCCCGTAAAAGGGAGAGATCCGAATGCTCGGTGATTCGGTGATGATAAAGAAACACAAAATCTTTTTTGCCCCGGTATTGCAGCTGGCGGGAAATGCGGCGTTGAAATGCGCGGCTATCTTCTTTAATTCTTAGCGGGTCATGATGGGTGAATTCAAAACCCAGCATATGTCTTTCGCTGTATTGCCCCACACATTTTTCGTAATACGTTGAACGCACAACGGTGTGCTCGCCATCCGGGAAATGTTGTAAATGCTCTTTTTCCAGTAAATGGCGATAATCGTCTTTTTCCATTTGCAGAATATATTCAATATTCGAGCGGCCCGATGAAAAAACGGAACTAAAGGATTTTCGGTTATGCCGGCTAAGAATATCATCAGGGAGGCAATTCTCACCCAATGAAACCCAAACTACTTGCGAAGTGAAATTATTGCGATGTTTCCATTTTTTATGCAGGTTGCGTATCGTTCTTTTCAGCGATTTGAGATTGTCTCTCACACGTTGTTTAACGGCTTCGCCTTTCATCAGTGGCACCTCATGTTGTTATTACACCATTCCAAATGAAGCGATGAGTCACCTTATCGCTGCTGATTTTTTATGTATTTCGCTGCCTGTGAATATGTGCGCAGCGTGAAGATAAATTATTGTTATAATTAATATTGTCTGGAGCGCAGGTTTACTGTTCTGCGTATTTTTTATGAAATAAAGACATTCACTTACTGAGTTTTTTCAGTAAATTTTGGGCGTATGAGTGACACCCGCTATCACTTTCATTGCGCGGGTTTTGTTAAATAAAAACGTTCGAAGATGGCCTGGTGATAATTATTTCTTTGGGAAAAGTAAGGGAATTATTCCAGCCATAATAATAGATCTACGTCATATACATGATATATCCAATGTTATGCTATTCAATAAGATATTCCTCATGGCGCAGGTCAGTATTGCGATTAAGAGGAAATGAATTTGATATAAAGGCACACACGCCGTTACATATTTTACACTTTGTCTTGCCTTTACCCCTCATCAGGAAAATCTCAAAATAGTCAGCCCGGCTTGATACAGGTCGCGGAATGAAAATAAAGCAGCACGCATTTTTCGTGGTACGGGTTGTTTTTACTCCTTTATATTTTCCGCCAACTGCCGATAACGTCATCGGTCCCTCTATTGCGCAATCACTGGATATGCGTCTGACAAAGGAATGAAAATGAAAACCGGCACGTTACTTCTGCCCATACTGCTGGCCGCTGCCATTAGCGCGCAAGCCGTTGATCTGCCTGAAACACACGGCAAAAAAATCGTCAGCAACACCGTAAACCCATTACTGATGCTGCGCGTGAATGACCACATTTCCGCCATGAACCAGGTGGTTTTTGACGACGGGCAACACATTAATCGTTGGGACGGTTTTGACTGCACCACCAACAAAGCGGTGAAGCTTTATTGGGAAATGCTTGATGACAAAGAGGTGGTGATGCGCCGCTTCTACGGCGACAGCTACAACCGTTACGCGGAGCCGAAACCGCAAAGCGAGCTGGATGATGTGGCTAAAAATCTTTGCCAGGCTCCCCGGCTACACAATCCGAGCTGGGTCTATATCGAGAAAAAGTCGAAATACGACACGCCAATCCTGGTGGATACGGCTTCTGTGTTGCGGGTAAATAAGGTGCTGATCGCTAAAATTGGCTTCGAATACAGCGAGATCACTTTCGATCCACCGTATGACGCACCGTACGATATGAAGATTGAAGTGCATGGGTATAACTGCGAAACCCAGCATGACATTGTGATGGCCGGGCTGGATATCACACCAGAGGGTTATGTCTCTGATAGCCTGACCGGTAAAGCGGCACAGCGTCGGGCGGAGGATTTTACTAGCACACCGGCCACCACTGCTGCGTTCAAACAGCTTTGCGCCATGAGCACGCCTTCTGCGTTTAAAGGAGAAGGGGTGTATGTTCCGTCAACGAAGAAAAAAAGTGTTTCCTCGCTGGGTCGGATGCTACCGGATTTCAGCAACAATTCATCACAGTGGATGGCCCAGTTCCCGCTCCCTGCTGATATCGAAAAACAGGCTCTGCAAATCGTTAATCCATGGGCCAAGCCGCGCTTTAAAAAGCTGACATGGAACATGCAGTGGAGCGATAACGATGTCGTACCGATGCAATTGGATGTTCAACCCAACGGGCTCATGTTGCTGCTGGAAAACTACAAGATGTTCAAGGCACAGCGCCTGACGCTGGGCAACCTCGGGCAGCTAAAAGGTGCCATCAGTCTGAGTTACACACCAACGGTAATCAGTGAACTTCACACCAACCTGCGTTTCCCGCTGCACCAGGGGCAGACATTCACCTTTGATACGGTTGCGCCAAAAACGGACAAAGATGAGAAGAACACGGTGATTAACCGTCGTTGTGAAGTGACCGGCAGTGATGACGCGCGCCAGGTAAGCAGTGCGCTCAGCGGACGTTACTGGAAAGTGGCCTGTGAGCTAGAAAGCGATGGCGATACGCAAAAAGAGACGCTGGCATGGCTGTCTGATTTGAATGTCTTTATGCCGTTAACCCAGTGGGTAAAAGGCAAAGAGGTACCGGTGAACGTGACAAACGTTGAGGTAATGCGCTAGTCAAAAGTCAACCTGGGCCGCCTGGCTCAGGTTGACTTATCAACCCTGACCGCTTTTCCGCAGCTTATTGGGTTCTCCATATTCTCTTCCGTTTTTCTTCATAATTTCCCGACATTTCACGCCCATAATCCCCGATCGCGCGCTTTGCCCGCAAAGCCATTTTCGTTAATAACGCTATTAATTTCGGTAAGTTACGTTCAATTGTCGCGCTAATTATTGCCGTTATTCCTCTCATTGCCTGTTAGTGTTTTGTCGCAACATAAGTCATATGCACAGCACAAACAGGAACTATAACAATGTCTCTAACTTCAAAAACAGATGTTTCGTCTGTTCAATTTCTTGGGATGGCGCCTTTTTTACGCATGAGTATCGCGGGAATCGATTTTTCCACCATTACGCAGCAGATGGTTGCGCAGGTAGAAAATAGCCCCGACGACGCTGTCCTATGGATGAATCTCTCCACCGCCATGATGAGCCTCAAGCATGAAGCGCTGGGCTTACAAATTCAGGAACAAGCGCTGGCAATGCAGCGCGTTTATTACTGGCCTGCGCGTCAGCCAGCAAAAATACGGCTGTTGATGCTCATGGTGCCCGGCAATCTCTCCGCCAATATCCCGCTCGATTGCCTGCTGGAAGAGAGCGACGTCGATTTGATTTACTACTTTGTTGATCCAAACGCTGAAAACCCGCTGACGTCGCCAGTACCTGAGCACGATCTGGTGATGGTGGCAATCGGAGCCAGCGATGAGCAGGCAAGTGTGCTATTGCGCCTCGAATATGCCCTGCGCGGCTGGTCGAAACCGATACTTAACCCGCCGAAAAACGTCCCCACTTCCGAGCGGCATAACGCGAGCTTGCTGCTGCAAAATGTGCCTGGTTTGGTTATCTGCCCGGCACTGCATGCTACTCGCCTGGCGTTGCAGGCTGTTACATGCGGTCAAAAAACACTGCCACAGATTGTCGAAAACCATGACTTCCCGATAATCGTGCGCCCGGTGGGCAGCCACGGTGGCCACGGACTGCAAAAAATCGATGCGGCGGATGAGCTGGAGTCTTATCTGGCGCAAACCGCAGGAGATGATTTTTTTGTTTCGCGCTTCGTTGATTACCGTGGCGGCGATGGGATGTTTCGCAAAATGCGGCTGGTGTTGATCGACGGTAAGCCGTTTGCCTGCCATATGGGCGTTTCCGCGCACTGGATGATCCACTACGTCAACGCCGGGATGTATGAAGATGCGGATAAACGTGCGCAGGAAGCCCGCTTTTTCAATACCTTTGCCGATTTCGCCGGGCGCCATCACGCAGCCCTGGCGGCTATCAGCCAGCGCTGCGGGCTTGAATACATCGGTATCGACTGCGCGGAAACCGCAGATGGCGAGCTGCTGATTTTCGAAATTGACCCGGCCATGGTCGTCCACGCTATGGACGATGAAGCCATGTTCCCCAATAAGCAAATTCATATGCATAAAGTCAAAACCGCGATGCGCGAGATGTTATTTCAGCGCGCTGGCGTTTCGTTTTAACCTTTTTTCAGGCAGGGAAAATATGTCACTTAATCCAAATAATGCCCTCAATTTTTCCGGCGGGCCGGGCGCGCTGCCGGACGTTGTTTTACGCCAGGTTCAGCAGGCAATCATTAATGTCCCGGAAGTTGGTTTGTCGGTTCTCGGCATTAGCCACCGTTCAGAATGGTTTGAGAATGTGGTGCGGGAAACTGAAAACAACATTCGCACGCTGCTCGGCTTGCCCGCCGATTTCCATATTCTGTTTTTACAGGGCGGCGCAACACAGCAGTTCTCCATGGTGCCGATGACGCTGTTGCGCGGCAAAAAACACCCCGCAGAGTATTTCGACACCGGTTACTGGAGCCGCAAAGTGATTACCGAAGCGATGCGTGAAGGCCCGGTTCGCGTTATCTGGAGCGGTGAAAAGGAGGGCTATCGCCGCCTGCCGGGCGATGATGAACTCGATTTCTCGCCCGATGCGCCCTACATTCATTACGTCTCGAATGAAACGGTGGAGGGTCTGCAATTTAACCGTGTTCTGGGACGCGATGATGTGCCGCGGGTCTGCGACATGTCCTCGGACTTTTTATCCAAACCGTGCGACGCCGGAAAGTTTTCGCTGATCTACGCCCATGCGCAGAAAAACATTGGCCCGGCGGGTGTGACGATTGTGCTGGTGCGTGACAGCGTGGTGCAAAACGCGCCGCACAACCTGCCAGCCTTTCTGGACTATCGCCGCCAGGTGGAATCTCACTCCAATCTGAATACACCGCCGGTGTTCGCCATTTACGTTGTGTTGCTGGTAACCCGCTGGTTGCTCAATGAGGTGGGTGGGCTGGAAAACATGGCGCGGATAAACCAACAAAAAGCGCGGCTGCTTTACAGCCTGATTGATGACAGCGACGGTTTTTACCGCAACTGGGGCGATGCCGCTTTTCGTTCCGATATGAATGCCGCATTCACGCTGCCTACGCCCGATCTGGAAGATAAATTCCTGCACGACGCGGCAGCGGCGGGCTTCTCCGGTCTTGGCGGCCACCGGGCTATCGGCGGCGTGCGCGCTTCCATCTATAACGCACTGACGCTCAAGGCGGTGGAAAAGCTGGGCGAATTTATGGAAGATTTCCGCTTTAAGCAGCACGCAAAAGCGTAATTCTCCAGAGCCATGCGTTGAGGTTTCCGTCAACGCATGGCGCTATCAGTAGCGGCGGAATGAAGAGAGTTTATGCAACTGGCGACCACGGCCGTCAAAGTTGTCCTCGTTCAGCCAGCTATTCATCATCGACGAGAGACCCGACCATTCGCGCACGGTAATCGAGAACACCGTAATATCGCTAAGCCGTCCTTTGCGGATTTTCTTCTCCCGCAAAATCCCTTCTTTCACAAAACCAATACGTTCTGCCGAATGAATCGCGTCCGCGTTATAACTGCCAGTGCGCCATTCACATCTGCGATACTTCAACTGGTCGAAAAAGTAAGACAAAACAAGATAAAGGCTTTCGGTACTCATGCGTGTTCTTTTCATTAACGGCGTCCAGTTAACGTCGCCAATATCAAAAGAACCATTTTCCTGATCGAATTTCCCGGTATAAAAAATGCCTTTTATTTGCTTATCCTCTTTATCTTGTACCGCAAAATAGATTCTGTCAGGGCGTGACGCGAGATTTCTGAGGTAGGCATAACATGCGGTCATATCTTTCGGCCGGGGATCTTCAAGGTAGGTCCAGTCCCGGTCATCATCAATGCTTTGCCATTCCGGGAAGAGATCTTCCGCGTGATCCACGACAAGCGGTATAACGTCGCAGTAACGGCCTTTAAGCGAAATTTTTTCTGGCAGCGGGCGTTTTGTCCAGTCCTGGATTTCCTGACCAATGCGCTGTCCATACTGATTAAAAAATTCCATTATCCCCTCCTGATTATTACGAATTTATTGCTGCTTAACTCTTATTAAATGGGTGTTAAATGGCAGTGACGTATAGAGTTATATTTTATCGGCAAATAATTATGAGACTTTATATAATCACGCAAATAATATAACGGCAGGTGTTCTAAAAACTTATACTGCTTTTCATCTGGCGTGTCTTCGCTTTCGCGTGAAAGTGGGATAATACTCGCGAAACATTTATTGCATAATTTTACTTAGCGCTTTTGAATAACACGGTTGCAACAGCACAATAGCAATTTAGCGGCATAAGATTTGACCTAAGCGTCATTTTTTGGCGATTATTCAGCGTTTGCTTGTAAAAAAATGACTCTTTTTTTAGTAGGTTAATCGTGGATTAGGATAATTCCTGGCATTTCTTGCCGCGAAAAACCAGACAATATTGATCTTTTTGTTTACAGCAATCGTGCGGTAGCTTTTTCTCAAACCCGTAACGTTAAACTTCTGGACAGCACCCGGAATCGTGCGTGTCCCTACGTCAGGATCCGATTTATGAGCAATCGAATTACTGTTCAGTTACCCGTCGAAGGACTGCTTTTCTGGAAAATCTCCGGGCGGGAAGCGCTGTCTGAAGCCTTTACTTTTAACCTGCAACTGCTGGGTACCGACGCGCGAATGGACCGCAGCACGCTACTCGGTAAATCGGTGACTGTCGCTATTCCAACACAAACGTTAACCGGCGCGCCGCGTTACCTTAACGGCAAAATCACCCGTGTGGCGGTGAGCGCAATCGAGCTTTCCGGCACCCGCTACGCGGTGTATCAACTCACCGTGGAGCCGGATCTCTGGCCGATGAAGCGCGATCGCAATTTGCGTATCTTCCAGGGCCAGACAGTACCGCAAATCGTTAAAACCTTGCTCGGTGAATACCAGGTCAATATTGAAGACAAACTGACCGGCAGCTACCGCATCTGGGACTACTGCGTGCAGTATCAGGAGAGCAGCTTTGATTTCATCAGCCGTCTGATGGAGCTGGAAGGTATGGCTTACCACTTCCGCCACGAAGCGGACAAACATACGCTGGTACTGACAGATGCGGCCACACAGCATGATCCCTTCAGCGGTTACGAAACCATTCCTTATCACCAGACACCTTCCGGCGGCAGCACCGATGAAGAGGGCATCAGCCAGTGGGCGCTGGAAGATAGCGTAACGCCGGGGCTCTACAGCCTTGATGACTACGACTTCCGCAAACCCAACGCATGGCTGTTCCAGGCGCGACAAAACCCGAATTCTCCCTCGCCGGGCACCATCGATGTTTACGACTGGCCGGGGCGCTTTGTCGAACACGGTCACGGTGAGTTTTACGCCCGCATCCGCCAGGAACGCTGGCAGGTGGAGCATCAGCAAATTGAAGGCACGGCGACGGCGATTGGTATTGTGCCGGGCAGCACGTTCCAGTTGACCAATGCGGCGTTCTTTAACGATAACGGCGAATATCTGGTGACGGCGGCGAACTACTTTTTCGAAGAGAACCGCTATGCCAGCGGCGCCGACAGCGAAACCATTCACCGCATTGATTTCAGCGTTATCCCCTCATCCGTGGTTTATCGCCCGGCGCAGCAAACCGCATGGCCGCGCACTTACGGCCCACAAACTGCGCGCGTTGTCGGCCCGCAGGGCGAAAGCATCTGGACGGATAAATATGGCCGCGTGAAGGTGAAATTCCATTGGGATCGGCTGGCAAAAGGCGATGACACCAGCTCCTGCTGGGTGCGCGTTTCAAGCGCATGGGCTGGCCAGGGGTTCGGTGGCGTGCAGATCCCGCGCGTGGGTGACGAAGTCGTTATCGACTTTATCAACGGCGACCCGGACCGGCCGATCATCACCGGGCGCGTCTATAACGAAGCGAGTATGCCGCCGTGGGCGCTTCCTGCTGCCGCCACGCAAATGGGCTTCCTCAGCCGCTCGAAAGATGGTTCGGTCGATAATGCCAACGCCCTGCGTTTTGAAGACAAAGCGGGCGAAGAGCAGGTGTGGATCCAGGCGGAACGTAACATGGATACGCACGTCAAAAACGACGAGACGCACAGCGTTGGCGGTTCACAGACCGTGAGCGTCAGCCGCGATTACACCGGCTCGGTGGCAGGCAAACACACCCAGGCAACGCAGCTCACGCACGAGCAGGTGGTTGGCGGTGGGTTTACACAGATGGTGCAAGGGCCGCTGGTGCAGGCTTCTGACAACAGCATTCAACTGGTGGCAGGTCAATCGGTACTGACGCTGGGCGCGAACGGCACCGTCACGCTGAAATGCGTGGACTTTCAGATCGATGCTATCGGTTCGGGCGCTATCAACACCGCGGGCTTGCTGGATTTAAACCTGACAAAACCGACAAAAGGTGAAGATGCGCAACCCACCATTGCGCAGATCCAGGCGGCGGTAAAAGCGGCATTTAATCAAGGGACGGATAAATAATGGCAACGGCGCAATTTGTACTCTCCGAAGGCGAACTCACTCTGCCGGATGCCTACCAGGATCGCAGCATTAACGTGCTGAAATTCAAAGAGAACAACGCCACGCTGGTGATTACCCGCGCGTGGGATATCAAACCCGGCGACGAAGAGAGTTTCCTTAACCAGCAACTGGCGAAAGTGAAACGCAGCATGCGCAAAGTGGTGACGGGTGAAACGCAGGACAGCACGGTTGCTGGTCAGCCTGCCCACGAAGTGTCGCTGCGTTTCGAAAACCAGGGCGCAGTGATATATGAAAAACTCGCCGTGACCCGCATTGACGACCATCTGCTGGTGCTGACGCTCAGCCGTACAATGCCGTTTGATACGGACGCCGACGCGTTCTGGACATCAATCCGTACAGGTTTACAGCTGAGGGCGTAAGGATGACGGATTACATCGCGGCCCGCATTGACGACCCGCTGGTTCATAGTTCTGCGCTGGCGGATCTGGTCAGTGGGTTGGTCGAAGGGGCGATTGTTCTGGGGATTATGTTCGTCGCCGGAACGGGCATTGGCGCCGTGGTGGGCGCGGTGGCGATTGGTGCGCTGATGGTCAGCGGTACGCTGGGCAAAATTGGCGATGCGGCCGGGAAAATGGTGGATGCGCTCATCGACCCCGGACCGCCGGATGCGCATATCGTATCCGGCTCGAACGATGTCTTTATCATGAAGAAAAATGCCGCGCGCGCCGCCGCGACGGTAGACAGGGACTATTTAACAAACCTTGCCGCCGCGCCAGCCGATGAGAGCATCGACTGGGCGGCCATCGGCATGTTAGCCCTCGCCGGGGCAGCGGCGGTGATGAAAACCGCCCTGAACCCGAGTGCGGCGCTGCTTGCGGTTGCCGAACGCGCCAGCCATCTCACGCTCGACGACATGAAAAAGTGGGGCTCCAACCTGTGGGATGATTTGACGCAGCCGATGGTGGAGAGCGCCGATCCGCATGCCACACCGATGCCGAAAGATAATGTTGACTGTAAAAAAGGGCACATGGTTACCAGCAGTAACTTTGTCGCCCAGGGTTCCAGAACCGTTTTAATCAACAACCAGCCTGCCGCGCGCAACGGCGAGAAAAGTACCTGCGAAGCCGAAATCAAAGTCAAAGAAGATCCGCGCGTGCGCATCGGCGGCGAAACCATTACCGTGCGCGACATCCGCAGCGGCAAAAACCAGCTCGCATACCTGATTGGCAACCTGCTGGGGAGCCTGGGTATTGGTGCGCTGTCGCGCCTGATAAAAATGGCCTGTGAGCGCCAGCTTGTTCGCGGCCTGCTCAAAGAGATCATCTGCCCGCTTGGCGGCATGGCTGTTTCGCAGATTGTTTCCGCAGCGGCCATCAGCGCGGTGAATACCGCCTTCCCGGTGAACATTCCCACCGGGGCGAAAGTCCTTGCCAAAGAAGAGGATCTCGATTTTGTGCTGCCAGACCGTATGCCACTTTACTGGCAGCGCATCTACCACAGCCGTAACCGCGCCACCGGCATGCTCGGCACCGGCTGGATGCTGCCGTTTGAAACACGATTGCTGCGTCTGGCAGATAACCAGCTGATCTTCCGCGATATGAGCGGGCGCGAGCTGGGG
The DNA here is from genome assembly GCF_042788095.1 of Kosakonia sp. YIM B13571. Taxonomy (NCBI): domain Bacteria; kingdom Pseudomonadati; phylum Pseudomonadota; class Gammaproteobacteria; order Enterobacterales; family Enterobacteriaceae; genus Kosakonia; species Kosakonia sp. YIM B13571. The sequence continues at coordinate 156,728 of NZ_JBHZPL010000004.1, read as the reverse complement.
ATGGGCGAAGTGCTCAGCGGCGATATGGTTTTCTACCCGGAAGATGGCCTGAAGCTGTTTTGCAGCCCCAACGGGGCGATGGTTATTCAAACCGGCGGCGGTGAGCAGCAAATTTATGAGCCGGACCCAACGCGGCCTGGCGAGTGGCGCATGCACCGTCTGTATGACCGCCACGAAAACGCCCACTATTTTAGCTGGAACGAACAAGGTCAACTGGCGCGTATCTCCAGCGATAACGAAGCGCTCGACGTGGAACTGGAGTACGAAGCGGAGTTCGGGCGGTTGCGTGCGGTTTACCAGGTTTGCGGCGGCGCGCGCCATCTGCTGGTGTCCTATCGCTATAACGAACAAGGGCAACTTATTACCGTTACCGACGCCGATGATATCGTCACCCGTCAGTTTGGCTGGGATCGCGCCAGCGATATGCTGGCCTGGCACGGCTTTTCGACCGGCTTAACCGTCCATTACCAGTGGCGTCCCGCAGCCGATTCCAGCCACTGGCGCGTGAGCGCCTATCAGGTGCATGACGAACAAGGCACGGTGCTGGAAAACTGGCGTATCGATGCTGATGAAGCCAAACGCTACGCTCGCGTCAGCAATGATGAAGGCGTGGTGAGTGAGCACCACTGGGATGCGCTGTATCGCATCACGAACTATACCGATGTGCACGGCGGCAACTGGCAATTTAGCTGGTCGGGGAAATCCGAGCAGCCGCTTGCTGTGATTCAGCCGGACGGCGGTCGCTGGGAATATGCGTGGGACGATCGCGGCAACATGACGCTGGAGCGCGATCCGCTCGATCGCGCGACGCTGAAAACCTGGCACCCGCTGTACGATTTCCCGCTGACCGAGGTGTTACCGGACGGCGCAAGCTGGCGCTATGAGTACAACCTGGCGGGCGATGTGGTGTCGTTAACCGACCCGGAAGGCGGTGTGACCCGCTTTGAGTGGAACGACCAGGGCGATTTACTCCGCCGTATCGACGCGCTGGAAAACAGCCACCGCTTCTGGTGGGACGCGCTGGGGCAGCTGATCCGCGAAGAGGATTGTTCCGGTAATCTGAGCCGCCGCCAGTATGACGATGCCGGTCGGCTTGAGTTGACTACCGATCCGATGGGCAACACCGAACGCTATATCTGGAGCCCGGCAGGTCGCCTCAAAACGTTCATCCGCGCCGATGGCCGCGAAACTCTCTTCAGGTACAACAAAGCCGGGCTGTTATGCGGGCAGAGCATAGATGGCGTCAGTGAGCGGAAAGTGACGCTTAACGCGCGCGGGCAAGTGACCGAAGCCATCGATCCCGCCGGGCATGTTACCCGTTTCCGCTTTAATCGCGCGGGTCGCCTGGTAACGCTGACCAACGCCAACAACCAGCAATGGCGCTTTGATTACACCGCCACCGGTTTGCTGACGCGCCAGTATGATTACGCCGGACGGCAAACCGAGTACCAGTACAACGCTCTGCAACAAGTCGCCACGCTGGTGCGCCACCCGGTTAGCGGCAGCAATCTGCCGCCGCAGGTGATGAATTACGAATATGACGCGCTTGGGCGCATGGTCGCGCGGGAAACCGAGCAGCACCGCACCGAGTACCGCTATAGCGAACTGGCAACGGAAGTGCGCCGCTATGTCTACAGCGAGTGGCGTCAGGCGGCGATTGATATGCGCGAACCGGAAAACGCAGAAGTGATTGTTTTCCAGCGCAATAAACTTGGCGACCTGGTCAGCGAGGAGAACCACGCTGGCAAATTCGAACATCAGTACGACGCATTAAGTAACCTCAGCGCCACCACCTTCCCGGACGGACGGCAGGTGCAGTATCTGCGCTACGGCACCGGGCATTTGCTGGAGATGCAGCTCGTCTTCGGCGGGAAAACGCTGCCCATCACCGGCTATCAGCGCGACAAGCTGCACCGCGAAACCCATCGCACGTTGGGCGCGCTGGATCTGGAAACGCAGTACGACATCGCCGGGCGCATCACGCAGCGACGCTGCATGGACAATGTGCGTGACCGGCTGGTCTTCGAACGCCGCTACCAGTGGGATCGCGCCGACCAGATTATCCGCCAGATGTATACCGACGGCGCGCCGCCAACCCCTGCGGAGAAATATCGTCAGTCGCTGTGGGGATACGACGCGGCAGGGCGCATGACGCAGAGCATCCAGCCAACCGGCGAGGAACGTTTCTGGTATGACGCTGCGGATAACCGCACCACGCCGGATTTACCGCCGGTGTGGGACAACCTGCTGAAACGCCTGGAGGGCGTGCGCTGGGAGTACGACGGTTTCGGGCGCATGACCGAACGCCACGACAGTCATCGCGGCACGGTGCAGCGCTTCAGTTATGACGATGAACACCGCATCAGCCAGGTGATAATTGAGGGCGACGCGGAGTTCACCCGGGCCGAATACCGCTATGACGCGCTCGGTCGCCGCACGGAAAAACAGGTGTGGCGACGCCATACCCGCAACGCGGAACGCACGCAGTACGCATGGTCGGGTTTGCAGATGGTCGGCGAGTGCAGCGACAGCAACCCGGACGCCGCCGTGCAGTATATCTACACGGAAAACAGCTACGAGCCGCTGGCCCGCGTCGACAGCCGTGGCGGGCACGCGGAGGTTTACTGGTATCACACGGAGCTGAACGGTCTGCCGGAAAAAGTGACCGACAGCAGCGGCGATGTCGTCTGGCAGGGCGTTTCCACCACGTGGGGACGCAGCGAGCGGGAAAATAGCAACGCAGACTGGGACGTGCCGCAGAACCTGCGCTTCCAGGGCCAGTACCTCGACCGCGAAACCGGACTGCACTACAACACCTTCCGTTACTACGACCCCTGCGGCGGGCGCTACACCCAGATGGACCCAATAGGGCTGCTGGGTGGGCTGAATACCTATACGTATGTGGTGGATCCGCTGGGATGGGTGGATCCATGGGGTCTGGTTTGTTGGTCAACTGCACAGAAAAATTACTGGAAAGATGTGGGTGCTGACGAACTTACAAATCCATCAGGCCTTTATTCGCAAAGGAATATCTTAGAAATGTTAGCAGGTCGCGCACCTAAATTTACTGCTAAGGTACAGGTAATTAAAACAGGTCAGATACAGACCAGAGATATACCATATGAACTGCATCACAAAAATATTCCGCAGCGTCAAGGTGGTCCCGGCGTGCATAATAAGAGTAATTTGGATGAGTTAGATCCATGGCAGCACCAAGATGTTGATAAATACCGCCATTCTGGCATAAAACTTATAGAAGTTATAACGGGGGTAAACTCATGGTAATGGATAAGAATTATGTACTATTTTGCGCTGCTTTATCAGAGGTCGCGCAAGATAATTGTAAGGCTGGTATTAATAATAGAGAGTCAGAGCTCTTTTTGGAGCGAATTTATAAAGAATACCAGCAATCTTCTTTGCCTGCTCCAGAGATATCATGGGTTAAATCTATCCCTAAAAAAACTAAATCATGGATGGAGAAAGTGCTTTGTGAAAATTTATTGTTCATGAAGTCTGCTCCAGAATGGATCAGGGAACCTTCTTGGCGATTTATCGATGATCAGGCTATGGTTTTTATTGATCAAATTGAATTTGCTGATAATGAAGTCATTAATAAAAATCTCGCACCGGGCAATGTTTTATATGTTTTTTCTGGTAAGAAAGAGATTGATGATGGCTGGGAAATGGTTATTAAAATGGTAATGCAAGATAGAAACTCAGTCGGTACTTCTTTTATCGATTAAGGGTATGTTGGTCGTCATATTTGTGTACTTTTCTTGACCGGGATACGGACCCGAACTACAACAGCCCCTTACGAGTGGGCGCTACACCCAGAGAGCCACGATAGGGTTGCTGGGTGGACTTAACTTGTATGCTTATGTCCTGGATACTTAGGTCCGGATCGATTTGCAAGGATTGGGTAGCGGTATATTACAATCAATAGACAGAACTAACGATAGAAACGCTCATGTTTTGGCCTGGTATGCTAAAAGTAAACAATATTTTTAGGGGGGGAAATGAAAGAGTTATCGCAAGTGAATGCCGATCTAGAAAATCGTATTATCGGTATTATCGGTATTATCACAGAAGGGAATAAATGTGCTGATAATAAGGAAGTTAAAGCAGCGATTGATAAGTATGATGAGGCTTACAATATTTTACCTGAGCCGAAGTTTGAATGGGAAATGCTCAGTGCTTGGCTGGCCGGAAGTTATTTTAATGCATATTTTTCATTGGGCAATTTCTCAGAGGCAAAATATTGGGCAGGTATTGAGTTAAAATATAGGAGTTCGGATATTGATGTGGGGCCTTTTATGGATATTGGTATGGCCTCCTATGAGCTTGGACAACTTGATGAAGCTTATGAAAATTTTAATACGACTTATATGTATGGTAAGGAAAGACCATTTAAAGAGTATCCAAAAAAATATCTGCGTTTTTATCTTGAAAGAAAGGGATAACATCGTTTTTTATTATTAATATCTTGGGTTTGCATTAATCTTTTAATTAAATTCCAAAATGCCCTTTCATACGTACATTTACAAAAATTATCGGCTTACCTCATGATCTGCAATCTATGTTCGTGGTTGTCAGTATCTTATAGGGCAATCATTAAATAAAATTAGTGCTTTTTATATAGTTATTAACTGAATTGAAAGGCGATATATGAAATGGGATGAACTAGAAGTCAAATGCTTGCAGGCCACAGTTGCAGCAATCAAAAAACTTCTTGCTGAAAAACCAGAGGAAAATTTTTATGCATTTTCACTTTATACTGACAGTAGTGCGATGACAGTATCATTGAGCGCGAATTCTGAACAGTATGTAAGCTCCATTCTTGATAACGAAGAAGATAAAAGTAAGGAAAATCAGAATTACTATAAATGGGCGACTTCAGAGTGGGCATTCGCGGGAGTTTATTCGGAAATTTTTACTGATATTAGTACGTCTCTTAGAGGGTCTCCGGACAGAGTGAATTTTTCATAATTTAAGAAAGATTTAATTCAAACGCTTATTAATACACTTGAAAAAATAAAATATGGTGAGCTTTCTTTAGTACTGAATACTTCTGTGTTATTTGTTTCTATTACCGATGATGACGAATCAGAAAATATAGAAAATGTCTCTGCTCAGTCAATAAAAAATGAATCGATCACCTCTTGTTTTCTTGCGAGATATGATTGAGTTTAGTTTATGAAATTGTTATAGGTTATCATCGTAAATACTTATTCTTTAGGCTCTTTTGGGGAATAAAAATGAATAATGATTTCTCAATTTTAAATGAATTAATTATGGATGTGGCCGTAAAAATCAGGCTTGCAGATATACCTGTCGAGGGAGAGATAAATGCATTGTATCGGGAGTTAGACGTTTTTTGTGATACGTATAAAGATGAAGACCTTGTTCATAAAAAATAATTTATGCGCTTTTTATCCTTCACGATAATCTGGAAGGTATGCTTCAATATTCATTAAAGGGAAACTCTGCTTATTTCTCCGAAGTTAATTCTTGGGTCAATGAATATATTGAGAGGATATTTTTAGGTTAAAAATAATTTTTATATACTTAAAACTGTGTCTGGGAATGAAGGATAACATTAAAAAACAATCATGAACATCTCGATAATACATCCAGCCTTCATAGCTGACTGTATTTTTTCGACGGTTAAACTCTATTTTTTACATAACCTAGGTTAATTAAATATCATAAACCCGCTCCTCCGGTAACAATTCAAGTGCTTCGCTGATGCGATCATTTTCCACCAAATCATGAATTTTTGCGGCAAGTTCCGTAACATCGCTAATGTTCACAATCCATTTCTGGCAGTAATCGGCGACCGCCTGATTGCGCAACCCTATCTGAATCGTGCGGTGATCCAGTTTGTTCAAACGGATATCACGCTCCGGGTCCCACTGGATAACCACATCCGACGCTTTTATTTTATTTTGCCATTCGGTTTCTTCTGTCCCGGAGTTCCGGTGATGGCTCAATATTCCCTGGTTGAGAATTTGCCTAAACCCTTCATGGCTCAGATCGATAGCCAGGATTCGGTGCTGATTTGGATCTTTCTTCCCCCAGCCGGAGCGGTACATCATCCACAGAAAAGAGGGTTTAATCCACGTCATGCGGGTCATACTGAAAGGCGGAGAGACGAAGGTGCCATGCTCAAGTGCGCTGTCTGCGATGGTGTCGGAATAAGCCTGGTAAACGCGGATAAAATCGTCGTTGTAGAATGCTCTTAACTGCTTTTCGGCAGTCAATTCTTCTGCCTGGTCTTTTTTCATTATTAGTGTACTCATCCTAAGTGAACATATTGCCAGGTCATTCTATCACAGCGCTTAACGCCGCTGGCATGCACGATACCGAAGTATAAAAATGATTAGCGTTCAAATTATAAAGTTGTTATGTAAGGCACATTCCTTCTCTTTTAATGTAACAAATTACATTCAGCATAAAAAAAATTAATCGAGACTTTCTGGTTACGGACAATGTTGCTGATCGCAATTACGCCGCAAACTGTTTTGCATTCGATGTGATTGATTGCATAAGCGATACTTACCTCCGTCAGAAACTCCTTATCATGCATGAAACTCATGGCACTGACAAAATGCGTTCGAAACGAGACGGGTTGACCTACCAATAACCATAGTTTTTATAATGAAAATAGAGTCTATACGATTTGTCGGATGTTATTTATGGACAGAACAGCCGCTATTCGATGAAAAAATATTTATAAAAGAAAAGCTAACGTATGCACTACACTCCATAGAAAGCTCCTCTTCTCCAGGGAATTGATAAAAGAAACTATTTGCATGTAGTACTGATTTATCCTGGATCTATTTAATTTTATATATCGTGCATCAGAGATGGTTTATGGTTACAGAAGGATGGTTATGGTTGACTTTAACGCGGATATTGTGAGCTTTATATCGTTAGGAAATGTTCATCTTGGAGAGTCTATTGATCTTTACCTTGATGATATTTTTAATAATTATAATGTGGAAATAAAAGAGTATTCTCTGCCTGCTCCGTCCAGTGAAATACGCTATGCCTATTCTGTGCAAAATGGCACGTTAATAATAGCAACCACCACGGATGATATTATTGTTTCAGTCGGCTGCAATGAAAAATATGTCGGGAAGTATAAAAACAAATTATATGCTGGAATTACCATGAAAGAACTTTCTCAGCGTAGCAAAGACCTGCGTATTCTGAACGGCGCGCTGATTGTTGACGAGGATTATGGTCTCTCGTTTACGCTGCCGCCGCCATACGATGAGATTGCTGATTCCCTTGAACAAATCCCGCATGATTTATCGCTGAATGAAATTTATGTGTGCGATCATTCGGGCTGGATAAGCAAATAATAAGCCTCCTTTTGAAAACTCCGTTGATAATGATGTCTGAGGCAATTCAGCGCCAGGGGCAAAATCAACGGAGTTTTTACATTGATATTTACAACGCCATCGAGCCTCACTGATACACGATATTATCGACTACCAATCGCAGCTGGTTGACCAGGCTACAACTCCTTCAGGCGCATGGGTGCAGCAGAAGAGAGAGGAAGATCAGGTTTTAGCGCCAGCGCTGCGAGCGTGAGATGAAACGACATGCTTTTTCAGCTAAAACATCAAAGCTGGCGTCAGGCACGCTGACGTCGGTGGCTCCTTCCCCTATACTGCGGAAAACAAAAGAAAATAACCGCTTCGCTACATTTACAGGGTAAAGAATGGATACGGCTGAATTCTTCGGGCAGCTCGCGCAACAACTGCTGCTTTCTGCTCCGCTCTTTTTATTGATTGCGCTGGGATATTGCCTCGGGCGCTTCGCCGGTTGGCCTGAATCGGTCAATGAAGGCCTTAACCGCTTCTGCTTTAATGTGGCTATTCCATGCATGTTATTCAAAGTGATGAGCAAGTTCTTTGAAAGCCCGCCAGTGGATATGCGGCTGCTGATTGCCTACTTCGGCACCTGTTTTATCATCTATGTGATTGGGCGCATCGCAGCGAAAAGCGTGTTTCGTATAGACGCGGTTTCTGCCTCGGTGTTCGGTCTGGCGGGCATTTTCTCCAATAACGTGATGCTGGGCATTCCGGTTGCCATCATTTTGCTTGGCGCATCGAGCCTCTCGTCGGTGGCGTTGGTGCTGGTGTTTAACAGCCTGATTTTATGGACACTCGTGACCGTGTCGGTGGAATGGGCGCAAAACGGCAGTTTCTCGGTGCGGGGAATTGGCAAAACGCTGGTGAGCGTGCTGCGCAACCCAATTATCATCGGTATCTTCAGCGGGTTCGCCTGGAGCTTGTTGATTCATCGCCCGCTGCCGACGTTCCTCGATAGCCCGGTAAGCATGGTGGCGCAGGTCGCCGCGCCATTAACGCTTATCACCCTCGGCATGAGCTTGTCGCGCTACCAGATCCGCAAAGGGTTGCCTGAAAGTTTGACCATCTGCCTGCTGAAACTGATTTTGATGCCTGCTTTGATTTGGTTGATTGCCTGGTTGCTGCATCTGCCGCGTGAGGAGAGCCAGGTGGTGGTGCTGTTGGGATCGATGGCGGTGGGGATTAACGTTTATCTGATGGCGCAAAAATTCCAGGTGTTGCAGGGCGCGACGGCGACCAGCATGCTGCTTTCCACGCTTCTGTCGACCGTGACCACGCCGCTGTTTATGATCCTGATGACGCATTTCTATCCGAGCTGGCCCTGAGGCCAGCCGGAAAATCATCAAACAATATCATCCACCACGCCGCCGTCCACGCGCAGCGCCGCGCCGGACGTTGCTGAAGCCTGTTTTGAACAGACATAGACCACCATATTCGCTACCTCTTCCACGGTGGCGGCGCGCTGGATAACCGAGCTGGGGCGATGCGCCATCACAAACTCTTTTGCCAGCGTTTCCAGCGACTTACCGGTCTTTTCCATCTCTTCTTTCATCATTCCGGCAAAGCCGTCCGACATGGTGGGCCCTGGCAGTACGCTATTGACAGTGACGCCGCTTCCGGCGACAGCTTTCGCCAGCCCGCGCGCCAGCGAAAGCTGTGCGGTTTTCGTCACGCCGTAGTGGATCATATCCGCCGGGATATTGAGCGCCGATTCAGAAGAGATAAACACTACGCGCCCCCAGCCCTTTTTCACCATCGCGGGCAGCAGCGCACGCGAGAGGCGGACACCCGACATCACGTTGGTTTGCCAGTAATTTTCCCAGGTCGCATCGTCAGTGGCGTAAAAATCCTGCGGGCCGTAAATCCCGGCATTATTCACCAGAATATCGACCTCACCGCTCGCTTTCAGCAACGTCTCCACGCCCTGCGCCGAGCTGAGATCGGCAATGGCGGTGCGCAACTTCGCACCCGGTACCTGTTTTTCCAGCGCCGCTTTTGCCTTATTCACTGAGCCTTCGCTGCGCCCGTTAAGGATCACTTCCGCGCCGCTTTCCGCCAGTCCTTTGGCAATCGCAAAACCGATACCGCCCGTCGAAGCGCTGACCAGCGCGACTTTACCGTCGAGAGAGATTTTCATTGTCTGCCCTTTAATTGAGTGGATTTAACAAATGTATTAAGGCTAGCAGTTGAGGCGGGAAGCGCGTTGCCAATTGTTGCTCGCATCGCGCGCATTCTGGCTTATGCGGTTCTCTGCATTACATTGCTGATTTTATTGCTTCCCTGCTATGAACCGCGCCAGGAAGATAACGGCTCTTCTCCTGGCAACATGGACAGCCAATGCTCGCAATCAACACACCGCAAACCTGGTTTCATCACGCGGGTATCCGCCACGAAGCGGGGAAATATCTTGCGCCTGTGACTCGGCATATTTTGATTATCACCAGTGCGCAGGCGTGGGCGCGGGTCAATCCGGCGCTGGAAAACAGCCTGCGCGCGCACGGCGTGAAGTGGCAAACCGAAATCATGACCGGATACTGCACCGACGAGCGGGTGGCGCACTATGCAAAACAGGCGCGTAAGCTCGGCGTGCAGTGGATTGTTGGCGTGGGGGGAGGGCGGGTGCTGGATACCGCCAAAGCGGTGGCGGATGCCATTGATGGCGGTGAGTCTGTCACCCTGCCAACGGTGGCGTCAACGTGTGCCGCCTGGTCGCCGCTGGCGGTGTTTTACACCGAAGAAGGCGGGCAAATCCGCAGCCAATTATTAAAAACGCTGCCGCGGCTGGTGCTGGTAGACAGCGAAATCATCGCGCAGAGCGATGTGCGTTATTTAAAAGCGGGCATTATCGACGCATTGGCGAAATGGTACGAATTTCGCCCCTATTTACAGCACTCGCCGGATAACCTGGCATTGCAGTTAAAAGTACAAACCGCCCGGCTGGCGGTAGATATTTACGAAAAACACGGCGCGCAGGCGTTGCGGGATAACAAAGCGCAAAGTGTGACGCCTGCGCTGGTCAATGTCATTGACGCCAATATCGCCATCGCTGGGATGGCGAACAGTATTCGCGGCGAGATCCCAACGCCTGGCGTGGCACACGCCATTCATAACCGCCTGACTTATGAACCGGCACTGCGCGACTGGCTGCACGGCGAGCGCGTAGGATTCAGCCTGCTGGTGCAATCTTTTCTCGAAAACGACAGCGATACGCCGGATGCCACGCTGCTGGCGCTGTTACGCCAGTACGATGCGCCGTTGACGCTGGCACCGCTAAAAGAGATCCGCCTGGCGGTGACCCAGGCGGTGGCGCGCAGTATTCACTTTCCGCGAGCGGCGGCGGAATATCTGCCGTTCTCGCTGGAGCCCGCGCGCATTGAGTGGGCGCTACGCCAGACCGAGCAGTTTTTTACCACCCTCTACGCAATATAGCGTTATTTTTCGGCGGCGAGACACTGCAAATGGCCGTGACGCACGCCGCGCTGGGCGATAACGTCATCGGCGAAGTGTTGTACATCGCCCATTTTGCCTTTTAGCACGGCGATTTCGAGGCAATCGTCGTGGCTGATATGCACATGCAGCGTGGCGACAGATAAGTCGTGGTGATGGTGTTGCGTGGCGACAATGCGGCTCGCCAGATCGCGCTTCTCATGTTCATACACATACGACAGTACCGCGTAACCCTGCTGTTCATTATCCTGCACGGACTCCTGAGCCAGCGCGCTTCGCAAAATATCCCGCAGCGCTTCCGAACGGTTGTGGTAACCGCGCCGCGCGCTAAGGTTGTCCAGCGTATCGAGCAGGTCATCATCCAGAGTTATCGTCACGCGTTGCATGGTTGCGTCCTTTGTAATGAGAGAGGGAAAGCGGGCAGTACCGCTTGTTGCAGCGCTTGCCCAGCCGGAGAGAGAAAGCGCAACGGTGACGTCACATCGAGCGTTTCCACCAGCGCGCCGGTCTCCATCACCAGCACGCGCTGGCAAAAACGTTCCACCAGCCGCAAGTCATGGGTGATGAACAGGCAAGCGACGCCGGAGCGTTGTTGTAGCCGCTGTAAGAGCCGGATAACGCCGGCTTGCAGCACCAGATCCAGGCTGGAAACCGCTTCATCCAGAATCAATAGTGTCGGTTCCACCGCCAACGCCCGCGCCAGGCAAACACGCTGCAACTGCCCGCCGCTCAGCTGCGGGGGGCGTTTATCGAGCAATGAAGTATCCAGCTCGACATCTTCCAGCAATTGCCGGATGCGTGTCTGCTGCTCTGCTTTGGGCAATTTCAACAGATGGCGCAGCGGTTCGCACAGAATCTCGCGCACGGTTTTACGCGGGTTCACCGCGCTGACCGGGTCCTGAAACACCATCTGAATATCACGGCGAAACGCCTGGCGGGCGCGGGCGTTAAGCTGTTTTAGCGGCGTACCCTGCCAGCGCACCTCGCCTTCATCTGGCGATTCCAGCCCAACCAGCAGCCGCGCCAGCGTACTTTTCCCGCAGCCGCTGCGCCCGAGCAGCGCCACGGTTTCCCCGCTTTTTAACTGGAAAGAGATATTGTCCAGCACAGGTCGACGGTGGTAGGTGTGAGATACACCGCTCACATCAAGAAGGTTCATTGCGCCCGCTCCAGTCCATACAGTGCCAAATGGGCCGCGACTAATTCGCGTGTAATAGCATGTTGTGGCGCACTAAACAGGGTTTCCACTGCGCCCTGTTCGATAATGCGTCCGTTATCCATTACCGCGACATCATCCGCCAGCCGCGCTACCACGCCCATATCGTGAGTCACCAGCAACATGCCGGGCTGACGCTCGCGCATAATCTGCGCCAGCAAATCCAGAATGCGCGCCTGTGCCACCACGTCGAGATCGGTGGTGGGTTCATCGGCCACGATAAACGGCGCATCGCTCAGCAGCGCCATGGCGATCATCATGCGTTGCAACATGCCGCCACTCATCTCGAACGGGTAAAGTGTGAGCACGCGTTCGGCGTCCTCCAGCCCGACGTCCTGCAAAGCCGCGAGCAATGTCGCGTTATCGCCTGATTTACCGAGTGCCTGGCACGTTTCCCGCGCATGACCGGCCATGGTGTGCAGCGGGTTAAAGGCGCTGCGCGGGTTTTGCATAATGGTGGCAACTGTCGTACCGCGCAGCGCTTGTGGTGTGACGGGCTGATTATCCGCCAGCAGCCGACCTGCCGTTTGCCGCACACCCGCAGGCAGCACGCCGAGCGCCGCCGCACAGGTCAATGATTTGCCGCTGCCGCTACCGCCCACCAGCGCCAGCACGCGCCCGCGTTGCAGGGTTAACGACACCTCCTGCACCAGCGGTCGTTCCGCGTGCAGGGTGATATTTTCCAGGCTCAGTTGTGCAGGCATCAGTGGGCGTGCTCCGTTTCCAGGTGAGGATCGAGATGGTCGCGCAGCGCATCGCCCACCAGGTTAAACGCCATCACGCTGATAAACAGCGCCAGCCCCGGCCACACCATTTGCAGCGGCTGCGTCCAGATATATTGCCGGGCGTCATTGATCATCACGCCCCACTCCGGTGTCGGCGCGGTGACGCCAAGCCCGAGGAATGACATCCCGGCGACGTGCAGCATCATATGGCCGATATCCAGCGTCGCCAGCACCAGCAGTGAAGGCACCACCGCACCCGCCAGATGATCGCGAAACACATGCAGATAACTTGCGCCACTTAGACGCGCCGCCAGCACATACTCGCGGCTGCGCAGCGAAATCACGAGGCTGCGCACCATGCGTGCGTACCAGGCCCAGTGCGAAAGCGCGATGGCGATGATCACGTTGGTCAGGCCGGTGCCGAGTACACCGACCATAAAAAACGACAGGATCGAGGTGGGAAAAGTCATAAAGATATCCGCCACGCGCATGATGGCCTGATCGACGCGCCCGCCGAGCAACCCAGCACAGCCACCGGCGCTTAAACCGAGCGCCAGCACCAGCAGCAGACACATCATCACCGAGCCCAGCGATACGCGCGTAGCCGCCATTAAGCGAGAGAAAATATCGCGCCCCAGATGATCTGTGCCGAGCCAGTGTTGGCTGCCCGGCGGCAACAGGCGCGCGGGTAAATCGATGGCTTGTGGATCGTAAGGCGTCCACCACTGGCAGGTCAGGGCAATTAACAGCAGCAACAGCAGGATCAGCAGCGCGAAACGCACCGGCCAGCGGGCCGTTTTCACAAAGTGCATCAGTGCGCTCCTTCATGGTGGCGAATGCGGGGATCGAGCGCTGCGCTCAGCAGATCGACCACCAGATTGCACAGCACAAAAACCATTACCATTACCAGCGTAAAACACTGGATCACCGGATAGTCGCGATTGAAGATTGCCGACACGGCATAGCGGCCAATACCGGGCCAGGCGAAGATGCTTTCGATGATCATTGTGCCGCCAATCAGCTCGCCAATATGCATGCCCAGCGCGGTGATCACCGGCAGTGAGGCGTTACGCAGAATATGCCGCCGCTCGGTCTGTTTGTCGCTTAACCCGCGCAGCCGCGCCCACGTCACGTGGCGTTGCCCGGCGGCTTCCAGCATGCTGGCGCGCAGCAGGCGGGCGTTGATCGCCAGCGACATAAAGGCAATTGAAATCGCTGGCAGGATCAGATGCTGCCAGTCGCCATAGCCCATGGCGGGCAGCCACTGCAAATGCACGGAAAAAAACATTACCAGCAGGAAGGCCAGCCAGAAGTTCGGCATCGACACGCCAAGAAACGCTACCGCGCGCACCACAAAATCAGGCAAGCCATCGCGGTGGCGCGCCGCCCAAATACCAAGCGGTACAGAGGTGAGCAGAATCAGTGCCAGCGCCGCGCCAGCGAGTTGCAATGTTGCGGGCAGAAAATGCAGCACATCATCAAGCACCGGGCGCTGCGTGGCATAAGAGATGCCGAAATCGAGATGCAGCGCGCGCCACAGCCAGTGGAGGTATTGGCTGGCGAGCGGTTGATCCAGCCCCAGTTGAATGCGGGTCGCGGCAATCATTTCCGGCGTTGGCGGCAGGTTCGACAGGCGCAGATAATCCATCGCCGGATCCCCTGTGCCCAAACGCAGCAACAGGAAAATGACCACCGACGCGGCGACGATCATCGGGATCAGTAACAGCAGACGGTACAGTAAAAAGCGGCTCATTGCGCGGCGTCCGGGGTTATCTGATCAAACGGGATCTCCGAGGCGATAGGGGCAAACGGAATGGTGCCGAGCTGCGGTTTTGCCACCACCATCATCGAGATATAACTGATTGGCAGATAAACCGCGTCGTTGTGCAAACGGGTGAGAATATCCCGGTACAGCGCCTGGCGCGCGCTGTCATCGCTGGTGGTCAGCACTTCGCCAATTTCTTTGTCGATAATCGCTTTGTCCGGCAGGCCTAACTGCGCCTGGTAATCGGCATGCGACGGCACGCGCATTGAACTCATAAACGCATGCGGATCGTACGGTGCGCCCCAGGTGCGGTTGAAAATCATGCCGAAACGGCCATCGCGCTGTCGAGCATAAATACTGCTCTCTTCTTCGCCAATTAATGCGACATCTACGCCGATCTGCTGCAAATTAGCCTGAATGATTTCGGCCATCGATTTACTCAGTGCATCGGTGCCGATATAAGCCAGTTCGATATGCAACGGTTGCCCGGCTTTTTCGCGGACGCTTTTCCCTGCGGGAAGTTGCCAGCCTGCTTTATCCAGCAGCGCACGCGCCTGCGCGGGATCGTACTGGCGCGGTTTCAGGCCGATATTGGCATACGGCACGGAAGGGGCGAACAGCGTGTCGGCAACTTGCTGTGTGCCATACAGTGCGCCATCGATCAGCGTTTTTTTATCCACCGCGTAGTTCAGCGCCTCGCGCACGGCTAACTCGTTTGTGGGTGCGTGCGCGGAGTTCAGTGCCAGCATTACCGTCTCCATTGGCGCAGAAAGCTGGGTGCGCCAGGCCGGGTTCTGGCTGAAACGGGCAAACGTATCCAGCGGCAGCAAACCTTCGTTGCCGTAAAGCAGATCAATATCGCCTGTTTCAAACGCCACCGCGCGGCTGGTTGGGTCGGGGATGACTTTGACGATAATTTTGCTAAGCGCCGGTTTCGTACCCCAGTAGTGTTCATTACGCACTAGCACGTCGTACTGGTTCAGCTTCGATTCCTGCAAAACCCACGGCCCGGTGCCAATAGGCGCATTAATGCCGTTCAGGGTTTCGTGGTTTTTAAACTGTGACGGAGCGATAAAGCGGAACGGGCGGGGCAGGGCAAGCTCTTGCAGGAAAGGGTAATAGGCGCTTTTCAGGGTGATTTGTAACTGGTTGGGGCTAAGGGCTTTGACGTCGGTGATTTGGTTGGCAAGTTCAAGCCAGGCGTGGCGCTGGCGATTATCCAGCACGGCGCGGAAGTTCTCCGCAGCGGCGGCGGCGTTAAACGGCTCGCCGTTAGAGAACGTCACCCCGTCGCGCAGGGTGAAGACCCAGGTTTTGCCGTCCTCCGAATGCGTCCAGCTTGTCGCCAGCCAGGGTTTCACGCTGCCGTCGGCCTGATATTTCACCAGTGGTTCATAAACCATGCTTTGCGCGAACATCTGGTTTGGCGTGTAAAGATGCGGGTTGAGCGGGCCAACATTCACCGGCCAGGCGGTAGTGAGTGTGTTTTGTGCCGCGAAAACGGCAAAGGATGCGCAGAGCAGAAGCAGAGCGCCAGCTTGACGATAGAAAGACACGTTCGGTTTCCTGACGAAAAGTCGGTGGCGAGAAAGTATGACGATTTTAGTAATTCATCATACGAATAGTATGTTCTGGATCAAAGGCCCTGTTTTTAACAAGGATTTATCGCATTTAGCGTGATGTGCATTGCTGGCTGGCGGGGGGAGCGCCCGGTACGCGCAAGGTGATTTATTCTCCGGGGTTATCGCTTTGGCTGGCGCAAGCATTGAGCGAGACGTACGACGCGACGTTAAAAAGCTGCTTGCAGATATTCAAGGTCAGAGCGCTACGCCTTAAACAGTTGCAACAGCATTTCCACTTGCTCATCAAGCGGCGCGAGGTCCTTTTTCACAATCAGGTGCAGCGGTGTGGCGCGGCGCGTACCGTGGCTGAGCGGCAGGGTTTTAAGCACGCCGCTGTCGAGCAATGGCTGAATGCGCTCCTCGGGTAGCCAACCGTAACCCACTTGATACAGCACGGCTTCTACCGCCGCATCGATGGTGGAGAACGTCCACGACTCCTGCGCCACCGGGCTTTGCCGGTTATTGCTTTCGGCAATGCAAATCAGCGGCCAGGCGGCGAGCATCTCTTCGCTCACCTGCATTGATGCGCACAGTGGGTGATCGCGATGTGCCACGGCGACAAAATCAATGTTCATCAGCCACTCGCCGCGCCCGGTCATATCCTGGCGGCGGGTCAGGATCATGACATCGGCTTGCGCATGTACCGGTAATTCGCTGGAGGCGGTCTCCAGCACTTCGGTTAGCCGCACCTGCGTTTGCGGATAGCGCTGCTGAAACTGGCGCAAAATGGCAAACAGCCGCGCGCGGGGGAAAATGCTGTCGACGACTAAATCCAGCCGCGTGCGCATGCCATTGCGTAGCGTGGCCGCGCGGGTTTCTACCCAGTCGAAAGCCTTGAGCAACGGTTTTACCTGGTTGAGCAGCAATTCGCCTGCTGGAGTAAGCACCGCGCGCCGCCCTTCCTGTACCAGCAGTGCAACGCCGAGCCGCTCCTGCAACAGCGCCAGGTTGTAACTGACCGATGACTGGCTGCGGTGCGTCTCTTCTGCCGCTTTCGCAAAGCTCCCCAGCTCCACCACTTTTTGCAGTAGCGTCCATTGTTCCAGCGTTGTCTTGTGCATAACTCATCTAAAAAATGAATGAATCTGATGCAAATATAGCGTTATTTATTCGTTTTTTGCAGGCGTACGATCATTTCAAACACCAGAGGAGATAAAAAATGAGTACCTTTGATAAACATGATTTGAGCGGTTTCGTCGGCAAACATCTGGTTTATACCTACGATAATGGCTGGAATTACGAGATTTATGTGAAAAACGCCACAACGCTTGATTACCGGATTCACAGCGGTATCGTGGCGAACCGTTGGGTGAAAAACCAGCAGGCATTCATCGTTCGCGTAGGCGAAAGTATCTATAAAATTTCCTGGACTGAACCGACCGGCACCGATGTGAGCCTGATTGTGAACCTTGGCGATCGCCTGTTCCACGGCACCATTTTCTTCCCGCGTTGGGTTATCAATAATCCGGAAAAAACGGTCTGCTTCCAGAACGATCACATTCCGTTGATGGAGTCTTACCGTGCAGCTGGCCCGGCTTATCCCACCGAAGTGATTGATGAGTTCGCTACCATTACGTTTGTGCGCGATTGCGGCGAAAATAATGACAGCGTGATTGACTGCGCTGCCAGTGAATTACCGGCCAGTTTTCCGCAGAATTTGTCATAAAAATTTCACGGTATTTAATATATTTTTGTTGTAACGAGCGAAATAATTAATTGCATAATGATATTAATTTTCGTGTATTCGTTGATGTGCCGTTTAAATAACGAAGCTAACGCCTTTGTATACATTGCAAGGGCGTTAAATATTTCACTTTTTTGACATTCATCACGTTAAGATTTTGCTATTTTCATTTGTAACCTGTTGTTTGAAAAAATATTATTTCATATCTGTTAAGCTTATCATTTCTCCCTTTTCTTAATCTTGTCCTAATATTCAATTGGTAGCATTCTACGACTAACCGTAACGAATAATAAATGCAGGAAACGCGCATTCATTATATTTTGGTTTAACTTCCATCCGCCATTTTACTCACTAGCCGCAGCGTGTCTTTGTGGCGGTCCGTTAACGCGTCAATGACGCCAAGGAATGATGATGAGTGATTTTTTACCGTTCTCGCGCCCGTCAATGGGGGATGAAGAGTTCGCAGCCATTCAGCAAGTGCTGGCATCCGGCTGGATCACGACAGGCCCCAAAAATCAGGCGCTGGAAGACGCTTTTTGCACACTGACCGGCAACCGCCATGCCATTGCCGTTAGCTCGGCGACGGGTGGCATGCACGTCACTCTGATGGCGCTGGGGATTGGTGCCGGAGATGAAGTGATTACCCCGTCGCTGACCTGGGTTTCCACACTCAATATGATTGTGCTACTCGGCGCGACGCCGGTGATGATCGATGTCGATAAAGAGACGCTGATGGTCACGCCGGAAGCTATCGAAGCGGCTATCACGCCACGTACCAAAGCGATTATTCCGGTGCATTACGCCGGTGCGCCGGTAGATATTGACGCCATCCGCGCGATGGGTGAAAAGCACGGTATTCCGGTGATTGAAGACGCCGCTCACGCTGCCGGAACGTACTACAAAGGTCAGCATGTGGGCTCACGCGGCACCGCTATATTCTCCTTCCACGCCATTAAGAATATGACCTGTGCGGAAGGTGGGCTGGTCGTGACGGACGATGAACAACTGGCAAACCGCATTCGCAGCCTGAAATTCCACGGGCTGGGCGTCGATGCTTATGACCGCCAAACCCACGGCCGCGCACCGCAGGCTGAAGTGATCTCCCCTGGTTTTAAATACAACCTCGCCGATATCAACGCAGCGATTGCGCTGGTGCAACTGGGCAAACTGCCCGCCGCGAATGCCCGCCGCCAGGAGATCGCTCAACGCTACTTGCAGGAACTGGCGGATACGCCGTTTCAGCCGCTGGCTTTGCCCTCCTGGCCGCATCAGCACGCCTGGCACCTGTTTATTATTCGCGTCGATGAGCAACGTTGCGGTATCTCCCGCGACGCATTGATGGAAACTCTGAAAGCGCAAGGCATCGGCACCGGCCTGCATTTTCGCGCGGCGCATACGCAGAAATACTACCGCGAACGCTTCCCCCTCTCTTTACCCAATACGGAGTGGAACAGTGCGCGTATCTGTTCACTACCGCTTTTCCCGGATATGACCCATGACGACACAACCCGCGTCATTCACGCGCTCCGCAACATTGCAGGGCGCTGATATGTTTAATTTACCGCCTGTAGAAAAAGTTTCCGTGGTGATCCCGGTGTATAACGAGCAAGAGAGTTTGCCGGAGTTGATTCGCCGTACCACGGAAAGCTGCGACGTGCTGGGCATTGATTACGAAATTTTGCTGGTGGATGACGGCAGTAGCGATAACTCCGCGCTGATGTTAAGTGAAGCGGCAGAACAACCCGGCAGCCATGTTGTCGCGGTGCTGTTGAACCGCAACTACGGCCAGCACTCGGCGATTATGGCCGGTTTCAGCCATGTCACCGGTGATTTGATCATCACGCTGGACGCCGATTTGCAAAACCCACCGGAGGAGATCCCGCGCCTGGTGGCGAAAGCCAATGAGGGTTATGACGTGGTGGGCACGGTGCGGCAAAACCGCCAGGACAGCCTGTTTCGTAAAATGGCCTCACGTACTATCAACCGCCTGATTCAGCGCACCACCGGTAAAGCGATGGGGGATTATGGCTGCATGTTGCGCGCCTATCGCCGCCATATTGTCGATGCCATGTTGCACTGCCATGAGCGCAGCACTTTTATCCCGATCCTCGCTAACACCTTTGCTCGCCGCGCGGTGGAGATCCCCGTGCAGCATGCGGAGCGCGAGTTTGGCGATTCCAAATACAGCTTTATGCGCCTGATTAACCTGATGTACGACCTGGTGACCTGCCTGACCACCACGCCGCTGCGCTTGCTCAGCGTGTTTGGCAGCGTGATTGCGCTGCTGGGCTTTTCGCTCGCCGTGCTGTTGGTGGTGCTGCGTCTGGCGTTTGGCCCGCAGTGGGCGGGGGAAGGGGTGTTTATGCTCTTCGCCATTCTCTTCACCTTTATCGGCGCTCAGTTTATCGGCATGGGGCTGCTTGGGGAGTATATCGGGCGCATCTATAACGATGTTCGCGCGCGTCCCCGTTACTTTATTCAACGTGTTGTTCGTCAGGAAAATGACGTTTCGCAAGAGGAAAAAAATCAATGAAAGCCGTTGTCTTTGCTTACCACGATATGGGATGTGTTGGTACACAGGCGTTACTGGATGCAGGTTTCGAGATTGCGGCGATTTTTACCCATCCCGACAGTGCCAATGAAAACCACTTTTTCGGCTCGGTGGCGCGTATTGCCGCTGAGCGCGGCATCCCGGTTTATGCGCCGGAAGATGTCAACCACCCACTGTGGGTCGATCGTATTCGCGATCTGAACGCGGATGTCATTTTCTCTTTCTATTACCGCAACTTACTGTGCGACAACATTCTTAATACCGCGCGTATCGGTGCCTTTAACCTGCACGGCTCGCTGCTGCCCGCCTATCGTGGGCGCGCACCGCTGAACTGGGTGCTGGTGAACGGCGAAAGCGAAACCGGCGTCACGCTGCACCGCATGGTTTCCCGCGCGGATGCGGGCGCGATTGTCGCGCAACAACGCGTCGCCATTGCTGAGAACGATGAAGCGCTGTCTCTGCATCGCAAATTAGCGGATGCGGCGAAGAGCATGCTGCAAGGCGTACTGCCAGCCATTAAAACACAATCCTTTAGCGAAACGGCGCAGGACGACAGCAAAGCCAGCTACTATGGTCGTCGCACGCCGGAAGATGGCCGTCTGGACTGGGAAAAACCTGCTCAAACGCTGCAAAATCTGGTGCGCGCGGTTTCTGACCCGTGGCCAGGCGCGTACAGTTTTGCCGGTACGCATAAATTTATCGTCTGGAAATCCCGCGTTCGTACCGATGTGGCTCCGGCTCGCGCGGGCACGGTGCTCTCTGTTTCGCCGCTGCTGGTGGCCTGCGGTGATGGCGCGCTGGAGATCCTCACCGGGCAGATGGAAAATGGTGTGTACATGCAGGGCGCACAACTGGCGCAGTCGCTCGGCTTGGTTGCCGGGGCATTGCTGACCAGCAAGCCGGTGGTGGCGGTAAAACGCCGTACGCGCGTGTTGATCCTCGGTGTGAACGGTTTTATCGGCAACCATTTAACTGAACGCCTGCTGCGTGACGATAACTACGAGATTTTCGGCCTTGATATTGGCTCTGATGCGATCAGCCGTTTCCTCGACAATCCGCGTTTCCATTTTGTTGAAGGCGATATCAGCATTCACTCCGAGTGGATCGAATACCACATTAAGAAATGTGACGTAGTGCTGCCGCTGGTGGCGATTGCCACGCCTATCGAATACACCCGTAACCCGCTGCGCGTGTTCGAGCTGGATTTCGAAGAGAACCTGAAAATCATCCGTGACTGCGTGAAGTACAACAAACGCATCATTTTCCCGTCGACGTCGGAAGTGTACGGCATGTGCACCGACAACAATTTCGACGAAGACAACTCGAATCTGGTCGTTGGACCTATCAACAAACAGCGCTGGATTTACTCGGTATCAAAACAGTTGCTCGACCGCGTGATCTGGGCATATGGCGATAAGCACGGCCTGAAGTTCACTCTGTTCCGTCCATTTAACTGGATGGGGCCGCGCCTGGATAACCTGAACGCTGCGCGTATCGGTAGCTCACGCGCCATCACCCAGTTGATCCTTAACCTGGTGGAAGGTTCGCCGATCAAGCTGATCGAAGGCGGCAAACAGAAACGCTGCTTTACCGATATCAGTGATGGTATTGAAGCGCTGTTCCGCATTATCGAAAACAAAGACGGGCGCTGCGACGGACAGATCATCAACATCGGTAACCCGGATAACGAAGCGAGCATTAAAGAGCTGGCAGAGATGCTGCTGGCCAGCTTTGAAAAACACCCGCTGCGCGACCGCTTCCCGCCGTTCGCCGGTTTCCGTGAAGTGGAAAGCAGCAGCTACTACGGCAAAGGCTACCAGGATGTGGAACACCGCAAACCGAGCATCCGTAACGCCAAGCGCTGCCTGCACTGGGAACCGACTGTGGATATGCGCCAGACCATTGACGAAACGCTGGATTTCTTCCTGCGTACCGTTGAACTGACGGATGAGAAATAAGCATGAAATACGTCGGCTTACGTATTGATGTCGATACCTTTCGCGGCACGCGTGATGGGGTTCCGCGTCTGCTGGAGCTACTGAAAAAGCACAACATTCAGGCGAGCTTTTTCTTTAGCGTCGGGCCGGACAACATGGGGCGCCACATCTGGCGTCTGCTTAAGCCGAAATTTCTGTGGAAGATGCTGCGCTCGCGCGCGGCATCGCTCTACGGCTGGGATATTTTACTGGCGGGCACTGCGTGGCCCGGCAGGCTTATCGGCGAAGGCAACGCGGAGGTCATCCGCAAAACCGCGCAGGCGCATGAAGTTGGGCTGCATGCCTGGGATCACCACGGCTGGCAACGCTGGAGCGGCGTGTGGGATCAGGCGCATCTCGAAGCGGAAATTGAGCGCGGATTGCTGGCACTGGAACTGATTATTGGCCGGTCTGTGAGCTGTTCCGCCGTGGCGGGTTGGCGCGCCGATCAGCGAGTGGTGAAAGCCAAATCGAATTTTAATTTCCGCTATAACAGCGACTGCCGCGGTACTCAGCCGTTTCGCCCGCTCATCGCCGAGAACACCTATGCGGCGCCGCAAATCCCGGTAACGCTGCCCACCTGGGATGAAGCCGTTGGCATTTCGGTGGCGGCGGAACACTACAACCGTTTCATCCTCGACGCGATGCAGCGGGATAACGGCACGCCGGTTTATACCATCCACGCAGAGGTGGAAGGCATTATCGGCGCGGAAGGTTTCGATGAACTGCTGAGCATGGCGGCGCGCGAAGGTATCGCTTTTTGCCCGTTAAGCCAGTTATTACCGGAATCGTTAGAGACGCTACCGGCAGGCAAAGTGGTACGCGGAGAAGTGGCTGGCCGGGAAGGCTGGCTGGGTTGCCAACAACTGTTGAGTCCTGGGTTATGAAATCCATTCACTATGGTCTGGCGCTGGTTGCGCTGTTCGCCCTCTACTATGTTGTTCCACTGGAATATCGTCTGCTCTGGCAGCCGGATGAAACCCGCTATGCGGAGATCAGCCGCGAAATGCTCACCAGCGGCGACTGGATTGTGCCGCATTTCCTTGGCCTGCGTTATTTTGAAAAACCAATAGCCGGTTATTGGATCAATAGTATTGCGCAGTGGCTGTTTGGTCATAATAACGTCTCAGTGCGCCTGGGCTCTGTTTTCTCCATCACCGTGTCGGCGCTGCTTGTGGGCGCACTGGCGTGGAAAATGTGGCGCGACAAACGTACTGCCGTGCTCTCGGCGGTGATCTTCCTGACGGCGTTTCTGGTGTATGGCATTAGCACTTATGCTGTGCTGGACCCGATGATCACGCTGTGGATGACGCTGGCGATGCTCAGCTTCTGGCTGGCTGCGCAGGCGACGACGCTGCGGGGTAAGTTTGGCGGCTATGTCCTGCTTGGCGTGGCGTGCGGCATGGGCGTGATGACCAAAGGTTTTCTCGCGCTGGCGGTGCCGGTGATTGGCGTACTGCCGTGGGTGATTGTTCACAAACGCTGGAAAGAGGTGCTGCTCTGGGGCTGGCTGGCCGTTATCTGCTGCGTACTGACGGTGCTGCCGTGGGGACTGGCGATTGCGTCGCGCGAACCCGATTTCTGGCGCTACTTCTTCTGGGTTGAACATATCCAACGTTTTGCGCAGCAGGACGCACAACACAAAGCGCCGTTCTGGTATTACATACCGTTCCTGATTTTAGGTTCTTTGCCGTGGCTGGCGCTACTGCCCGGTGCGCTGAAAACGGGCTGGCTGGCGCGTAAAGAGGGCATGCGTGAAGCGTTTTATCTGCTGGGTTGGGTCGTAATGCCGTTGCTGTTTTTCAGCATCGCCAAAGGGAAATTGCCGACTTACATTCTGCCCTGTTTCGCGCCGCTGGCGATGTTGATGGCGCGTTATGCCATGCAAATGGCTCAAACCAATGGGCGCGCACTGCGCGTCAATGCGTGGATCAATATCGGTTTTGGTCTGGTTGGCGTGATTGCCGCGCTGGTGGTGTCGCCTTTGGGTTTTCTGAAACATCCGGTATGGACGCAGATTGAGATCTACAAAGCAGCGCTGGCGGCGTTTGCTTTCCTGGCGTGGGCGCTGGTTGGGATGTTTACCTTGCGTGCCAGTGCCGAACGTTGGTCATACGCCGCGCTGTGTCCGTTGGCGATTGCGCTGTTGGTGGGGATCGTTATCCCGGACAAGGTGATGGATTCCAAGCAGCCGCAATTTTTGATCAACTTTGTTAACGAGCCGCTGACGCCGAGCCGCTACGTGCTGGCCGATAACGTTGGTGTTGCCGCAGGCCTGGCCTGGGAGCTGAAACGCTCAGATATCATGCTGTTCGGCACGCGCGGTGAGTTAACTTACGGTATGTCGTATCCTGACGGCGAAGGGCGGTTTGTGCGCGAAGACGATTTCACCGACTGGCTGTCACAACATCGTCAGGAAGGGGTTATTTCACTGGTGCTGCACCAGTCGAAAAAGGATGACTTTACTCGCATGCCGATACCGAAACCGGACAACGTTTATGTACAAGGGCGTATGGTCTTTATCCAGTATTTTCCACAATGATGAGTAAGCCGCGATGACAAGCTGGCTCTGGCTCGCGCTGGCAAGCCTGCTCAGTTGCGCAGGCCAGTTGTGCCAGAAGCAGGCGACGCGTCCGGTGCCGATGGCCCAGCGGAGTAAGCATCTCGGCCTGTGGCTGGGGCTCGCGCTGATGGCACTCGGCGCGGGCATGGCGCTGTGGCTGCTGGTATTGCAGCGCATTCCTGTTGGCGTGGCATACCCGATGTTGAGCCTTAATTTTGTCTGGGTGACGCTGGCGGCACGTTTTCTCTGGCGTGAGCCAGTGAGCCTTCGCCATGCGTTCGGTGTGGCGCTGATTATCATTGGCATTGTGTTGCTGGGGAGCTCGCTATGAAGGGGCTGCACTGGGCATTACTCAGTGTGTTGCTGGTAAGCGGCGCACAACTGATGTTGCGCTATGCGATGGTGTCGCTGCCACCGGTGACATTCTCGTGGTCTTTTGTCTCGGTGCTGTTGCAACCGCAAAAAGGCACGCTAGCGCTGATGTTTGGTCTGTTTGGGTATCTGGCATCAATGGGCTGCTGGTATTTTGCCCTGCACCATTTGCCGCTGAGTAAGGCATATGCCTTGCTGAGCCTGAGCTACATCCTGGTGTGGGCGGCGGCCATCTGGCTTCCCGGATGGCACGAACCGTTTTCCCTACGCGGCGCTTTGGGTGTGCTGGTCATTGTGGCGGGCGTGCTGGTGATCTTTTTGCCCGACCGCCCCAACGAGTAATTACTATCCCGGCAGGCGGCTTTTCGGTCTGCCTGGCCCCAGTAAAATCGCCAGCTTGCTGCCGCCGGTGGTGGTTTCCATCCAGATTTTACACACGCTGGTTAGCGGTACTGACAGCAGCATTCCCACCGGGCCAAGCAGCCATCCCCAAATCAATAAGGATAAAAACACCACCAGCGTCGACATCCCCAGTCGGTGGCCCATCATGCGGGGTTCCAGGATATTGCCAAGCAACATATGCACCACAAGAAACAGGCCGCCCACCAGCAAACATTCGTAAGTGCCGTTAAACAGCAGCGCCTGGATCATTGGCGGAATGGCGGAAATCACCGAGCCGATATTGGGCACGTAATTCAGCAGGAACGCCAGTACGCCCCACATTAGCGCAAACTGTACATCCAGAAACACCAGACCGACCCAGACAATCAGGCCTGTCCACACGCTCAGCAAAGTCTTCAACGCCAGATAGTGGGAAACGCCTTTCAGCGCGCGGTGCAGCCCGGCGATATGAATTTGCGGGTTATGCAGCGCAAAGCGCAGCTTATAAGGCACATGGCGCACTTCAAAGAGCATAAACACCACGGTCATCACCAGCAGAACAATGCTGGCCATTGCGTTCGAGAGCTGAGTCGCCATGGTGGTGGCAAAGCCCATTAGCCGCTCGGAGTCCATCCGTTGCAGCATACGTTCTGGCGACATGTGCAAACGAAGAAACGGCATCGCATCCTGTAACTGCATAAATTTCTTGGTGAATTCACGGTTGTACTTCGGTAGCAGCGTCATGAAGTCGTTGACTGACGCGGCAAGCACGCCGAGTAACGCGGTGAGAAAAACCAGCATCACCAGCACCACAATACCGATCGCCACTGGGCGCGAAATACCGCGCCGGATAAACCAGGTGACCAGCGGATTGAGAACAATCGCGAAAAACAACGCCAGAAGAAGCTGCACAATAATGTCGGCCGCAGCATGAATGCCGGCCAGAATAATCACCAGCGAAGCCAGCTTTAACAGAATATGTAAACCCGCCCGATCGGGTTGAGGATGTGTCATGGTAAATTCCTTTTGTTATCGGCCCGTTAAGTGTAGTGCCCCGCCGCACCTTCGCCCGCCAGAGATATTCTTAAAGTGAATGCTGCTTTCTGTTTCATCACGTGGTAATAGTGAAACACTGTTGTGAAAACCTGAGTAAAACTCGATGCCTGAAAACGCCGCCCAACCGGCGCTAAGCGGATTGCGCCTCAATCTGCGGATTTTGTCCGTCGTTATGTTTAACTTCGCCAGTTATCTCGCCATTGGTCTGCCACTGGCGGTGCTTCCCGGCTATGTCCATGACGTGATGGGTTATAGCGCGTTTTGGGCAGGACTGGTGATTAGCCTGCAATACTTCGCAACGCTGCTGAGCCGTCCACATGCCGGGCGCTATGCCGATCTGCTGGGGCCGAAAAAAGTGGTGATCTTTGGTTTGTGCGGCGCGTTTCTCAGCGGCCTGAGTTATCTGCTGGCGGGCGTAGGCGGTACGGCGAGCGTGCCAGGTTTACTTCTGCTGTGTCTGGGGCGCGTGATTCTCGGTATCGGTCAGAGTTTCGCTGGAACCGGTGCGTCGCTCTGGGGTGTGGGTGTGGTGGGGTCGATACATATCGGCCGGGTGATTTCCTGGAACGGCATTGCCACCTATGGCGCGATGGCAATCGGCGCACCGCTCGGTGTGGTCTGTTATCAGTACGGCGGACTGCAGGGGCTCTCGCTGACAATTATGGGCGTGGCGCTGTTGGCAATACTACTGGCGTTGCCACGGGCGGCGGTGAAAGGCAGTAAAGGCAAGCCGCTGCCATTTCGTGCCGTGCTGGGGCGCGTCTGGCTGTACGGGATGGCGCTGGCGCTGGGTACTGCTGGTTTTGGCGTCATTGCCACGTTTATTACCCTCTATTACGATGCCAAAGGCTGGGAAGATGCGGCGTTTGCTCTCACCCTTTTTAGCTGTGCCTTTGTTGGCGCGCGTCTGCTGTTCCCGAATGGAATTAATCGCTTCGGCGGTATAAATGTGGCGATGCTCTGTTTTGTGGTCGAAACCCTTGGGCTGGTGCTGGTTGGTCTGGCCGTGGAGCCGTGGATGGCGAAGCTCGGCGTATTCCTTGCCGGGGCCGGTTTCTCGCTGGTATTCCCGGCGTTGGGTGTGGTCGCAGTCAAAGCGGTGCCGCAGCAAAACCAGGGTTCTGCGCTGGCAACGTACACGGTGTTTATGGATTTATCGCTGGGGATAACCGGGCCGCTGGCGGGGTTGCTGATGGCATGGGCGGGTGTCTCGGCTATCTATTTCGCCGCGGCAGGACTGGTGCTAACAGCCTTACTGCTGGCCTGGCGGCTGAAGTACAAGCCGATGGTGAGCGAATAGTAAAAAGGGAACCTTCAGGTTCCCTTTTTCATGTTCTGCGCGGCCTTATTTCACCACGATAGTGTTGATAATGTTTTCCGCCGTGGTCTGCGCCTGCTGCTGGTTATCCGCTGGCAACGTCACCTGGATGGTCAGCAGTTTGTCATCAACTTTACCCAGCACCACAGAAGACCAGGCAGTCTGGCCTTTGGCAGAGATAATACTGTCGAGCTGTTGCAGAGTCTGGCCTTTCAATTCGATGGATTTGTTAGTGACCACCTGCAACTGCGGGTCGCGGCTGCGTTGTTGCTCTTCCAGACGTTTTGCCAGCGCGCTTAACTCTTCTGTCGTGTTGTCGCCGACAATCACAATCACCGCTTTCTGACCGGTGGCATCGGAATATACGTGCATATTATTGGACTGTGTGCCCAGTTTGCCGCTCTGATCGGTCATATCTGCAGGCAGCGAGAAGCTGAGTTTACCGTCGAGCAGGGTTACCGGTTGACCGCTGGCGTTGCTTTCGGCGGCAGCGCCCTGAACGGGCTTTTTGCTGTCGCTGTTATCACAGGCAGCCAGCCCAACAACCAGCAGGCCGATACCGACATATTTCACCAGATTGCGCATTGACTTCTTCCTTTCAATAAACAGCCATAACGGCTCATCGGCGCATCTTATCACATCTGATAAGCCGTACCTTTAACTCGCCTGTAACGCGCTAATTTCAGATTTGTCTGCCAGTCTTTTCAGCAACATATTCAACAACACACCGTACATCGGCAGGAAGAAAGCGATGCTGATAAGCACTTTGAAGCTGTAATCCACCAGCGCGATTTCCGTCCAGTGCTGCGCCATAAAGGCATCCGGGCTGCGCCAGAAAGCGATAAAGAAAAACGCAGCGGTGTCGCTGGCGTTACCAAACACGGTGGATGCGGCGGGCGCGAGCCACCAGCGGCGATTCTGGCGCAGGCGGTTAAAGACATGCACATCGAGAATTTGCCCCAGTGCGTAAGCCATAAAGCTTGCGGTGGCGATACGGGCGACAAACAAATTGAAGTGCATCAGCGCGCCGAAACCTTGCCAACTGCCCATGTAGAACAGCGAGGAGATGACGTAAGAGGCTAATAGTGCTGGCACCATCACCGCGAAGATAATTCGCCGGGCCAATGGCGCGCCGAAAATACGCACGGTTAAATCCGTTGCCAGGAAGATAAACGGGAAACTAAATGCGCCCCAGGTGGTATGGAAACCAAAGATGGAAACCGGCAACTGCACCAGGTAGTTACTGGAGATGATCACCAGCAGATGAAAAAGCGAAAGCCAGAACAGCGCCTTCATGCGCTGCGCGTTTGAAAAATGCGTCATATTGTGACCTTTTTGGTAAATGGGGTGAGGGAACCCAGTACTTTTTATGCTCTGACAAGCAGAGCCGCCGCATAATACTGCAATCGGAGTGGGATGCAATGGTTAATTTTAGCGCAATCGTTAACCTCGCTTGCGTCACAAAAAAGGCGGCGTAAACTAATGCGGTTTTTTCCCTTGCGAGATGAAGATGACCGATCCGTTTTCCACCGCCGACCATACGCTGGATGCTCAGGGCTTACGCTGCCCGGAGCCGGTAATGATGGTGCGCAAAACTGTGCGCAATATGCAGATTGGCGAAACGTTGCTGATTATCGCCGATGATCCGGCAACTACCCGCGATATTCCCGGCTTTTGCCGTTTTATGGAACATGAGCTGGTCGCCGGGCAAACCGAATCACTGCCGTACCGTTATCTGGTGCGTAAGAACCATTAATCTTTGGTGCGCAACAGGCGCAGCGCGTTGGCTGTTACCAGCACCGTTGCGCCCGTATCTGCCAGCACCGCCAGCCACAGACCGGTAATTCCCAGCAGCGTTGTCACCAGAAAAATCGCTTTCAAGCCGAGCGCCATGGCGATGTTCTGGCGAATATTGCTGTGCGTGGCGCGCGCCAGGTGAATCATCTGCCCAAGGCCGACCAGCCGGTTATGCGTGAGCGCGGCGTCGGCGGTTTCCAGCGCCACATCTGTCCCGCTACCCATTGCGATACCGATAGTTGCGGCTTTCATCGCGGGTGCATCGTTAATGCCGTCACCGACCATCGCCAGCGGCGCTTGCTGGTTGAGCGCGCGTACCGCATCGACTTTATCTTCCGGCAGCAACCCGGCGCGAAAATGCAGCCCCAGTTCACCCGCAATCGCCGCTGCGGCGCGTGGGTTGTCGCCGGTGAGGATCACGCCTTGTACGCCGAGTGCATGCAGGGCGGCAACGGCTTCTTTGGCGTCGTCGCGCAGCGTATCTTGCAAGCCGATGGAACCGATAACCTTGCCGTCGCGCTGTACCACCACCACGGTTTGCCCACGGCTTTCCTGCTGCGCGATCTGTGCCAACACGGTGTCGTGAAGTGCACCTTGCGGCAGTTTGTCCGGCGCGCTGATAAGCACCCGCTGCCCGGCGATATTCGCCTCAATACCTTTACCCGCCAGCGCGCGCTGCTCTGTTGCTTCAGGAATCATCAGCTTACGTCGCTGTGCTTCCTGCACAATGGCCAGCGCCAGCGGGTGGGTAGAGCCCTGTTCAATAGCGGCGCTGAGCGCCAGCAATTCCGCTTCTTCTGTACCGGCTAATGGCGTGATCGCGGCGACTTGCGGTTTGCCGACGGTCAGCGTGCCGGTTTTATCAAACGCCACCTGACGAATGCCGCCGAGCTGCTCTAGCGCTGCGCCACCTTTAATCAACGCGCCGCGACGTGCCGCTGCCGCAAGGCCAGAGGTGATCGCCGCTGGCGTGGAGATAACCAGCGCGCACGGACAGCCAATCAGCAACAACGCCAGCCCTTTGTAGATCCACTCCAGCCACGGTTGCGCAAACAAAAGCGGTGGAACGATGGCGACCAGCAGCGCCACGGCCATAATGGCCGGGGTGTAGATACGGCTGAAACGGTCAATAAAACGCTCAATCGGCGCGCGGCGCTCTTCTGCTTCTTCAATCAGTTTCAGAATGCGGTCAATCGCGCTTTCACCCGGTTTAGAAACCACTTCAAGCTGCACCAGACGGTCAACGCTGGTGGCACCTGCGGGCACGCTTTCACCTTGTGTGCGCTCAACCGGCACGGATTCGCCCGTTAAGGCGCTTTCATCAAAGCTGGCAAATGCCGAGACCAGCCGACCATCCGCAGGCAAACGTCCGCCCGCCGGAACTTCAATAACATCACCCGGTTGTAGCTCGCTTGCCGCGACACGCTGGCGCTCGCCGTTGCTCAGGCGAGTTGCTGTATCCGGTTTTAACGCCATTAACGCGCTGACACCGCGCCGCGCACGGCTGGCGGCCCAGCCTTCAAGCCGCTCGCCAATTAAAAACAGCAGCAGCACCATCGCTGCTTCTGCCGTCGCGCCAATAAACAGCGCGCCGATGGCTGCCACGCTCATTAAGGTTTCGATGGCGAACCAACTGCCGCTTTTCATTAAGCGCAGCGCCTGGCGGGCAATCGGCCACAGCCCGACCAGCGTAGTAGCGATAAATGCCGTCTGGCCGAACGGGTGGTTAATCTGTTCCAGTCCCCAACTGAGCGCCATCATCGTGATTAAGATGAGAAGCGGCAGGTTTTCGCGCAGCCGTGAGGTTTCTGGCGCAGGTGCACTTTCAGTGCGCAGTTGATACCCGGCCTGTTGCACGGCGTGTTCTACGCGCTCACGCACATCTTTTTGCGCAATGACGATAAGTTTTTCGGTAGCAAAGGTGACCTGAACCTGGCCGACGTCTTCAACCTGGCGCACAGCATTTTCCACTTTGCGGGCGCAGGCGGCGCAATCCATGCCGGAGACGTGCCAGCTATAGCGTTCGCCCTCGGCAGCAATTTCAGGTATTTCGCGCTCTTCGCAGTGGCCGTCGGCGCAGCAGGACGCGGTTTTTTCTTCTATCGGGTGCAGTTTAACCGCCGCGAATTGCGGCGCTTTTTTCAACTGAGGCGATGTGTTGGGGGTTGGCATAGCATCCTCCGGTGAATGATAATTTTCTCATTAACCGGAGTATGCACTCTGGAGTCGACTCCAGAGTCAAGCCTTTTAAATATACAACGAACGGACAATCAAAAAGTGACCGGCGAAGTAGCAGGCGGAGGCGATGGCGTTATCGGCGCTAAAGCGTTTGCGGTAGTGGCTACCTAACCAGACCACGTTGCCAATCAGCAGCAGCGATGCGCCAACGAAAGCCGACAATGCCGGGCTGGTCGGGCGGAAAAACCACAGCTCGCCTGCCAGCCATACCATTACCAGCGTCATGGCGATAAAGGTACAGACCGCCATACGCAACTCTTCGAGGCGCGACCAGATCACGGCCACCAACAGCGCACCGATAATCAACAGCGCCACCGGCAGCGGCCAGAAGAACGAGAGCGTCATCTGGCTGGCGAAATAGATGGTATAGAGCAGATGCGCGAGGAAAAACGCTCCGATGGCGTAGAGCAGTTTTTGCCTCGGTAGCAGGGTGAGCGCATCACCAACCAGCGAGGCGCACAGACCCGCCAGTACCAGGTAACTAATGGCATCGAACATCGGCGCTTGCCAGGCCAGTAACAGCAGGAGTAAGAGCGTAACGGGTTTGAAAACCCAGCGCTGCCAGACCGGGCCACGATACGAAGCATCGACATATAACCAGGCGGAAAGGCAGACAGCAATAAATGACCACAGCATAATTAAGTCCCTGTATCTGTTATTGTTGCGTAAATCTCTCTTACTCAGTGTAGTGGCGGGAAAAGGAGGATGACAACGCTATTTCCGCCGCGATAAGCTCAATTCCGCTTTTTCCGACAGGTATTCGCCATGAGTAAACCCCCGCTTTTTTTCATTATCGTCGTTGGATTGATTGTGGTTTTTGCCGCTTTCCGCTTTGTACAGCAGCGGCGCGAAAACGCCGAAAACGATAGTGCGCCGCAACAGCAAAAAAGTGTGGTGGTGAGCAACAAGCGGGAAAAACCGCTTAATCCGCGTCGTTCTCGCCAGCAACAGGTTACGCCAGCGGGAACCGCCATGCGTTATGACGTGAGTTTTAAACCGCAAACCGGCGGGCTGGAGATGCGTTTTCGCCTCGAGGCGCAGCAATATAATGCACTGTCGGTGGGGGACAGAGGCGTGCTGCGTTACCAGGGATCGCGCTTTGTGGATTTTACGCCGGAAGCGGCCCGGTAAGCATGACGCCTCCGGGCGGTGGGGCTATTTCTTCGCTTTTAATTTCTTCTGCCAGATAAGCAGCTCAAATACGCCGAAGAGAAAAACACGGATCTGCTCCGCTTTGCTCATTTGCGGGCCGTCTTTCGGTAGCGCCGTTTTCAGCATGGTGGCTTGCAGCGCATGCATAAACACAGTGAAAACAAGCGCCACGTTGACGAAAATATTCAGCGGACGCGGAAAAGGCTTAATCAGGTTCAGAATCAGAAACGCCCAGATGCAGAGCATCAACAGACGTCCGAGGTTAATCAACAGCGGCATGCTTCTCTCCTTGTGCTTCGCGGTGATACAAACGATATGCTACCTGCCCGGCGACTTTTTCCCGGTGCAGTTGCCAGTGTGCGGGTACGGGCGGTAATCCATTTTCAACTTCGCTTTCGATATAGATCAGCGCTTCATCTGCGAGCCAGCCGTTGGTTTCGAGCAGGCGCACAGTCTCTTCCAGCATCCCTTTACGAAACGGGGGGTCAATGAAAGCAATATTGTGCGGCGAGCCGGGACTGGCTAAAAATGTCAGCGTATTGGTGTTGACCACTTTCGCGTTGGTGGCTTTCAGCGTTGCCAGATTTTGCTGTAACTGCTGCGCGACGCTGCGCTCCATTTCCAGCAAGGTTGCGCTGGCGGCGTAGCGAGAAAGCGCTTCGAGCCCCAGCGCACCGCTGCCGGCGAAGCAATCGAGACAGTGGGCGTCTACCATTGACGGTGCCAGCCAGTTGAATAAGGTTTCACGCACGCGATCGGTGGTCGGGCGCAGGCCGGGGCTGTCCGGAACCGGTAATTTACGGCCCCGCCACTGGCCGCCAATAATGCGGATCTGGCCGGTGGCGTTACGGGTAGGTTTCTTCATGGTTATCGCTTTGCTCATCATTTCGGCCTGCTATTCTAGCGGTCTGACGAATGACGTTAAACCCTAATCCTCAGGCCGTGATGCGAGTTGAGGAAAGTGATAGACTATCCGACTAATTAACAAATGTTTTCAGTCCCGGCTGTGCAGACGGACTGCGCTATGAAACAACAGCGAGGAGTGTAGTCGCCAATGGCAAATGAGAAGAAACGTGGCTTTTTTTCCTGGCTTGGCCTTGGGCAGAAAGAGAAGGCTGAAGAGGCGCAAACCGAACAGCAGCCAGTAACTGAGCAGCCGGTTGAAGAAACCCCGGTTATCGAGCCTGCCGCCGCCAGCGAAAAATTTGCCGAAGAGGTGGTTGAGGTCAGCGAGCAACGGGTACATGAAGAGGCCGTTGCGGACACTACCGTGGAAGAAAGCCCGGCGGTTGTTGAACATGAAGAACTGCCGCTGCCGGAAGAGGTGGCTGAGCAGGAGATCGGCGCTGAAGAGTGGCAGGTGGAAGCCGAGCCGCTGGAAGAAGACGATGTTCCGCTAAGCGACGAGGAACTGGACGCGCAAGCGTTGGCCGCCGAAGCGGCGGAAGAAGCGGTGGTTGTCGTGCCGGTTGAAGAATCCGTGCAGGAGCAGGAAAAACCGACCAAAGAAGGTTTCTTCGCGCGCCTGAAACGCAGCTTGCTTAAAACCAAAGAAAACCTCGGTTCCGGATTTATCAGTCTGTTCCGTGGGAAAAAGATCGACGATGATCTGTTCGAAGAGCTGGAAGAGCAGTTGTTGATTGCGGATGTCGGCGTGGAAACCACGCGCAAAATTATCACCAACCTGACGGAAGGCGCGAGCCGCAAGCAGTTGCGCGATGCAGAAGCACTTTATGGTTTGCTGAAAGATGAGATGGGCGAGATCCTCGCTAAAGTGGATGAGCCGCTCAACATCGAGAGCAAAACTCCGTTTGTGATTTTGATGGTTGGCGTTAACGGTGTAGGCAAAACTACCACCATCGGTAAGCTGGCGCGCCAGTTTGAGCAGCAGGGTAAATCGATGATGTTGGCGGCGGGGGATACTTTCCGTGCCGCCGCAGTTGAGCAACTTCAAGTTTGGGGACAGCGTAACAATATCCCGGTGATTGCCCAGCATACCGGCGCGGATTCCGCTTCGGTGATTTTCGATGCTATTCAGGCGGCGAAAGCGCGCAACGTAGATGTGTTGATTGCTGATACCGCAGGTCGTTTGCAGAACAAAGCGCACCTGATGGAAGAGTTGAAGAAAATTGTTCGCGTGATGAAGAAGCTGGACGAAGACGCGCCGCATGAAGTGATGCTGACGATTGATGCCAGCACCGGGCAAAATGCCATAAGCCAGGCCAAACTGTTCCACGAAGCCGTTGGCTTAACGGGTATTACGCTGACCAAGCTTGATGGCACCGCCAAGGGCGGGGTTATTTTCTCGGTGGCGGATCAATTCGGCATTCCTATCCGCTACATCGGCGTCGGCGAACGTATTGAGGATTTACGTCCGTTTAATGCGGGCGATTTTATAGAGGCACTTTTTGCCCGAGAGGATTAACAATGATTCGCTTTGAACACGTCAGCAAAGCCTATCTCGGTGGGAGACAAGCGCTGCAGGGGGTGACATTTCACCTGCAGCAGGGCGAGATGGCCTTTCTGACCGGGCATTCCGGTGCGGGGAAAAGTACCCTGCTGAAGCTGATTTGTGGGATTGAGCGGCCAAGCGCCGGGAAAATCCTCTTCGGCGGTCACGATATTACCCGTCTGAAAAACCGGGAAGTGCCGTTTTTGCGTCGTCAAATCGGGATGATTTTCCAGGATCACCACCTGCTGATGGACAGAACCGTGTTTGACAACGTGGCGATTCCGCTGATCATCGCGGGCGCCAGTGGTGATGATATTCGCCGTCGCGTTTCGGCGGCGTTGGATAAAGTCGGGCTGCTCGACAAAGCGAAAAGCTTCCCGATTCAGCTCTCCGGTGGCGAACAACAGCGTGTGGGGATTGCCCGCGCAGTGGTCAATAAACCCGCCGTGTTGCTGGCGGATGAACCGACCGGTAACCTGGATGATGCGCTGTCTGAAGGAATTTTACGTCTGTTTGAGGAATTTAACCGCGTAGGGGTAACAGTGCTGATGGCAACGCACGATATCGGTCTGATTTCCCGTCGTTCGTATCGCATGCTGAGCCTGAGCGACGGTCATTTGCATGGAGGCCTGGCGGGTGAATAAGCGCGATGCACTAAACCACATTCGGCAGTTTGGCAGCAAATTAGATCGGTTTCGCAAATCGTCTACGTCCTCAGGCGAGGGTAACCGTAATGCGCCGCGTCGCGGTAAAACGCCAGCCAAAGCGCCTTCACGTAAGAGCAACGTCTTTAACGAGCAGGTACGCTACGCTTGGCACGGTGCGCTGCAGGATCTGAAAAGCAAACCGCTGGCGACCTTCCTGACGGTGATGGTCATTGCCATCTCCCTGACACTGCCAAGCGTGTGTTACATGGTCTACAAAAACGTCAACCAGGCGGCGTCCCAGTACTATCCGTCGCCGCAGATCACCGTCTATTTCGATAAAGCGCTGGATGACAACGCCGCGCAGCAGGTGGTGGGCCAACTCCAGTCCGAACAGGGCGTGGAAAAGGTGAATTATCTGTCGCGTGAAGATGCGCTGGGCGAGTTCCGCAACTGGTCCGGGTTTGGCGGCGCGCTGGATATGCTGGAAGAGAACCCGCTGCCTGCCGTGGCGGTGGTGGTGCCGAAACTGGATTTTCAGAGTACGGATTCGCTGAACACGCTGCGTGACCGAATTTCCCACATTCAGGGCATTGATGAAGTGCGCATGGATGATAGCTGGTTTGCGCGCCTGGCATCGCTGACTGGCCTGGTCGGGCGCGTGGCGGCAATGATTGGCGTACTGATGGTTGCGGCCGTGTTTTTGGTCATCGGCAATAGCGTGCGACTGAGTATTTTCGCCCGCCGCGATACCATTAACGTGCAAAAATTGATTGGTGCGACAGACGGTTTTATCCTGCGCCCGTTCCTGTATGGTGGCGCGTTGCTTGGTTTCTCCGGGGCGTTTTTATCGCTGATCCTGTCGGAAATTTTGGTAATGCGGTTGTCATCGGCGGTGACGGAAGTAGCGAAGGTGTTTGGCACGCAGTTTGAGCTGAGTGGGCTGTCGTTTGACGAGTGCTTGCTGCTGTTACTGGTGTGCTCGATGATTGGCTGGATTGCCGCATGGCTTGCCACCGTTCAACATTTACGTCACTTTACTCCGGACTAAAAAATCTCTGATATACTCCTTCCCTGCACGTGAAGTATTCCCGTAGCAGGGAAGCGTAATATCACTTCTAACGTTCCTTGCTCCGGTTTATCATCCTGATGTCACAATTTGTGCGTAATTTATTCACAGACCTACAAGGAACTTGTGGATAAAATCACTGTCTGATAAAAATGTGAATGCTATTCTCGTTGCTCAAAAGCGCTGGCATGTTTGTTGCTTGATGGGGACAGACCGCCGCCAGCTGATAAGTGAATTGAGAGGATTTGAATGACCAAAGAAATGCAAACTTTAGCTTTAGCCCCTGTTGGTAACCTGGAATCTTACGTCCGGGCTGCGAACGCATGGCCGATGTTGACGGCTGATGAAGAGCGGGCACTGGCTGAAAAGCTGCATTACCAGGGCGATCTGGAAGCAGCGAAAAAGCTGATTCTGTCTCACCTGCGCTTTGTTGTTCATATTGCTCGTAATTACTCGGGCTATGGTCTGCCACAGGCGGATCTCATCCAGGAAGGTAACATCGGCCTGATGAAAGCCGTTCGTCGCTTCAACCCGGAAGTGGGTGTGCGCCTGGTCTCTTTCGCCGTGCACTGGATCAAAGCTGAGATCCACGAGTATGTGCTGCGCAACTGGCGTATTGTGAAAGTCGCGACCACCAAAGCTCAGCGTAAGCTGTTCTTTAATCTGCGCAAAGCCAAACAGCGCCTTGGCTGGTTCAACCAGGACGAAGTGGAAATGGTAGCCCGTGAACTGGGCGTAACCAGCAAAGACGTGCGTGAAATGGAGTCGCGTATGGCGGCGCAGGACATGACGTTTGATATGTCCTCGGATGACGATGCGCACGATAGCCAGCCGATGGCGCCGGTACTCTATCTGCAGGATAAATCATCTAACTTTGCCGACGGCATTGAAGATGACAACTGGGAAGAGCAGGCGGCCAACAAGTTGACCGATGCGATGCAGGGGCTCGACGAACGCAGCCAGCAGATTATTCGCGCACGTTGGCTGGACGAAGATAACAAAACCACATTGCAGGAACTGGCTGATCGCTACGGCGTTTCTGCCGAGCGTGTGCGTCAGCTTGAAAAGAACGCGATGAAAAAACTGCGCGCCGCTATCGAAGCGTAAGCGTATTGCAGTGAATAAGCCGGGTTGGCGCAAGCCTCACCCGGCTTTTTATTATCTAAATTATCCCGCCACCACCACTTTCACATCATCAGGCGTTCATTCGGCTTCTGTCACAACGCGGCAGGAAAGCTGTCCTGTCGGTGTCCCTGCGCTTGCGCGAGACTGAGTAAAACATCGCTTTATCAAAGGCGCTATATACTTGGTAAGCGGGCATACACAGACAGGGGACAATCAAGGTGAAGAATAACGAACTGAATCAGCGCCGCTTACAGGCGACGCCGCGTGGGATTGGTGTCATGTGTGGTTTTTACGCCGAAAAAGCGGAAAACGCCACGCTGTGGGATGTGGAAGGTAACGAGGTGATCGACTTTGCCGCCGGCATTGCGGTGCTTAACACCGGACATCGGCATCCGAAAGTGATGGCGGCGGTGGAAAAACAGTTGCAGGCATTTACGCACACCGCTTACCAGATTGTTCCTTACGAAAGCTACGTCTCGCTGGCGGAACGTATTAATGAACGCGTACCCGTTGCTGGTCCGGCGAAAACTGCATTTTTCTCGACTGGCGCAGAAGCGGTGGAAAACGCCGTTAAAATTGCTCGCGCCTATACCAAACGCCCCGGAATCATTACCTTTGGCGGCGGTTTCCACGGTCGCACCTTCATGACTATGGCGCTCACCGGTAAAGTGGCACCGTATAAAATTGGCTTCGGCCCATTCCCCGGTTCGATTTACCACGCCCAGTACCCCAACGCGCTGCACGGTGTGAGTACTGAAGAGGCGTTGAAAAGTTTGGAGCGCATTTTTAAAGCGGATATCGCGCCGGATCAGGTGGCGGCCATTCTGCTGGAACCCGTGCAGGGCGAGGGTGGATTTAACGTCGCACCGGATGATTTTATGCAGGCGCTGCGCAAGCTGTGCGATAACCACGGCATTCTGCTGATCGTTGACGAAGTGCAGAGCGGTTTTGCCCGCACCGGCAAGCTCTTTGCCAGCGAGTATTACGATGTGAAACCGGATTTAATCACCATGGCGAAAAGCCTGGCCGGTGGTTTGCCGCTTTCGGCTGTGGCCGGGCGCGCGGAGGTGATAGATGCGCCTGCTCCGGGTGGTTTGGGCGGCACTTATGCGGGCAACCCGCTCGCCATTGCGGCGGCGCATGCAGTGCTGGACGTGATTGAAGAAGAAAACCTGTGCGAACGGGCTAATCATCTGGGTCAACATCTGGTGGAAGTGCTGAACCGCGCAAAGGCGCAGTGCCCGTATATCGCCGATATTCGTGCGCAGGGCTCAATGGTGGCGGTGGAATTTAACGATCCGCAAACTGGCGCACCGTCGGCTGAATTTACTAAGCAGGTGCAGGAGAAAGCGCTAGCAGACGGTCTGCTGCTGCTGAGCTGCGGGGTTTACGGCAACGTTATCCGTTTCCTCTACCCGCTGACCATTCCGGAAGTTCAATTCCGCAAGGCGCTGGATATTATCTCCCAGTCGCTGACGCATTAATTATTCAGCCGCCTTATGGGCGGCTTTCTCACCCTCTGTCATCAGTCTGTCGTACAACCTTCAAAATTGTTATTCCATATTCCGAAAAATGGGGTATGTTTTAGCAGAGTATGCTGCTCAGGCCCGGGCGGAACGGTTAAAAACTACTATCATATTCTTTGCTTATGATGATAAGCGAAATAATATGCCACACAACAACATCACAACAAATGCAATAACCATAACAATGGGGAAACTCAGGATGAAAATGAAGGGCAAAGCGTTACTGGCAGGATGTATTGCGTTAGCAATGAGCAACGTGGCATTCGCCAAAGATATCAAAGTTGCCGTTGTCGGTGCGATGTCTGGTCCGGTTGCGCAGTACGGCGACCAGGAGTTTACCGGCGCTGAACAAGCTATCGCCGATATTAATGCCAAAGGTGGGATCAAAGGCGACAAACTGGTTGCGGTAAAATATGACGATGCTTGTGACCCGAAACAAGCGGTGGCGGTCGCTAACAAAGTGGTCAATGACGGCATTAAATACGTTATCGGTCACCTCTGCTCCTCTTCTACTCAGCCGGCGTCTGATATCTACGAAGACGAAGGCATTTTGATGATCACGCCTGCCGCGACAGCGCCTGAGCTGACCGCGCGTGGTTACAAACTGACGCTGCGCACCACCGGCCTGGATTCCGACCAGGGTCCGACCGCAGCGAAATACATTCTGGATAAAGTGAAGCCGCAGCGCATCGCCGTTATTCATGACAAGCAACAGTACGGTGAAGGTCTGGCGCGTGCAGTGCAGGACGGCCTGAAAAAAGGCGGCGCGAATGTGGTGTTCTTCGACGGTATCACCGCCGGTGAGAAAGACTTCTCCACGCTGGTTGCGCGCCTGAAGAAAGAGAACATCGACTTCGTTTACTACGGCGGTTACCACCCGGAAATGGGGCAGATCCTGCGTCAGTCTCGTGCTGCTGGTCTGAAAACCCAGTTTATGGGGCCGGAAGGCGTGGCGAACGTTTCCCTGTCTAACATCGCCGGTGAATCCGCAGAAGGTATGCTGGTTACCAAGCCGAAAAACTATGACCAGATTCCGGCGAACAAACCGATCGTGGATGCGATTAAAGCGAAGAAACAAGATCCAAGCGGCGCATTTGTATGGACGACTTATGCCGCGCTGCAATCTCTGGCTGCCGGCTTGGGTCAGTCTGCCGATCCGGCGGCTATCGCCACCTGGCTGAAAGGCCACTCAGTGGATACCGTAATGGGGCCGCTGTCATGGGATGAGAAGGGCGATCTGAAAGGCTTTGAGTTCGGTGTGTTCACCTGGCACGCCAACGGTACAGCGACTGACGCTAAGTGATTTTCTAAGCTGACCGTCGCCTTTCGCGCCGCAGGTGCGTTGGCTGCACTCACTCACCCCGGTCACTTGCTTCAGTAAGCTCCCCGGGATGAGCGAACGTGCCGCCTTCCTGCGACACGAAAGTTGTGGTCAGAATCGATTGAAAAGGCCGGGTTACCAAGGGTAACCCGGCCTTTTTACTGTTTTACCAGGACCGACGTAAGCCTGATATAGGTAACGCCATCAGGCAAATCCACTGCGCGGGCTTTATCGTTTTTCCCAGCCGTTCTCCTGCGCGGTAAATCCCAGTCTTTGGGTGAAGGCAGCCATTACGTCCCGGTCTTCGACGCCAATATCGGCTATCCACCAACTGGTGATCGCCGGGTTATCACGCATCACTTCTTCCACCAGATATTGCCCCACGCCGCGACGACGAGTGATATCGCGTACGCGCAGGGAATCCAGCGCCCCTTCGGTGCCGAGTAGCGTCACGCGAACGGCAGCCAACAGACGGTCATTAAAACGCGCTGCGTAGATGCGGTGAGTGTCATCCACTTCAAGAGATGCAGACGAGTATTCCGGCCAGACTTTTGCTAAATCAGTGTGATCCTGCTCGGTGAAGGTCACCAGCCGGACGATAGTTAATTTCATGTACAGCTTGTCCAAAACGCAAAACATAGTGTGAGTGTAATCAATTTCGTATGGCAGGGATTGATCGTTTTTTATTTTTCATTCAATAGGTGAATAATTTTTCCGCAGCGTCTGGGGTAGCGTGAAACATTGGAGATCGAAAAAGAGGCAGGATTTTAACCTAATTGGTAGCGATTTATTCCGCTTTATGTACCGTTATTTTATGCTGGCAGGAGGGCTTTTTTTGTTTATCTCGGAAGAAATACAGAATATTATCTCTGCTTAATCGCCTGAAAAATAGAGTATTTAGTCTGGTTTTTGCCAAAAAACTGCGCTAAACCATTAAAGGCGCTGGTAAAAATAGTGTTGTGCATTAAAAGTACAGAATGCTTTTTAACCATAATAAAACAAAATTATTACACGAATAATTCAGGAAACAGTAAGCCAACGTTCCGGCTACCTGAAGCAGGAAGTGTAAACACGACATCACGAACGGGGATTTACAACAATGAAAAGGAACGCGAAGACATTAATCGCGGGGATGGTTTCACTTGCGATGTCTCACGCGGCCATAGCGAAGGATATTAAGGTAGCGGTTGTCGGTGCGATGTCCGGTCCGGTTGCCCAGTGGGGCGATATGGAGTTCAACGGCGCGCGTCAGGCTATCCAGGATATCAACGCTAAGGGCGGGATCAAGGGCGACAAACTGGTCGCCGAGGAATATGACGACGCCTGTGACCCAAAACAAGCCGTTGCCGTGGCGAATAAAATCGTCAATGACGGTGTGAAATATGTGATTGGCCATCTTTGCTCATCATCAACACAGCCTGCTTCTGATATCTACGAAGACGAAGGCATTCTGATGATAACGCCTGGCGCGACCAACCCAGAGCTGACGCAGCGCGGCTACCAGCACATTATGCGTACCGCCGGGTTAGACTCCTCGCAGGGGCCGACTGCCGCGAAGTACATTCTGAACACGGTGAAACCGCAGCGCATCGCCATCATTCACGATAAACAGCAGTACGGCGAAGGCCTCGCGCGCTCCGTGCAGGAAGGGCTGAAAGCAGGTGGAGCGAATGTGGTGTTCTTCGACGGCATCACCGCCGGTGAGAAGGATTTTTCTGCGCTGGTGGCGCGTCTGCAAAAAGAAAATATCGATTTCGTCTACTACGGTGGTTACTACCCGGAAATGGGGCAAATTCTTCGCCAGGCGCGCGCCAACGGTCTGAAAATCCAATTCATGGGGCCGGAAGGCGTGGGCAATGCGTCATTGTCCAATATCGCGGGTGACGCGGCAGAAGGCATGCTGGTGACGATGCCGAAGCGTTACGACCAGGATCCGGCGAACCAGGGCATTGTCGATGCGCTGAAAGCGCAGAAGAAAGATCCGAGCGGCCCGTATGTGTGGATCACCTACGCCGCAGTGCAATCGCTGGCTACTGCGCTGGAGCGCACCGGCAGCAGTGAGCCGCTGGCGCTGATTAAAGATTTAAAAGCCAACGGGGCTAAAACCGTGATTGGGCCGCTGAACTGGGATGAAAAAGGCGATCTGAAAGGATTTGAATTCGGTGTCTTCCAATGGCACGCCGATGGTTCGTCGTCCGTGGCGAAATAACTGTCATCCCTCTCTCGGGGAGCAATGCCCCGGGAGATTTTAGAAGGTTATGTTATGTCTGAGCAGTTTCTCTATTTCTTGCAGCAGATGTTTAACGGCGTCACGCTGGGAAGCACCTACGCATTGATCGCCATTGGTTACACCATGGTTTACGGCATTATCGGCATGATCAACTTCGCCCACGGCGAGGTCTACATGATCGGCAGTTATGTCTCCTTTATGATCATCGCCGCGCTGATGATGATGGGTATCGACTCCAGTTGGCTGCTGGTCGCAGCCGGTTTCGTCGGTGCCATTATCATTGCCAGCGCTTACGGCTGGAGCATCGAACGGGTGGCGTATCGCCCGGTGCGCAGCTCCAAGCGCCTGATTGCGCTGATTTCCGCCATCGGCATGTCGATCTTCTTGCAAAACTACGTCAGCCTGACCGAAGGTTCCCGCGATGTGGCGCTGCCGAGCCTGTTTAACGGCCAGTGGGTTGTCGGCAGCAGTGAACACTTCTCGGCCAGCATCACCACCATGCAACTGGTTATCTGGATTGTGACCTTCGTTGCCATGCTGGCGCTGACGCTGTTTATCCGCTATTCCCGCATGGGGCGCGCCTGTCGCGCCTGTGCGGAAGACCTGAAAATGGCAAGCCTCTTAGGTATCAACACCGACCGCGTCATCGCGCTAACCTTTGTGATCGGCGCGGCGATGGCGGCGGTCGCGGGCGTGCTGCTT
This sequence comes from Kosakonia sp. YIM B13571, assembly GCF_042788095.1. NCBI lineage: Bacteria > Pseudomonadati > Pseudomonadota > Gammaproteobacteria > Enterobacterales > Enterobacteriaceae > Kosakonia > Kosakonia sp. YIM B13571. The sequence goes on along the minus strand of NZ_JBHZPL010000004.1, from coordinate 112,414 downwards.
GGTCAGTTCTATGGCGTTATCAACCCATATATCGGTTTCATGGCCGGGATGAAAGCGTTTACCGCCGCAGTGCTGGGTGGAATCGGTAGCATTCCTGGCGCGATGATCGGCGGCCTGATTCTGGGTGTCGCGGAATCTCTCTCTTCGGCGTATCTGAGCACCGAATACAAAGATGTGGTGTCATTCGCGCTGTTGATTGTGGTGTTGCTGGTGATGCCGACCGGTATCCTTGGCCGCCCGGAGGTTGAAAAAGTATGAAACCGATGCATTTTGTGCTGGCGCTGCTCTCGGCGGCGATGTTTTTCGTGCTGGCGAGCGTCTTTATGGGCGTTCAACTGGAGCTGAACGGCACCAAACTGGTTGTGGATACCGCGGCGGATATTCGCTGGCAGTGGATCTTTATCGGTACGGCAGTGGTGTTTTTCTTCCAGTTGCTGCGGCCTGTTTTGCAGAAAAGCCTGAAGGGTGTTTCCGGTCCGAAATTCGTGCTGCCGGCGATTGATGGCTCTACGCTCAAACAGAAGTTGTTCCTGTTAGCGCTGCTGGTGATTGCGGTGGCGTGGCCGTTTGTCGTTTCGCGCGGCACGGTGGATATCGCCACCATGACGATGATCTATATCATCCTCGGCCTCGGCCTGAACGTGGTGGTCGGGCTTTCCGGTTTGCTCGTGCTGGGTTACGGCGGTTTTTACGCCATCGGTGCGTATACCTTCGCGCTGCTCAATCACTATTACGGCCTGGGTTTCTGGACATGCCTGCCGCTGGCGGGGCTGGTTTCCGCTGCCGCGGGTTTCCTGCTGGGCTTCCCGGTGCTGCGTCTGCGCGGTGATTACCTGGCGATTGTGACGCTGGGTTTCGGCGAAATCGTCCGCATTCTGCTGTTGAACAACACCGAAATAACCGGCGGCCCGAACGGTATCAGCCAGATCCCCAAACCGACGCTGTTCGGTCTCGAGTTCAGCCGCACCGCCCGTGAAGGGGGTTGGGATACCTTCAGCAACTTCTTTAACGTGCCTTACGACCCCAGTGATCGCGTGGTGTTCCTCTACCTGGTTGCGCTGCTGCTGGTGGTGCTGACGCTGTTTGTGATTAACCGCCTGCTGCGCATGCCGCTGGGGCGCGCGTGGGAAGCGCTGCGTGAAGATGAAATCGCCTGCCGTTCACTCGGGCTGAACCCGACACGCATTAAGCTGACGGCCTTTACCATCAGCGCCGCGTTCGCCGGTTTTGCCGGTACGCTGTTTGCCGCGCGCCAGGGCTTTGTCAGCCCGGAATCGTTCACTTTCGCCGAATCCGCGTTTGTGCTGGCGATTGTGGTACTGGGCGGTATGGGTTCTCAGTTTGCGGTGATCCTCGCGGCAATCCTGCTGGTGGTTTCCCGCGAGCTGATGCGTGACTTTAATGAATACAGCATGTTGATGCTGGGTGGTTTGATGGTACTGATGATGATCTGGCGTCCGCAAGGCTTGCTGCCGATGACCCGTCCGCAGTTGAAACTGAAAAGCGGGCAAGCGAAAGGAGAGCAGGCATGAGTCAGCCACTGTTATCCGTAAACGGCCTGATGATGCGCTTTGGCGGGCTGTTAGCTGTCAACAATGTGTCGTTGGAGCTGCGCTCGCAGGAGATCGTTTCGCTGATTGGCCCGAACGGCGCGGGCAAAACCACCGTTTTTAACTGCCTGACCGGTTTCTATAAACCGACGGGTGGCACCATTATGCTACGTGATCAGCACCTGGAAGGGCTGCCGGGGCAGCAAATTGCCCGCATGGGCGTGGTGCGGACTTTCCAGCATGTGCGCCTGTTCCGCGAAATGACAGTCATTGAAAACCTGCTGGTGGGGCAACACCAGCAGCTCAAGACTGGGGTTTTCTCCGGCCTGTTGAAAACGCCGGCGTTTCGCCGTGCGCAGAGTGAGGCGCTGGACCGCGCTGCCACCTGGCTGGATCGTATTGGTTTGTTAGCGCACGCTAACCGCCAGGCCAGCAACCTCGCTTACGGCGATCAGCGCCGTCTGGAGATCGTACGCTGCATGGTAACGCAGCCTGAAATCCTGATGCTCGACGAACCGGCAGCGGGTCTTAACCCAAAAGAGACCAAAGAGCTGGACGAGTTGATTGTCGAGCTGCGTAACCATCACAACACCACCATCCTGCTGATTGAGCATGATATGAAGCTGGTAATGGGGATTTCCGACCGGATTTATGTAGTGAACCAGGGCACGCCGCTGGCGAACGGGACGCCGGAAGAGATTCGTAACAACCCGGACGTGATCCGTGCATACCTGGGTGAGGCATAAGATGGAAAAAGCGATGTTATCTTTTGACAAAGTTAGCGCTCACTACGGCAAAATTCAGGCACTGCACGATGTCAGCCTGCATATTAACCAGGGTGAGATCGTGACGCTGATTGGTGCCAACGGCGCGGGGAAAACCACGCTGCTCGGCACCCTGTGCGGCGATCCGCGCGCCAGCAGCGGGCGCATTGTGTTTGATGGCAAAGACATTACCGACTGGCAGACCGCAAAGATCATGCGTGAAGCCGTGGCGATTGTGCCGGAAGGTCGCCGCGTCTTTTCACGGATGACTGTAGAAGAGAACCTGGCGATGGGCGGCTTTTTCGCCGATCGCGAGCAGTATCAGACGCGTATTCAATGGGTTTATGAACTGTTTCCGCGCCTGCATGAGCGCCGTATCCAGCGTGCCGGCACCATGTCCGGCGGCGAGCAGCAGATGTTGGCGATTGGTCGCGCGCTGATGAGCCAGCCGCGTTTGTTACTGCTGGATGAACCCTCGCTGGGTCTTGCGCCGATCATTATTCAGCAAATCTTCGACACCATTGAACAACTGCGAAAAGACGGGATGACGATCTTCCTGGTTGAGCAGAACGCCAACCAGGCGCTGAAGCTCGCCGATCGCGGCTACGTGCTGGAGAACGGCCATGTAGTGCTGGAAGACACCGGCGACGCGTTACTGGCGAATGAAGCGGTGCGCAGCGCTTACTTAGGTGGTTAACTCGTTGATGTAATAGCATTTAAACCGGTCTCGCAAGGACCGGTTTTTTGTCTTAAAAACGTTTTCCTGCGATGCGACCAGACGGCTTGATGGGATATGATGCGGGTGGCGCTTGAGGCTTTTTGCCTCATGACGGTAAAAAGTTGTGCGGCAGAAAAAAGAAAGCCCCGAAGGTCATTTTTCAATTAACCAACGAGGCCTGTCTATATGCTCGACACATGTAGAGTAGCCTCTTACCCGCCGAAAGGCAAGGAGCCGCAGGTTATGAAGCTACCGCAAGGAACCCTTATCTGGTGCGTGTTTATCGTGTGTTTCACACTGTTGATATTCACGTATCTGACTCGAAAATCGCTGTGCGAAATTCGTTACAAAGATGGGTTGCGTGAGGTAGCGGCTTTCATGGCTTACGAATCCGGTAAGTAGCAACCTGGAGGCAGGGAGAAATTCCTGCCTTTTCAGGAAAAACGGTAATGTGCATACCTCTTAGCGCCTTTATAAAGGGCTTCTCTGTTCAACGGAGAAGCCCTTTTTCCCTTCTAAAACGCGACGGGACTCCGATTAACCGCCATTTTTCCTTCACCGTATTATCATCCAGGCGACATTTTCCTGACGCCTGGCTGTCATCTATTTGTAATTAAATGGTTATTTTTCTGTAATTCGAGCATGTCATGTTACCTCGCGAGCATAAAAACGCGTGAAATCGCGCATACCGCATAACAAGAGAGAGCACAATGACAACGTTACGACATACAGCTTTGGGTCTGGCGATGGGGTTAGTCTTTGCAGGCAACGCCATGGCAGTAACCACCATTCCGTTCTGGCATTCGATGGAAGGGGAGTTAGGTAAAGAAGTTGACTCCCTGGCGCAACGTTTCAATGACACCCACCCGGATTACAAAATCGTACCGATCTATAAAGGCAACTACGAGCAGAGCCTGAGCGCGGGTATCGCGGCCTTCCGTACCGGTAATGCACCGGCGATTTTGCAGGTTTATGAAGTCGGTACCGCCACCATGATGGCGTCTAAAGCGATCAAACCTGTCTACCAGGTGTTTAAAGACGCGGGCATCAACTTCGATGAAAGCCAGTTTGTGCCAACCGTTGCGGGTTACTACACCGATTCTAAAACGGGACATTTGCTCTCTCAGCCGTTCAACAGCTCTACTCCGGTGCTGTATTACAACAAAGACGCCTTTAAAAAAGCGGGCCTAAACCCGGATCAGCCGCCGAAAACCTGGCAGGACCTGGCCGAGTACACCGCCAAGCTGAAAGCAGCCGGGATGAAATGCGGCTACGCCAGCGGCTGGCAGGGCTGGATCCAGATTGAAAACTTCAGCGCCTGGCATGGTCTGCCGGTTGCTACTAAAAATAACGGCTTTGACGGTACTGACGCGGTACTGGAGTTCAACAAGCCGGAGCAGGTGAAACACATCGCCATGCTGGAAGAACTGAACAAGAAAGGCGATTTCAGCTACTTCGGACGTAAAGATGAGTCCACCGAGAAGTTCTATAACGGCGACTGCGCCATTACTACTGCCTCTTCCGGCTCGCTGGCGGATATTCGCCATTACGCCAAATTCAATTATGGCGTTGGGATGATGCCATATGACGCCACCGTGAAAGGCGCGCCGCAGAACGCCATCATCGGCGGTGCAAGCTTGTGGGTAATGCAGGGTAAAGACAATGCCACTTACAAAGGCGTTGCCCAGTTCCTCGACTTCCTGGCGAAGCCGGAAATCGCAGCGGAATGGCACCAGAAAACGGGCTATCTGCCGATCACTACCGCAGCATATGATCTGACGCGTAAAGAGGGCTTCTATGACAAGAACCCGGGCGCAGACATTGCCACGCGTCAGATGCTGAATAAGCCGCCGTTGTCGTTCACCAAAGGGCTGCGTCTGGGCAACATGCCGCAGATTCGTACCATTGTTGATGAAGAGCTGGAAAGCGTGTGGACAGGTAAGAAAACCCCGCAACAGGCGCTGGATTCCGCCGTTGAGCGCGGTAATCAGCTGCTGCGTCGCTTCGAGCAGTCTACCAAGTCTTGATGTAGCGCTTTGCCGGATGAGACGCGCTTATCCGGCAGACAAATACGGCCTACTTAACGGTAGGCCGTTGCTATCCGGCCTATCTGAAAAGAGTTGCTTATGTCCTCATCCCGTCCGGTGTTTCGTTCGCGCTGGCTCCCTTACTTGTTGGTTGCACCGCAGCTGGCGATCACCCTTATTTTCTTTATCTGGCCTGCGGCTGAAGCGCTGTGGTATTCGGTACAAAGTGTCGATCCGTTCGGGCTATCCAGTCAGTTTGTTGGGCTGGATAATTTTGTCGCGCTGTTTCACGACAGTTATTACCTGGACTCCTTCTGGACCACCATGCGCTTTAGCGCTTGGGTGACGTTCAGCGGCTTACTGGTCTCGCTGTTTTTTGCCGCACTGGTGGATAACGTAGTGCGCGGTAGCCGAATCTATCAAACCTTAATGTTACTGCCCTACGCCGTTGCACCAGCCGTTGCTGCCGTGATGTGGATCTTCTTGTTTAACCCTGGCCGGGGGTTGATTACGCACTTCCTTGAGCAGTTTGGTTATGACTGGAACCACGCGCAGAACAGCAGCCAGGCGATGTTCCTCGTGGTTTTTGCTTCGGTATGGAAGCAGATCAGCTACAACTTTCTGTTCTTTTTCGCCGCCTTGCAGTCGATTCCGCGCTCACTGGTCGAAGCCGCCGCCATTGACGGTGCCGGGCCGATCCGCCGCTTCTTTAAATTGTCGCTGCCGCTGATTGCGCCGGTCAGTTTTTTCCTGCTGGTGGTTAACCTGGTGTACGCCTTCTTCGACACCTTCCCGGTGATCGATGCCGCGACAGCCGGTGGCCCGGTTCAGGCAACCACTACGCTGATTTATAAAATTTACCGCGAAGGTTTCGCCGGACTGGATCTCTCCGCGTCTGCGGCGCAATCGGTGGTACTGATGTTCCTGGTGATAGTGCTGACGGTTGTCCAGTTCCGCTATGTTGAAAGTAAGGTGCGCTACCAATGATTGAGAATCGCCCCGGACTGACGTTGTTCAGCCATGTCATGCTTATTCTCGGGATTGCGGTGGTGCTGTTTCCACTGTATGTCGCCTTTGTGACGGCGACGCTGGATATCAACGCCGTTTACGACACGCCAATGACGCTGATTCCCGGCACCCATTTGTGGGAAAACCTGCGCAACATCTGGGTCAATGGTATTGGCGCGAATAGCGCACCATTTTGGTTGATGTTGACCAACAGCTTCATCATGGCGTTTGTCATCACCGTCGGCAAAATCACCGTGTCGATGCTTTCGGCCTTCGCCATTGTCTGGTTTCGCTTCCCGCTGCGTAACCTCTTCTTCTGGATGATTTTCTGCACGCTGATGCTGCCGGTTGAGGTGCGTATTTTCCCAACGGTGGAAGTGATAGCGAACCTGAAAATGCTCGACAGCTATACCGGCTTGACGCTGCCGCTGATGGCCTCTGCGACAGCAACGTTTTTGTTTCGCCAGTTCTTCATGACCTTGCCGGACGAGCTAATGGAAGCGGCGCGTATTGATGGCGCATCGCCCATGCGGTTTTTCCGCGACATCGTGTTGCCGCTGTCGAAAACCAACCTCGCGGCGCTGTTCGTCATCACCTTTATCTACGGCTGGAATCAGTATCTGTGGCCGCTGCTGATTATCAGCGACGTCAACCTTGGCACCGCCGTGGCGGGGGTAAAAAGCATGATCGCCAGCGGCGAAAGCACCACGCAATGGAACCAAGTCATGGCAGCCATGTTGCTGACGCTGATCCCCCCGGTCGTTATCGTTTTAGCCATGCAGCGCGCGTTTGTGCGTGGCCTGGTCGACAGTGAGAAGTAGGTTGTATCCCTTGATTGTGCGTGACGTCGACGCTGAGCCGAAATCGCGTAATCAAGGCGGAGGATGATGGACATAGTGGGCCTATGTCCAAATCCGACAACGCAGAGTACGCGGTTTCGGCACGCGTCCCGAAGGGCTGGGGCCATTTTTGCCCAAAGCTGCGTTACTCGCGTTTTATTTGGGCCCACCAAACTTCGCCGCTCGCGCCTTGCCTTGGGCAAAAATGGCCGCCAGCGACGTTCACGAACAATCAAGAGATGCAACCTTATATGGCAGGATTAAAATTACAAGCGGTCACCAAAAGTTGGGACAACGGCAAAACCCAGGTGATTCAGCCGCTGACGCTGGATGTCGCCGACGGCGAGTTTATTGTGATGGTTGGCCCTTCAGGCTGCGGTAAATCAACACTGCTGCGCATGGTCGCAGGCCTGGAGCGCGTGACCAGCGGGGATATCTGGATTGATACCCAGCGCGTCACCGAAATGGAACCCAAAGATCGCGGTATCGCGATGGTGTTCCAGAACTATGCGCTTTACCCGCACATGAGCGTGGAAGAGAACATGGCGTGGGGACTGAAAATCCGCGGCATGGGTAAAGAGCATATCGCCGGGCGTGTCGCGGAAGCGGCGCGTATTCTTGAATTAGATGGCCTGTTAAAACGCCGCCCGCGTGAGCTTTCTGGTGGCCAGCGTCAGCGCGTGGCGATGGGCCGTGCAATTGTGCGAGATCCGGCGGTGTTCCTGTTTGACGAACCCCTTTCCAACCTCGATGCCAAGCTGCGCGTGCAAATGCGCCTTGAACTGCAACAGTTGCATCGCCGTCTGAACACCACTTCTTTGTATGTCACTCACGATCAAGTGGAAGCGATGACGCTGGCGCAGCGCGTGCTGGTAATGAATAAAGGCGTGGCGGAGCAAATCGGTACGCCGGTTGAGGTGTATGAAAAGCCCGCCAGCCGCTTTGTGGCGAGCTTTATCGGCAGCCCGGCGATGAACCTGCTTGATGGTCGCATCAGCAGCGCCGGTACGCACTTTGAGCTGGAGAGCGGCATGGCGCTGCCCATCAACTGGTACTACCGCGGTTATGCCGGTCGCAAGATGACATTGGGTATCCGCCCGGAACATATTGCGCTAAGCTCACAGGCCGCAGGCGGTGTACCGCTGGTGATGGATACGCTGGAGATCCTCGGCGCGGATAACTTAGCGCATGGTCGCTGGGGCGAGCAGAAAGTGGTGGTGCGTTTGTCGCATCAGGATCGCCCGACGGCAGGCAGCACGCTGTGGCTCCATTTGCCGGAAAATCACCTGCACTTATTTGATGGTGAAACAGGACAACGAGTATGAGCAACTGGCCATATCCCCACATTGTCGCCCATCGTGGCGGCGGTAAACTGGCGCCGGAAAACACGCTGGCCGCCATTGATGTTGGCGCGCGTTACGGGCATACGATGATTGAGTTTGATGCCAAGCTGTCGAAAGATGGGCAGATTTTTCTGCTGCATGACGACAATCTCGAGCGTACCAGCAACGGCTGGGGCGTTGCGGGCGAACTGGCGTGGAGCGATCTGCTGAAAGTAGATGCGGGTGGCTGGTTCAGCGGTGAGTTCAAGGGTGAGCCGCTGCCGCTGCTTTCTGAGGTGGCAGAGCGCTGCCGTCAGCACGGCATGATGGCAAATATCGAAATCAAACCCACCACTGGAACCGGGCCGCTGACTGGCAAAGTCGTTGCGCTGGCCGCGCGCGAGCTGTGGACAGGGATGACACCGCCACTGCTTTCATCATTTGAAATTGACGCGCTGGAAGCGGCACAACAAGCTGCGCCGGAATTACCGCGCGGCCTGCTGCTTGATGAGTGGCGCGATGACTGGCAGGCGCTCACCGAACGGCTGGAGTGCGTGTCTATCCATCTGAACCATAAACTGCTGGATGAAGCCCGCGTGCGTATGCTGCGCGATGCGGGCTTGCGCATTCTGGTTTACACCGTCAACCAGCCCGCACGGGCGGCGGAATTACTGCGCTGGGGCGTTGACTCTATCTGTACCGATAAAATCGACGATATCGGGCCACACTTCCAGTACTAAGGTGCTGTCGGCGGCGATGTGCTTTGCAGCATGTCGCCGTTTTGCGTTTGCGGCAGCATATGCTGCTGTGTCACACCACTGCTATTCGTTCCCCCGCTGAGCATCCCGGCGCTGTTGTTGGGGAGCAACTGCTGGCGGCCGGGATCGAGCTCCCCCGGCTGTGCCTGCCTTACCCGTTGGGAATTGTTGTTCATCTGCGTCTGCAACTGTTGTTGTTGCAGTTGTGTTTGCGTCTGCATCTGCTGTTTCAGCATCCCTTGATGCTGTTGCTGCTGATTGAGCATTTGCGTTTGCATCCGCTGTTGGCTTGGGATCACATAACCCGGTTGGTGAGGGTCGTTGGTGGTGTTTAACGGCTGCGCGAAGGCGCTAAAAGGCAGCAGGGCCGCCAGAATCAGTAATCGTTTCATCGTCCTTTCCTCCATTGAGGTTTCCTATCAGTTTACTCGCTTTCATTCGTGACAATGCATTTTTAAGAGTTGTGAACCAGGCTTAAGCGGGGACTGTAGCCCTTATTGTGGAGAACGACGATGATGAAACAGAAGTTTGCGCGTTGGCTGGCGATTGCCGCGCTGATAGCGGGAGGATGTTTTGGCGTTGCGGCTGCGCCGCCAGAAGGGCAGGCAACCGCGCCGCCTCCGGTGTCTTACGGGGTTGAAGCCGATGTCTTCCATCCGGTGGTGGCGAAGCAGGGCATGGTTGCCTCGGTGGATGAAACCGCCACGCGCGTCGGTGTTGATATTCTCAAGCAGGGCGGTAATGCGGTGGATGCGGCGGTGGCTGTGGGTTACGCACTGGCGGTCACACACCCGCAGGCGGGCAATCTCGGTGGTGGCGGCTTCATGCTGATTCGTAGCAAAGAGGGGAAGGTCACGGCGATTGATTTCCGCGAAATGGCACCCGCTGGCGCGACACGCGATATGTTTCTGGACGATCAAGGCAACCCGGACAGTAAAAAATCCCTGACTTCCCACTTGGCGTCCGGCACGCCCGGCACTGTTGCTGGTTTCTCGCTGGCGCTGGAAAAGTACGGCACGCTACCGCTAAACAAAGTGGTACAGCCGGCCATCAAGCTGGCGAAACAGGGCTTTGTGGTTAACGATGCGCTGGCCGAAGATTTGAAAACCTATGGCAGCGAAGTGTTGCCCAACCACGAAAACAGCAAAGCTATTTTCTGGAAAGATGGCGAGCCGCTGAAAAAAGGCGACAAGCTGGTGCAAAGCAATCTCGCCAAAAGCCTGGAGATGATTGCGGAAAAAGGCCCGGATGCCTTCTACAAAGGCGCAATTGCTGAGCAAATCGCCCAGCAGATGAGCAAAAACGGCGGGCTTATCACCAAAGAGGATTTAGCCAACTACAAAGCCGTGGAGCGCACGCCAATAAGCGGCGACTATCGCGGTTACCAGATTTACTCCATGCCACCGCCTTCTTCAGGTGGGATCCATATTGTGGAAATCCTCAATATCCTGGAAAACTTCGATCTCGCGAAATATGGCTTCGGCAGCGCGGATGCGATGCAGGTGATGGCTGAGGCGGAGAAATATGCCTACGCCGACCGTTCGGAATATCTGGGCGACCCGGACTTTGTCAAAGTGCCGTGGCAGGCGTTAACCAACAAGGAATACGCCAAATCGATTGCCGCGCAGATTGATGTCAACAAAGCGCGCCCCTCCAGCCAGATCCGCCCCGGCAAGCTCGAGCCTTACGAAAGTAACCAAACCACGCACTTCTCCGTGGTGGATAAAGACGGCAATGCGGTTGCGGTCACCTATACGCTGAATACGGTATTCGGCACCGGGATTGTCGCTGGCAATACCGGCATTCTGCTGAATAACGAAATGGATGATTTCTCGGCCAAGCCGGGCGTGCCGAATGTCTACGGACTGGTGGGCGGCGATGCGAATGCGGTTGGGCCGGGTAAACGTCCGCTTTCTTCGATGTCGCCAACCATTGTGCTGAAAGATGGCAAAACCTGGCTGGTAACCGGTAGCCCCGGCGGCAGCCGAATTATCACCACCGTGCTGCAAATGGTGGTCAATAGCATTGATTTTGGGATGAACGTCGCCGAAGCGACCAGCGCGCCGCGTTTTCATCATCAATGGCTGCCGGATGAACTGCGCGTCGAGAAAGGCTTTAGCCCGGACACGTTAAAACTGCTTGAGCAGAAAGGGCAAAAAGTGGCGGTAAAGGAAGCGATGGGCAGTACGCAGAGCATTATGGTCGGGCCGGATGGCACGCTGTATGGGGCATCGGATCCGCGTTCGGTGGATGATTTAACTGCCGGATACTGAACAAATCCTCTCCCCAAAGGGGAGAGGATTTTCTTAGCCTTTCATGCGAGCCATAAAGTACGAATCAACATATTCGCCGTTACGCAGCGCGTAGCGCTTAGCGGTGCCTTCGATTTCAAAACCAAACTTGCGATACACCGCCAACGCCGGAGCGTTATCTACAAACACAGTGAGCTCAATGCGTTCAATGCGCAGCCAGTTATCACACAGGTTGATCATCTCGCGCATCAGCGCGCTGGCGACGCCCCGGTTATGGAACGCCGATGAAACCGCCATGCCGAATATCGCCACATGGCTGCGACGCGGGTTTTGTTCCACCATTAACGTCAGGTTTCCGGCGACTTGCTCGTCAATGCACGCGACTAACTGGCGGCGGCCGGGTTGCGGTTTCAGGCGATCTTCCCAGAGTTCAGTCGGGGGATGAGGTAGCTGTAGCAGGTTATGATACACCTCGGGTTGCGCATAAAACTGACGTAAAGCTTCTGCATCGCGCGCTTCGGCATGGCGTACCACTATCTCACTCATCCTGTTTCTCCTGTTGATCGGGTAGACAATTACCTTCCCGGCTTTCTGGCGAAGCGTCAACTGCCATTTTTTGCAAAAAAAAGTAGACAGGTGCGAATGATAATGATTATTATTGCCATGCATTCAGGGACACCGTTGCGGTAATCCTGAAAGCACGACATTGCTCACATTGCTTCCAGTATTTCTTAGCCAGCCGCGTGCTGGCTTTTTTTTGCCTTTAATTTGCCAGCCAGGTTGAAACCCATTTGAGAAAAGGGGCAGGGACAGCACCTTTGCAGATGCGCTAAGGTAGTAGGAGTCACCTTGATAAGGACTGAATTATGACTCTACATTGCGCATTTATCGGCTTTGGTAAAAGCACCACCCGTTATCACCTCCCTTATGTTCTGCACCGTAAAGATAGCTGGCGTGTGGCGCACATTTTTCGCCGCCACCCGAAGCCGGAAGAGCAGTATCCGCAGTATCAACATATTCACTTCACCAGCGATATTGATGACATCTTTAATGATCCGCAGGTCAAACTGGTGATCGTTTGTACTCATGCCGACAGCCATTTCGACTACGCGAAGCGCGCGCTGGAAGCGGGTAAAAATGTGCTGGTGGAAAAACCCTTCACGCCGACAATGGCGGAAGCGGTAACGCTGTTTGAGCTGGCGAAACGCAAAGGTTTGACGGTGACGCCGTACCAGAATCGCCGTTTTGACTCTTGCTTCCTCACCACCAAGAAGGCGATTGAAAGCGGCAAGCTCGGCAATATCGTGGAAATTGAAAGCCATTTTGACTACTTCCGCCCGGTTGCGGAAACCAAACCTGGTTTGCCACAGGACGGCTCATTCTATGGTCTTGGCGTGCATACGATGGATCAAATCATTTCGCTGTTTGGCCGCCCGGATCACGCCGCGTATGACATCCGCAGTCTGCGTAATAAAGCTAACCCGGACGATACTTTCGAAGCCCAGCTGTTTTACGGCGATTTAAAAGCCATCGTCAAAACCAGCCATCTGGTGAAGATTGATTACCCGAAATTTATTGTTCATGGCACCAAAGGGTCGTTTATCAAATATGGCATTGATCAGCAGGAAACCAGCCTGAAAGCCAATATTATGCCGGGCGACCCTGGTTTTGCTGCTGATGAAAGCAAGGGCATTCTGGAATATGTGAATGCGGCGGGTGAAACGGTGCGGGAAGAGATAGCTCCGGAAACCGGCGACTACGGACGCGTCTACGATGCGCTGTATGAAACGCTTTCAACCGGTGCGCCAAATTACGTCAAGGAATCTGAAGTTCTCACCAACCTTGAGCTGCTGGAACGCGCCTTTGAACAGGCTTCTCCTGCCACGATAACCCTCGCCAAATAACCGAAAACGGCTCCTCGTTACTTGTTCATTTTTTTTGAACAGAGGAGTCAATTTTCACCCTCTATGATCGGTGGTCGATTGCGTCCACACTTACTCCATCGAAAACATACGGGGGTAAAAAACATGATCTTCTTACGCAAAGCAAATGACCGTGGCCATGCAAATCATGGTTGGCTGGATTCCTGGCACACCTTCTCGTTTGCCAATTATTATGACCCGAATTTTATGGGCTTCTCGGCACTGCGAGTGATTAACGATGACATTATCGATGCAGGCCAGGGCTTTGGTACCCACCCGCACAAGGACATGGAAATCCTGACGTATGTGCTGGAAGGGGCGGTAGAACACCAGGACAGCATGGGCAATAAAGAGCAGGTTCCTGCGGGTGAGTTCCAGATTATGAGCGCCGGTACTGGGGTGCGTCATTCTGAATACAACCCGAGCAAAACCGACCGTCTGCGCCTGTACCAAATCTGGATCATTCCAGAAACTAACGGTATCACGCCGCGTTATGAACAACGTCGCTTTGATGCGTTGCAGGGCAAACAGTTGGTGCTGTCGCCGGATGCGCGTGATGGCTCGCTGAAAGTGCATCAGGATATGGAGCTTTACCGTTGGGCGCTGTTGAAAGATGAGCAATCTGTCCACCAGATCGCCGCTGAACGCCGCGTGTGGATCCAGGTGGTGAAAGGCGAAGTCACTATCAACGGGACAAAAGCCACCACCAGTGATGGTCTGGCGATTTGGGATGAGCAGGCTATCTCGGTGCATGCCGATAGCGACAGTGAAATCCTGCTGTTCGATCTGCCGCCGGTATAACGTTGTTTAAATAAATGACACAACCTCCTGGTTTTGGCCGGAAGGTTGTGTCTTGTCCGTGATAAACTGAGGAAATCTCTCACTCAGAATAAAATGTCAGGACGATGAAAAAGAAAAGACCCGTACTGCAGGATGTGGCCGATCGCGTTGGCGTGACCAAAATGACTGTCAGCCGTTTTTTACGTAACCCGGAACAAGTTTCCGTCGCGTTACGTGGCAAAATCGCCGCCGCGCTTGATGAACTGGGTTACATTCCGAATCGGGCTCCCGATATTCTCTCCAACGCCACCAGCCGAGCAATTGGCGTGTTACTTCCCTCTTTGACCAACCAGGTTTTCGCTGAAGTATTACGCGGGATTGAAAGCGTCACCGACGCGCACGGTTACCAAACCATGCTGGCGCACTACGGTTACAAAGCCGAGATGGAAGAAGAGCGCCTCGAATCGATGCTTTCCTGGAATATTGACGGTCTGATTCTTACCGAACGTACTCATACGCCGCGCACGCTGAAAATGATTGAAGTTGCTGGCATTCCGGTCGTGGAGTTAATGGACAGCCGCTCGCCGTGCCTCGATATCGCCGTTGGCTTTGATAACTTCGAAGCGGCACGGCAGATAACATCGGCCATCCTGGAGCGCGGCCACCGTCGGGTCGCTTATCTCGGCGCACGCCTGGACGAACGTACTATCATCAAACAGAAGGGCTATGAGCAGGCGATGCTGGATGCAGGTTTAACGCCGTACAGTGTGATGGTGGAACAATCTTCCTCTTATACCGCCGGTATTGAGCTGATGCGCCAGGCACGCCGCGAGTACCCCCAACTTGACGGAATTTTTTGTACTAACGATGACCTTGCCGTTGGCGCGGCGTTTGAGTGCCAGCGTCTGGGGTTGAAAATTCCGCAGGATATGGCAATCGCCGGGTTCCACGGTCACGACATTGGGCAGGTAATGGAGCCGCGTCTGGCAAGTGTGCTCACGCCGCGTGAACGCATGGGGCGTATTGGTGCTGAACGTTTGCTGGCGCGCATTCGTGGTGAGTCAGTTACGCCGAAAATGTTAGATTTAGGTTTCACTTTGTCACCGGGCGGATCTATTTAGCTCGACAAATTTGAACTAGCTCACAGTTATTTATCTCTGGCACGAATGGATATTGCTTCTCCGTTACCCCAGCAGGACAATGTTACCGATAACAGTTACCCGTAACAATTCACTCTTGCACCTGTGGGGGCTACCCTTGAGCACGACAAATCTTGAAAACCACGTTTATGTTCTGATGGGCGTTTCAGGCAGTGGGAAATCTGCTGTTGCCAGCGAAGTGGCGCATCAGCTACATGCCGCGTTTCTCGACGGCGATTTCCTCCATCCGCGCAGCAACATCACCAAAATGGCGTCCGGTGAACCGCTGAATGACGATGACCGCAAACCGTGGCTGCAAGCGCTGAACGACGCCGCTTTCGCCATGCAGCGCACCAACAAAGTGTCGCTGATCGTGTGTTCTGCATTGAAAAAACACTATCGCGACCAGCTGCGCGACGGAAACCCAAACCTCTCTTTCATCTATCTGAAAGGCGATTTCGACGTGATCGAAAGCCGTCTGAAAGCGCGTAAAGGGCACTTCTTCAAAACGCAAATGCTGGTAACGCAGTTTGAAGCGCTGCAAGAACCGGGCGCAGATGAGCCGGATGTTCTGGTTGTGGATATTGACCAGCCGCTGGATGGTGTTGTTGCCAGCACCATTGAAGTCATCAATAAAGGCAGTGCTAAGTGAGTACATTAACGCTTGTTTTAACAGCAGTAGGCTCGGTTTTGCTGCTGCTGTTTTTAGTGATGAAAGCGCGTATGCACGCTTTCGTTGCTTTGATGGTGGTTTCTATTGGTGCAGGGATTTTTTCCGGGATGCCGTTGATTAAAATCGCGCAGACCATGGAAAAAGGCATGGGCGGCACGCTCGGCTTTCTGGCGATTGTGGTCGCGCTCGGCGCCATGTTCGGCAAAATCCTTCATGAGACCGGTGCGGTGGACCAAATCGCCGTCAAAATGCTCCACTCTTTCGGCCACAGCCGCGCGCATTACGCGATTGGCCTGGCGGGGCTGATTTGTGCGCTGCCGCTATTCTTTGAAGTGGCGATCGTACTGCTGATTAGCGTGGCGTTCTCCATGGCGCGCCACACTGGCACCAACCTGGTGAAACTGGTGATTCCGCTGTTTGCCGGTGTTGCAGCCGCCGCCGCGTTCCTGCTGCCGGGGCCTGCACCGATGCTGCTGGCATCGCAAATGCACGCGGATTTCGGTTGGATGATCCTGATTGGCCTGTGCGCGGCAATTCCGGGCATGCTGATTGCCGGCCCGCTGTGGGGCAACTTTATTAGCCGCTACGTAGAACTGCACATTCCGGATGACATTAGCGAACCGCACCTGGGCGAAGGCAAAATGCCATCGTTCGGTTTTAGTCTGTCGCTGATTTTGCTCCCGCTGGTGCTGGTGGGGATGAAAACCATCGCCGCACGTTTTGTAGCCGAAGGCAGCAATTTGTACAACTGGCTGGAGTTTATCGGTCACCCGTTCACCGCGATCCTCGTTGCCTGCCTGGTGGCGATTTATGGCCTGGCGATGCGTCAGGGGATGCCGAAAGATCGCGTGATGGAAATCTGCGGTCACGCGCTGCAACCGGCGGGCATTATCCTGCTGGTGATTGGCGCAGGCGGTGTGTTCAAACAAGTGCTGGTGGATTCTGGCGTTGGCCCGGCGCTGGGTGAAGCGTTGACCGGCTTGGGCTTGCCTATCGCGATCACCTGTTTTGTGCTGGCCGCTGCGGTGCGCATTATTCAGGGTTCCGCCACGGTTGCCTGCCTGACGGCAGTCGGCCTGGTGATGCCGGTTATTGAACAGTTGCATTTCAACGGCGCGCAGATGGCGGCACTCTCTATCTGCATCGCGGGCGGTTCGATTGTGGTAAGCCACGTCAATGACGCCGGTTTCTGGCTGTATGGCCGCTTTACCGGCGCAACCGAAGCACAAACGCTGAAAACCTGGACCATGATGGAAACCATCCTCGGCACCACCGGTGCGATTATCGGGATGATTGCGTTTTCACTGTTGAGCTAAGTTTGCAAACCCTCTCCCGCCGGGAGAGGGTAAGTTTTATCCCTTCATCCACACCCGAATCCCATCCAGGAACATTTGGGTGGCGAGCATCACCAAAATCAGCCCCATCAGCCTTTCCAGCGCATTAACCCCTTTCTCGCCGAGCAGGCGCAAAAACAGCGACGATTGCAACAAGATAGCCACGGTGCCGCCCCAGGCAATCAGCAGCGCGATCACCAGGTGACTCATTTGATTCGGATACTGATGGGAAAGCAGCATTAACGTTGCCAGCAGCGTTGGACCTGCCACCAGCGGAATTGCCAGAGGAACAATAAACGGCTCTTCGCCAGCGGGCAGGCCAGAGCTGCTGCCGGACTCGCTGGGAAAAATCATCTTTATGGCAATCAGGAACAGAATAATGCCGCCGGAGATAGAAACCGTCTCTGCGCGTAAATTCAGCAGCGCGAGGATTTTCTCCCCGGCGAAGAGGAAGATAAACATCACCAGCAGCGCAATCAGCAGCTCGCGGATCATGATCGCCCGTCGGCGTTTTGGCTCGGTGTGTTTCAGTACCGACATAAAGATGGGCAGGTTGCCCAACGGATCCATAATCAGGATCAATAACACGGTGGCGGAGATGATATCAGTCATTCACTCTTATCCCTGACGCAGGCGGCAAAATTGCAGTAATTAGCTGCATTTCTGATACGTTCGCGATCATTGATTAATTTCACTTGCGACTTTGGCTGCATTTTGTAATGTGGCTATTCCCAGTGGGATACTGGTTCGTATACACAGCACACACCTTCGCAGGAACTTCGCTATGAAAAATGTTGGTTTTATCGGTTGGCGCGGGATGGTCGGCTCCGTTCTCATGCAGCGCATGATTGAAGAGCGCGATTTCGACGCCATTCGCCCTGTCTTCTTTTCCACTTCCCAGTTTGGGCAGGCTGCACCCGCGTTTGGCGGAAGTACAGCAGGCACGCTTCAGGACGCGTTCAATCTGGAAGCGCTGAAGGCACTCGACATCATTGTCACCTGCCAGGGCGGCGATTATACCAACGAAATCTATCCAAAGCTTCGTGAAAGCGGCTGGCAGGGTTACTGGATTGACGCGGCTTCCTCTTTACGCATGAAAGATGACGCCATCATTATCCTCGACCCGGTTAACCAGGCGGTGATCAACGACGGTCTTAACAACGGAGTGAAAACCTTTGTCGGCGGTAACTGCACCGTCAGCCTGATGCTGATGTCACTCGGCGGGCTGTTTGCCAACGATCTGGTGGAGTGGGTTTCCGTTGCCACTTACCAGGCCGCATCCGGCGGCGGCGCGCGCCATATGCGTGAACTGCTGACGCAAATGGACCAGTTGCACAGCCATGTTGCCGCCGAGCTTGCCGATCCGGCGTCAGCGATTCTGGATATCGAACGTAAAGTGACCGCGCTGACACGCAGCGGCGAGTTGTCGGTCGATAACTTTGGCGTACCGCTGGCGGGCAGCCTGATCCCGTGGATCGACAAACAGCTTGATAACGGCCAGAGCCGCGAAGAGTGGAAAGGTCAGGCTGAAACCAACAAAATTCTTAACACCGGCAATGTCATTCCGGTTGATGGCCTCTGCGTGCGTATCGGCGCGCTGCGCTGCCACAGCCAGGCGTTTACCATCAAGCTGAAAAAAGACGTGTCGATTCCGACCGTCGAAGAGCTGCTGGCGGCGCATAACCCGTGGGCGAAAGTGGTGCCAAACGATCGTGAGATCAGCATGCGCGAACTGACACCAGCCGCCGTCACCGGCACGCTGACCACGCCGGTGGGTCGCCTGCGTAAGTTGAACATGGGGCCAGAGTTCCTCTCTGCCTTTACCGTTGGTGACCAGCTGTTGTGGGGCGCGGCCGAACCACTGCGTCGTATGCTGCGCCAACTGGCGTAACAGAGTTCACCACCACAAGGGGCGCTACGGCGCCCCTTTTTTTGTGCTTTTTTGACAGAAAGAAGCACAGATGTGTTTATTTTCTCAAGTGTTGAAAAGTGTTGGCTATGCTTTAGACAAGGTGTCGGAACATCTTGCCTGAAGATGGGACGGAGCAGAGAGGATGCACATTTGGTGCTGCGCCGTTCAGGTCAAAAAAGTGTCGCAACCGGACTTACTACGGTGGAAGGTGCGATGCCACAACAACAGGATGAGAACCATGTCCGTTCGTGTTGATAAAGACGTCATTAACGCGCTAATTTCTGGTCATTTTGCCGATCCTTTTTCGGTGCTAGGGATGCACCAGACCGAAGCCGGTCTGGAAGTGCGCGCGCTGCTGCCTGATGCCACCGAAGTGTGGGTTATCGAGCCGAAAACGGGGCGCAAAGTGGGAAATCTGGAGTGCCTGGATTCCAGGGGCTTCTTCTGCGGCGTCATGCAACGCCGTAAAAACCCGTTCTATTATCAGTTCGCCGTTATCTGGCACGGCCAACAAAACCTGATTGATGATCCCTACCGTTTTGGCCCGTTAATCCAGGATATGGATGCCTGGCTGCTGAGCGAAGGTACGCATATGCGGCCTTACGAAACGCTGGGTGCGCACGCCGATACGGTCGATGGCGTGGTCGGTACGCGTTTCTCCGTCTGGGCGCCAAACGCGCAACGTGTCTCGGTGGTGGGGCAGTTTAACTACTGGGATGGCCGCCGCCATCCGATGCGCTTGCGTCGGGAAAGTGGTATCTGGGAGCTTTTCATTCCCGGTGCGCTCAATGGGCAGCTCTATAAATTCGAGATGATTGATGCCCACGGTAAGCTGCGTATCAAAGCTGATCCTTACGCGTTTGAGGCGCAGATGCGGCCCGACAGCGCGTCGCTGATTTGCGGCTTGCCGGGCAAGAAAACGCAGAGCGAAGAGCGCAAACGCGCTAATGAATTCGATGCGCCAATCAGCATCTATGAAGTGCATCTGGGTTCCTGGCGTCGCCATACGGACAATAACTATTGGCTCAGTTATCGGGAGTTGGCGGATCAACTGGTGCCTTATGCGAAATGGATGGGGTTCACCCATATTGAATTGATGCCCGTGAATGAGCACCCGTTTGATGGCAGTTGGGGGTATCAACCTACCGGTTTGTACGCGCCAACCCGCCGCTTTGGTACGCGCGACGATTTTCTGCACTTTATTCATACTGCGCATGCTGCCGGTTTAGGCGTGATCCTTGATTGGGTGCCGGGGCATTTCCCGTCGGATGATTTTGGCCTGGCAGATTTCGACGGCACCAAACTCTACGAGCACAGCGATCCGCGTGAAGGTTTTCACCAGGACTGGAACACCTTGATTTACAACTATGGTCGCCGGGAAGTGAGTAACTATCTGGTCGGTAATGCGCTGTACTGGATTGAACGCTTCGGTATTGACGCTCTGCGAGTGGATGCAGTTGCCTCGATGATCTACCGCGACTACAGCCGCAAAGAAGGTGAATGGATCCCCAATGAATACGGTGGTCGTGAGAACCTGGAAGCGATCGAGTTTTTACGCAATACCAACCGTATTCTCGGCGAGCAAGCGCCCGGTGCCGTCAGCATGGCGGAAGAGTCTACCGATTTCGCTGGCGTGTCACGTCCGCCATCACAAGGCGGCCTCGGTTTCTGGTACAAGTGGAACCTCGGCTGGATGCACGACACGCTGGACTACATGAAGCTTGATCCGGTGTATCGCAAGTACCATCACGACAAGATGACCTTCGGTATTCTCTATAACTACACCGAAAACTTTATCCTGCCGCTTTCTCATGACGAAGTGGTGCACGGGAAGAAATCGATTCTTGACCGTATGCCCGGTGATGCCTGGCAAAAGTTTGCCAACCTGCGTGCCTATTACGCCTGGATGTGGGCTTTCCCCGGTAAAAAACTGCTGTTTATGGGCAACGAGTTCGCACAGGGCCGCGAGTGGAATCACGATGGCAGCCTCGACTGGCACTTGCTGGAGGGCGGTGATAACTGGCATCACGGTGTGCAGCGGCTGGTGCGCGATTTGAACCAGGTTTATCGCCATCACAAAGCGCTGCACGAGCTGGACTTCGACCCCTACGGTTTTGAATGGATGGTGGTGGATGACCATGAAGCCTCGGTGTTTGCCTTTGTGCGCCGTGATAAGCAGGGCAATGAAATTCTCGTCGTGAGTAACTTTACCCCTGTATCGCGCCCGGGCTACCGCATCGGTATTAACCAACCGGGGCGCTGGCGCGAAGAGTTGAACAGCGACTCAATGCATTACCACGGCAGCAATACCGGCAATGGCGGCGTGGTACACAGCGATGCGATCGCCAATCGTGGGCGAGAGCACTCCCTGCTGTTGACCTTGCCGCCGCTGGCGACCATCTGGCTGGTGCGGGAGGGAGAATGAGCAAGCTGACGGCCGGAAAAGCGACGCCCCACGGCGCGCATGTGCAGGGCAACGGCGTGAACTTTACGCTGTTTTCCGCGCATGCAGAGCGCGTGGAGCTGTGCCTGTTCGATGACGAAGGCAATGAACAGCGCGTCGACTTGCCCGGCCGCACCGGCGATATCTGGCACGGTTTTCTGCCAGGTGCAAAGCCTGGCTTGCATTACGGCTACCGTGTCCACGGCCCGTGGGAACCTGCTCGTGGACACCGTTTTAACCCAGCCAAATTATTGCTCGACCCGTGTGCGCTGCGTGTTGAAGGCGAAACGCTTGATAACCCGCTGTTTCACGGCGGTTATGACACGCCGGATCCCCACGATAACGCAGTGCTCGGATTGCGCAGCGTGGTGGTGCACGAAGCCTACGACTGGGAAGCAGACGCGCCGCCGAGAATTCCTTGGGGCAACACGGTCATTTACGAGGCGCATGTAAAAGGGCTGACGTGGCTGCATCCGGAGATCCCGCAGGAAATACGCGGCACCTACAAGGCGCTGGGCCACCCGGTGATGATCAACTGGTTTAAACAACTGGGGATTACTGCGCTGGAATTATTGCCTGTGGCGCATTTCGCCAGCGAGCCGCGCCTGCAACGCCTGGGGCTTTCTAATTACTGGGGCTATAACCCGCTGGCGCTGTTTGCGCTGGAACCCCGTTACACCAGTCACCCGACACAGGCGATTAATGAGTTTCGCGATGCGGTAAAAGCGCTGCATCAGGCTGGGATCGAAGTGATCCTTGATATCGTCCTCAACCATAGCGCCGAAAGCGATCTCGACGGGCCGACCTTCTCGCTGCGCGGCGTCGACAACCGTAGCTATTACTGGATCCGCGAGGACGGCGATTACCACAATTGGACCGGCTGCGGTAACACGCTCAATCTGAACAACGCCGATGTGGTGGATTACGCCCATGCCTGTTTGCGTTACTGGGTAGAGACTTTTCATGTGGATGGTTTTCGCTTTGATCTGGCCTCGGTGATGGGGCGCACGCCGGAATTCAGCCAGCAAGCACCGCTATTTTCTGCCATCAAAAACGATCCGCTGTTGCGCTCGCTGAAGTTGATTGCCGAGCCGTGGGATATCGGCCCTGGCGGTTATCAAGTGGGGAACTACCCGCCGCCTTTTGCCGAGTGGAACGATCATTTCCGCGACGCGACGCGCCGTTTCTGGCTTGAACAATCCCTCTCATTAGGGGAGTTCGCCGGGCGCTTTGCCGCCTCCAGCGATGTGTTCAAACGTGATGGGCGTTTGCCATCGGCCTCTATCAACCTGATTACCGCCCACGACGGTTTTACGCTGCGGGATTGCGTCTCTTTTGACCATAAACATAACGAAGCCAATGGCGAAGACAATCGCGACGGCACCAACAGTAATCACAGCTTTAACCACGGAACAGAAGGGTTAGGCGGCAGCCTTGATGTGCTGGAAAGACGGCGCGCGAGCATGCATGCGCTGTTAACTACGCTACTGCTTTCGCAAGGCACGCCAATGCTGCTGGCTGGCGATGAAATGGGGCGTAGCCAGCATGGCAATAACAACGCCTATTGCCAGGATAACGCCTTAACCTGGCTCGACTGGAACCAGGTGGATAGCGGGTTGGTGACCTTTACCGCCGCGCTTATCCATTTGCGCCAGCGTATTCCTGCGCTTACGCGTGACGCATGGTGGGAAGAGGGTGACGGCAACGTCGCCTGGTTAAATGATGAAGGACGGCCGTTATCGCCGCAGGCGTGGCAAAACGGGGTGCACCGTTTGCAGATCCTGTTATCTGACAGCGTGTTAATCACCCTTAATGCCACCGCAGAAGTTGCAGAAATTGCTTTACCCACAGGTGAATGGTGCGCCATTCCGCCTTTTGCCGGAGAGGACAATCCGGTCATCGTCTCTATCTGGCACGGGCCCGCGCATGGAGTGTGCGTATTTCAGCGGTCATAAAAAAGGAGTCAGTCATGGTGAGATTAGATAAGAACGACCCAACAATGCTGGCGCGTCAGTTGCCACTAAAATCTGTTGCCCTGATCCTGGCGGGCGGCCGGGGGACGCGTCTGAAAGATTTAACCAAAAAACGTGCCAAACCCGCGGTGCACTTTGGTGGCAAGTTCCGCATCATCGATTTCGCCCTTTCCAACTGCATTAACTCAGGCATTCGACGAATTGGCGTCATCACGCAGTATCAATCGCATACGCTGATTCAACATATTCAGCGCGGCTGGTCGTTTTTTAACAACGAGATGAATGAGTCAGTCGATCTGCTCCCCGCTCAGCAGCGTGTGCATGGTGAAAACTGGTATCGCGGCACAGCGGATGCGGTCACGCAGAATCTCGACATTATTCGCCGCTACGGTGCGGAGTACATCGTCATTCTGGCGGGCGATCACATCTACAAGCAAGATTACTCACGCATGCTGCTTGACCATGTCGAAAAACAGGCGCGCTGTACCGTTGCCTGCCTGCCGGTGCCTATACATGAGGCCACGGCTTTCGGTGTGATGGCTGTTGATGAGAACGACAAAATTATCGACTTCGTGGAAAAACCTGCGTCGCCGCCCTGTATGCCAGGTGATGACAGCCAGGCGCTGGCCAGCATGGGGATCTATATTTTTGATGCGGAGTATCTGTACGACCTGCTGGAGCAGGACGATGAGAATGAAGATTCCAGCCATGATTTTGGCAAGGACATCATTCCGCAGATTGTGAAGTCTGGCATGGCGTATGCGCACCCTTTCCCGTTGTCTTGCGTGCAGTCCGATCCTAATGCCAGTCCGTACTGGCGGGATGTCGGTACGCTCGAAGCCTACTGGAAAACGAACCTGGATTTAGCCTCGGTGATGCCGGAACTGGACATGTACGATCAAAATTGGCCTATCCGTACCTATAATCAATCTTTACCCCCGGCGAAATTCGTCCAGGACAGGTCGGGCAGCCACGGCATGACGTTGAACTCGCTGGTTTCCGGCGGTTGCGTTATTTCAGGATCGGTTGTTGTGCAGTCGGTGTTGTTCTACCGCGTGCGCGTCAATTCGTTCTGCAATATCGACTCTTCGGTCTTGCTACCGGAAGTGTGGGTGGGGCGTTCCTGTCGCCTCCATCGCTGCATTATCGACAGAGGCTGCGTGATACCGGAAGGAACGGTGATTGGTGAAAATGCAGAAGAAGATGCACGTCGCTTTTACCGTTCTGAAGAAGGGATTGTGTTGGTCACACGTGAAATGTTGCGCAAATTAAAAGCTGAAAGCATCAGATAATAACCTTGCGCGGAAGGGGTCCGCGCTGTTTTCCCTTTCCTGGCGTCAAGGCCAACGGGTTTCGAACAGGAGCGATAATGCAGGTCTTACATGTATGTTCTGAGATGTTTCCGTTGCTGAAGACCGGGGGTCTGGCAGACGTGATTGGCGCGTTACCTGCGGCACAAATTGCCGGTGGTGTTGATACTCGCGTTCTGTTGCCTGCGTTCCCTGATATTCGTCGTGGTGTGAGCGATGCGAAAGTGGTGTCCCGACGCGAGACGTTTGCCGGGCCTATTTCGTTGTTATTCGGTCACTTTAACGGGGTGGGGATTTACATGATCGATGCGCCGCATCTGTATGATCGGCCCGGTAGTCCCTATCACGATACGAATTTGTTCGCCTATACCGACAACGTGCTGCGTTTTGCGTTGCTCGGTTGGGTCGGCAGCGAAATGGCCAGTGGGCTTGATCCATTCTGGCGCCCGGATGTGGTGCATGCGCACGACTGGCATGCAGGGTTGGCTCCGGCTTACCTCGCTGCGAAAGGGCATCCGGCCAAGTCGGTGTTTACGGTGCATAACCTTGCCTATCAGGGCATGTTTTATGCACAGCATATGAATGACATCGAACTGCCATTGTCGTTCTTTAATATGCATGGGCTGGAGTTCAACGGACAGATTTCGTTTCTTAAGGCGGGGCTGTATTACGCGGACCATATTACCGCGGTGAGCCCGACGTACGCTCGCGAGATCACCGAACCGCAGTTCGCCTATGGCATGGAAGGGCTGTTACGCCAGCGTCAGCAAGAAGGGCGTTTGAGCGGCATCCTGAACGGCGTGGATGAAAAAATTTGGGATCCAGCCACCGATTTGCTGCTCGGTGCGCGCTACACGCGCGATACGCTGGAAGAAAAAGCGGAAAACAAACGCCAACTGCAAGTGGCGATGGGGCTGAAAGTGAACGACAAGATCCCATTGTTTGCGGTGGTAAGCCGCCTGACCAGCCAGAAAGGGCTGGATCTGGTGCTGGAAGCCTTGCCTGGGCTTCTTGAACAGGGCGGTCAACTGGCGTTGCTGGGGGCGGGCGATCCGGTGTTGCAGGAAGGGTTCCTCGCCGCCGCCGCAGAACACTCCGGGCAGGTAGGGGTGCAGATTGGTTACCACGAAGCGTTCTCGCATCGCATTATGGGCGGGGCGGATGTGATTCTGGTGCCGAGCCGTTTTGAACCTTGCGGCCTGACACAGTTGTATGGCTTGAAGTACGGCACGCTGCCATTGGTGCGCCGTACTGGCGGGCTGGCGGATACGGTTTCCGACAGTTCGCTGGAAAACCTGGCGGATGGCGTCGCTAGCGGTTTTGTCTTTGAAGACAGTAATGCCTGGTCGCTACTTAGGGCCATCAGGCGTGCTTTCGTGTTGTGGTCCCGTCCATCGCTTTGGCGTTTTGTGCAACGTCAGGCGATGTCGATGGATTTTAGCTGGCAGATCGCTGCACAGTCATACCGCGATCTTTACTTTCGGTTGAAATAGTTTCCCAGGAATCACTTATATGAATGCACCTTTTACTTATGCTTCACCTACGTTAAGTATTGAGGCGTTAAAACATTCGATTGCCTACAAACTGATGTTCACTATCGGTAAAGATCCGGCTGTCGCCAACCGCCACGAATGGCTGAATGCCACGTTGTTTGCCGTGCGCGATCGGCTGGTGGAGCGCTGGCTGCGCTCCACCCGCGCGCAGCTTTCTCAGGAAGTGCGCCAGGTTTACTACTTGTCGATGGAGTTTCTGATTGGCCGTACCCTTTCTAACGCCTTGCTCTCACTCGGTATCTATGACGATGTGAAAAATGCGCTGGATGAAATGGGGTTCGACCTTGAAGAGCTGATTGATGAAGAGAACGACCCCGGTCTTGGCAACGGTGGCCTCGGTCGACTGGCGGCCTGCTTCCTGGATTCTCTGGCGACGCTGGGGTTGCCCGGTCGCGGCTACGGCATTCGTTACGACTACGGGATGTTCAAGCAGAACATCGTGGACGGGCGGCAGAAAGAGTCGCCGGATTACTGGCTGGAGTACGGCAACCCGTGGGAGTTTAAACGCCACAACACGCGCTACAAGGTGCGGTTTGGCGGGCGCATTCAGCAGGAAGGCAGAAAGAGCCGTTGGGTTGAAACCGAAGAGATCCTCGCCGTTGCCTACGATCAGATTATCCCCGGCTACGATACCGATGCGACCAACACGCTGCGCTTGTGGAATGCGCAGGCGAGTAGCGAAATCAATCTCGGCAAATTTAACCAGGGTGACTACTTTGCCGCCGTGGAAGATAAAAACCATTCGGAAAACGTCTCCCGTGTGCTTTATCCGGATGATTCAACCTATTCCGGTCGAGAATTACGTCTGCGTCAGGAGTACTTTCTTGTCTCCGCAACAGTGCAGGATATCCTCAGCCGTCACTATCAGCTGCACCAGACTTACAGCAATCTGGCAGATAAAATCGCCATTCACCTTAATGACACCCACCCGGTGCTGTCGATTCCTGAGCTGATGCGTTTGCTCATAGACGAGCATAAATTCGACTGGGATGACGCCTTTGAAGTGACCTGCCAGGTCTTCTCTTATACCAACCACACGCTGATGAGTGAGGCGCTGGAAACCTGGCCGGTGGATATGCTGGGTAAGATTTTGCCGCGCCATCTGCAAATCATCTTTGAAATTAATGATTATTTCCTCAAGACCTTGCAGGAGCAGCATCCTAATAACATCGATTTGTTGAGCCGCACGTCGATTATTGACGAATCCAGCGGGCGCCAGGTGCGCATGGCCTGGCTGGCGGTGGTGGTGAGCCATAAAGTGAATGGCGTTTCTGAGCTGCACTCTAATTTGATGGTCCAGTCGCTGTTTGCCGATTTCGCAGACATCTTCCCGATGCGTTTTCTCAACGTCACCAACGGCGTGACGCCGCGACGTTGGCTGGCGCTGGCGAACCCGGCGCTTTCGAGCGTACTTGATGAAAATATTGGCCGCACATGGCGTACCGATCTCAGTCAGTTAAGCGAGCTGGAGCAGCATATTGATTACCCGACGGTGAATCAGGCGGTGCGGCAGGCGAAGCTGGAGAATAAAAAACGGCTGGCGATCGTTATCGCCCAGCAACTGAACGTGGTAGTGAACCCGAAAGCGCTATTCGATGTGC
The DNA here is from genome assembly GCF_042788095.1 of Kosakonia sp. YIM B13571. NCBI lineage: Bacteria > Pseudomonadati > Pseudomonadota > Gammaproteobacteria > Enterobacterales > Enterobacteriaceae > Kosakonia > Kosakonia sp. YIM B13571. The sequence continues at coordinate 84,536 of NZ_JBHZPL010000004.1, read as the reverse complement.
AGATCAAACGCATTCATGAATATAAGCGTCAGCTCATGAACGTGCTGCACGTTGTTGTTCGCTATAACCGCATCAAGGCTGAGCCAACGGCGCAATGGGTGCCACGCGTCAATATCTTCGCCGGTAAGGCTGCTTCTGCTTACTACATGGCGAAACATATCATCCACTTGATCAACGATGTTGCGCAGGTGATCAACAACGATCCGCAGATTGGCGACAAACTGAAAGTCGTGTTTATCCCCAATTACAGCGTCAGCCTGGCGCAGGTCATTATTCCGGCGGCGGATCTTTCCGAGCAGATTTCACTGGCGGGTACGGAAGCCTCCGGTACCAGCAATATGAAGTTCGCCCTTAATGGCGCACTGACCATTGGCACGCTGGACGGTGCGAATGTTGAGATGCAGGAACATGTTGGTGAAGAGAATATCTTTATCTTCGGTAACACGGCGGATGAAGTGGAAGCGCTGCGGCGCAAGGGCTACAAACCGCGTGAATACTACGAGAAAGATGAAGAGTTGCATCAGGTACTGACGCAAATCGCCACTGGCTTGTTCAGCCCGCAGGAACCTGGGCGCTACCGCGATCTCGTCGATTCATTGATCAACTTTGGCGACCATTATCAGGTCCTGGCGGATTTCCGGAGCTATGTCGACTGCCAGGAAAAAGTGGATGAGCTCTATCGCCATCCGGAAGAGTGGACCCACAAAGCGATGCGCAATATCGCCAATATGGGGTACTTCTCATCGGATCGCACTATTCAGGAATATGCCGAGAATATCTGGAATATCAAACCGGTTCGGTTGTAATAAAAAACCTCTCCCGGTCAGGAGAGGTTTTTTCTCTTGCGATGCCAGTCTCCCGTAGGGGAGAGGCGGATTCTGTTACGACGCCAGCGACAGTTCCGCTTTATGATGACGCGTTAGCCATTGCGCCACGCGTGACTGCTCTTCCGCATTCAGCCACATGCCGAGTTTGGTGCGGCGCCAGATAGCGTCGTCCAGGCGTCTGACCCATTCGTGCTCGACCAGGTAACGCAATTCGGCTTCATACAATTCGTGACCAAAATGCTCGCCTAACTCTTCAAGGCTGGTGGCATTCGCCAGTATCAGCTCGCTGTTGCTGCCGTAAGTGCGGGCATAATGGCGCGCCAGCGATTCGCTGATAAACGGATAACGGCGGCGCAATTTGGCGGCGTAATCATCGCGGTCGCCCGCAATATCTCCGCCAGGCAGCACGCAGCTTTTCGTCCACGCCGGGCCAATACCTTTGTAGTACGGCGTCAGTTTTTCCAGCGCATGTTCAGCCAGCTTGCGGTAAGTGGTCAACTTGCCGCCAAACACTGACAGCAGCGGCGCTTTGCCGTTTTCGTCGTGGATATCCAGCGTATAGTCGCGGGTGATGGCCTGCGGCGAATCGGATTCGTCATCACACAGCGGACGTACGCCTGAGTAGGTCCAGACAATGTCCTCGCGGGTCAGCTGTTTCTTGAAGTGACCGTTATAGACTTTCAGCAGGTAGTTGATCTCGTTTTCGTCGATCTCAACGTGCTTCGGATCGCCTTTATATTCCACGTCCGTGGTGCCGATAATCGAAAACTCATCCATCCACGGAATAACGAACACAATACGTTTGTCTTCGTTTTGCAGGATATACGCCTGTTTTTGCGCGTGCGCGCGCGGTACCACAATATGGCTGCCTTTGATCAGGCGGATGCCGTACGGGGATGGCAGATGCATGCCGTCATCGAAGAATTCTTTCACCCATGGGCCGGTGGCATTAACCAGGCCGCGCGCCTGCCAGCTGAATTTTTCTCCGGTATCGATATCTTCCGCTTCAACAATCCACATGCCGTTTTCGCGGCGTGCGCTGGTTGCGCGGGTGCGGGTCATCACTTTACCGCCTTTTTGTTCCACCATCTGCGCATTGGCCAACACCAGACGCGCATCGTCCACCCAGCAGTCGGAATATTCGAAACCGCGCACGATTTCCGGTTTCAGCACCGATTCTGCGCCAAAACGCAAACCGCTGGACGCTGGCAAACTGGTGCGTTTACCCAGGTGATCGTACATAAACAGACCAATGCGGATCATCCACGCCGGGCGCAGGTGCGGGCGATGCGGCAGACGAAAACGCATCGGGAAAGCGATGTGCGGTGCCATTTTCAGCAGCACTTCGCGCTCGGCCAGCGCTTCGCTCACCAGGCGGAATTCGTAGTGTTCAAGGTAGCGCAGGCCGCCGTGAATCAATTTGGAGCTGTTGCTGGATGTCGCGCAGGCGAGATCCTGTGCTTCCAGCATCAGCACGGATAAACCACGCCCTGCGGCGTCAACCGCGATACCGGCACCATTAATGCCCCCGCCTATCACAATCAGATCTTTGGTTTCCATGCTGTCCTCATGCACTTTCGTTATAGCTCAAAAATGTTCGATATCGCTCATGATAGCAAAGGAACGCGCCTTTGGTAACATCAAAAAAACAATTTAGAGTGATATGCATAACATAATGGCGCTAACCCGCCGTCACGACGTACACTTGACGGCAGGATAGCCATTTATTGTGTCAATTAAGAGAACGTCATGGATCACTTTGAGTGTATTAACGTAGAAGAAGCCCACCAAAAATTGCACCAGCAACAGGCCGTACTGGTGGATATTCGCGATCCGCAGAGCTTTGCGATGGGCCATACGCCAGGCGCGTTTCATTTAACCAACGACACGCTGGGCGCGTTTATGCGTGATAACGACTTCGACACGCCGGTGATGGTGATGTGCTATCACGGCAACAGCAGTAAAGGCGCTGCGCAATATCTGTTGCAGCAGGGCTACGATCAGGTCTACAGCGTGGACGGCGGTTTCGACGCCTGGCATCGGCACTTTCCGTCAGAAGTGATGCACGGTGCGCTGTAGGCATTACGCTCGTCTTCGGTATACTGTCTTTTTTTGTAGGGACTAAACGACGCCTGCCATGTTGATGATTACCTCTTTTTCCAACCCTCGCGTCGCCCAGGCGTTTGTGGACTATATGCAGACCCAGGGTGTGATCCTCACTCTTCAACACCATCAGCAAAGCGATGTCTGGCTGGCAGATGAAAGCCAGGCAGAACGCGTACGCAGCGAACTGGCGCGTTTTATGGAAAACCCTGGCGACCCGCGTTACCTGGCGGCGAGCTGGCAATCCGGCCAAATCGATAGTGGCTTGCACTATCGCCGCTTTCCCTTGCGGGCGGCGCTGCGTGAGCGTGGCGGGCCATTAACGCTGCTGATGTCGGCGCTGTGCATTGTTGTGTTTGTGATGATGAACATCATCGGCGATCAAACGGTAATGATGTGGCTTGCCTGGCCGTGGGATGCAAGCGTGCAGTTTGAAGTCTGGCGCTACTTTACCCATGCGATAATGCACTTTTCGCTGGTGCACATCATCTTCAACCTTTTCTGGTGGTGGTATCTTGGCGGCATGGTTGAAAAACGGCTGGGCACCGGAAAATTGGTGGTCATTACCCTCATTAGCGCCTTATTGAGCGGTTTTGTGCAGCACCAGCTTACCGGCCCGTGGTTTGGCGGCTTATCCGGCGTGGTTTACGCGCTAATTGGCTATGCCTGGCTGCGCGGTATACGCGACCCGGAATCGCAGATTGCGTTACCTAACGGATTGTTTATCTTCACGGTGGTGCTGATGATAGCGGAGTGGTTCGGTTTGACCGGCTTCGCGATTGCTAACGGCGCACACACGGCGGGGATGGTGATTGGGCTGGCGATGGCGCTGGTCGACACAAGAAATGTGCGAAAACGAACATAATTATCCAGGGACAATTCATGAAACAAACACAGCGTCATGACGCAATTATTGAACTGGTTAAACAGCAGGGATACGTCAGTACCGAAGAGTTAGTCGAGCAATTTTCCGTTAGTCCACAAACGATTCGCCGCGATCTGAACGATCTGGCGGATCAGAATAAAATTTTGCGTCATCACGGTGGTGCGGCGTTGCCATCAAGCTCGGAAAACACCTCCTGGCACGATCGCAAAGCGACACAAACGGCGGAAAAAGAACGTATTGCCCGCAAAGTGGCAGAACAAATTCCCAACGGCGCCACGCTCTTTATTGATATTGGCACCACGCCGGAAGCGGTCGCTCATGCGCTGCTCAACCACAGTGATTTACGCATCGTCACCAACAACCTGAACGTCGCCAATACATTAATGAAAAAAGACGACTTTCGGGTGATTCTGGCGGGCGGCGAGCTTCGCAGTCGGGACGGCGGCATTGTGGGCGAGGCGACGCTCGATTTTATCTCTCAATTCCGCCTCGATTTCGGCATCCTCGGCATTAGCGGCATTGATGCGGATGGCTCATTACTGGAGTTTGATTACCATGAAGTACGTACCAAACGGGCGATCATTGAAAACTCGCGCCATGTGATGCTGGTGGTGGATCACTCGAAGTTTGGTCGTAACGCGATGGTCAATATGGGCAGTATCAGCATGGTGGACGCGGTTTACACCGATACAATGCCACCTGCAAGCGTGGTGCAGGTGATTACCAGCAACAACGTGCAACTGGAGTTGTGTTAAACCGCCTTTCGGCGGTTTTTACACCCCGTAACCCATTATCTTCAAAAGCTGCTGCGCATGCTGAACCGCATCCTGGCGATGGGCGACGCCGAGCTTCTGATAGAGATTGCGGATATGGGTTTTAATGGTCGTCGCCGCGACGGCCAGCTCGCCCGCAATCTGTTCATTGCTGTAGCCAGAATAAATCAGCCCCAGCACCTGCCACTCGCGCTGGGTCAGCGGGCTGGTGCGGATCAATTCCGGTACTTCAGGGTGAGTTAGCAGCCGTTCGACAAAGTTCTCATCAAAATGCGCGAACTTGTGACGGTGATGCTGATTGATATCGCGCAAAATACGCTGGGCGCGATGCTGATCCAGTTCCGGCAGCGTATTAAGCTGAATTAACTGACGCAATTGCTGCGCCATTGCTTCACCTTCAATCACGAAGTGGCTGATAAACCCGGTGCGGTTAGCCAGTTGCAATGCCTCAAGCAACACCCGCTGCGCGTCATTTTTACGTCCCGCCTGCCAGTAAAGCTGGTTCAACAGCAGCAGGTTGCGGTTGATATCGCTCATCAGTCGCAGGCTGCGGGCATTTTCGTTTAACTCTTCAAGCACCATCTCCGCCGGGTCGAAATCACCGAGCAGAATCTGCGCGCGGGCAATATTACGCCACTGGCTTTGCAGAAAATGGTTATTGGCAAATTCAGGTTTAGGCGTCTGGCGCAGCCACTGGGCGGCCGCTTTTTTATCGCCGGTCATTTGCCAGTAGATCACCCGCACTTTGTCGGCGTTTGATACCCAGTCGCTATGGTATTGACCATTGCCGAGTAAATTTTCCAGCCGGTGCAGGTGGCTGCGGGCATTATCCAGATCGCCGCGCGCCAGCGAGTTTTGCACCAGCAACGCCAGACACTGCAATTGTTGCTGCGGTTGCAGAGCGGAAAGCACCTCCATACCCTGGCGCGCCGCTGCTTCGGACTCGTCCAGCCTTGCCCACGCCCACAACAGTTGCGCGCGGATGCGCAGCAAAAATTCATGCATCGGCAGCTGTTCAAGATGCTGTTCACGGATAAGCGAGAACGCCTTCTCTTGCATCTCCCAGGCGGCTTGCAGGAAGCCCTGGGCGAACAGAATTTCGCTTTGCTGAATAAGGCTCCACAACGCGTAGTGCCAGACATCATGGCGACGCGCCATCTGCTCGGTTTGCTGCATGACCGACAGCGAATTGGTCAGCTCGCCTTTGCAGTGCAGCACTTCGCCGTGGACCGAGGTGGCCACTATGCGGCTGTAGTAATTTGCCAGCGGCAACTCTTCAAGCGCCACCATCGCCAGCCGTTCGGCTTCCACCGGGTCACCATCGTTGATAGCCACCTGCGCGCGCAAGGCATTGAAATCACCGTGCAGCGAGGCGTCCATTTGCGTGGTCATCTCCTGTTCAGCGCGCGCCAAAAGGGTATTCACTTCACTGTAGCGGTGCTGGCTTTGCATCAGCCAGGCTTGCAGCAGCACCAGGCGAGGGTTTTCCAGCAGGCTTTCCCACGGCAGCGCTTTTAGCGACTCTTCCAGCACGCTCAGCTCGCTGTGGTTAAAGAGCCCCCAGGCGTGATGCAGCAGAATATCGCGCAGCATAATGCCATCGCCCGCCGCCAGCGCATGGTGAATGGCCTCGCTCGGGAAGCCTTGCGCCATCCAACTCTCCGCTGCCGCGCGGTGAATATCCGGTAATTCTGTCGCCAGTTCCCACTGGCAACGCTGGCGCAGGAAGCTGCCAAACAGCGGGTGGTAGCTAAACCATTCGCCGGAATCGTCCATCCGTTGCAGGAACAGGCCCTGGCGCTCAATCTCTTCCAGCCGCATCTGTCCGTTCTCTTCGCCGGTCACGCGCACAATCAGCGCGTCGTTCATAGAACGCAGCAGCGCGCTTTTGAGCAGGAAATGACGGGTATCGACATCGACATTATCCAGCACTTCATCAACCAGATAATCCGATAAATGGGTGGCGTTAATGCCCGCCAGGCGACGCGCAGACTGATGTGGAGCGCTGTGGTTTTGCCGGGCGGAAAGCGCGATAAGCTGGAGTGCTGTTGCCCAACCGGCTACGTCGTCACACAGGCGGCTGCTCTCTGCCGCTTCAATAGGGGAGGTCAGGCGACAGTCGAAGAACTGTTTGGCTTCCTGGTGGGTAAAGGCAAGCTGGTGGCTGCCAATTTCCAGTAACTGCTCGCGCACACGTAAATTAGCGATGCCTAACTGCGGCAAGTTGCGCGACAGCACAATCAGCGTCAGGTTTTCTGGCTGATGGCGTAAGAAAAAGCGCATCGCATCGTGGATCACCGGGTTGGTGACGAGATGGTAATCATCGATCACCAGATACAACGGGCGCTGCCATTCGGTCAGCTCAATAAATAGCTGTGAAAAGAGCGACGGCAGGCTGGCGTACTGGCGCTTTTGCGCCATCATTTCACTGCTGACGCAGTGCCCGCCCGTCGCCTGCTGAACGGCGGCAATAAAATAGCTGGCAAATCGTTCTTGCTGGTTGTCTCCTTCATCCAGCGAGTACCAGCCAACGTCGTTCTTACCTGCTGCCCACTGTGAAATGAGCGTGGTTTTGCCGTAACCCGCAGGGCTGGTTACCAGCGCAAGCCGATAATTGTTGGCGCCGGAAAGTTTAGCCAGCAGCCGTTCCCGAACCACCGTGTGGTCGAGACGAACCGGGCGACTTAATTTGGACGGAATCAACATAGTTATCACTTCACTGTGCGAAAAAACGGAGGGGGCGATTTTTTTTGCGCTTCGTAATTAATAGTAATAAGGTCGGCCAGATGAAGAAATATTGCAAGTTATGTCCGAATCTGGCGATTGTGAATTTGCACCATGTCACATTTCTATTTATGTCGCGAATAAATAAAGCACAATAATGGCAAAAGGCGAGGAAGCAGGACTGGCGGGCTACGGCGGCAAGGATTCGTAATACAATCGGCAACTATAAGGTCTTTATTAGAAATATTAAGACATTGGCTGACATAAACGCACAAATAGCAAAAAACGAACAATTCCATTCACCGAAATATTATTTCGCCAAATTTTCACTGGTCAGCAATACTTATTCTCTCCGAAACGTCATTTCATTTTTCCTGCAAGCAGGATGAATTTCTCATGCTTTGTTGCTGCTTTTTTGATTGAATAATGTTCAAAAAAGACGCTACCTTTAGGTGGCGGCGATCACACTTTTCGCTCATCCCCGCCACTCCTCCCCGGCTAATCCCTGGCAGGATGAGGAAGTCACCTGTTGAGCCAGGCACACTATCGCAAACGTCGATCTACTTCATTACAGGACCCGGATTCTTTATGTCAAAGCCAACGTTTAATAAAGCGGAATTTGAAACGGCTCTTACGCGCCAGTGGCAGCGTTTTGGGGTTCAGGCCGCGAATGACATGACAACCCATCAATGGTGGCAAGCGGTCAGCGGTGCGCTGGCGGAATTGTTGGCGGCGCAGCCCGCACCCAAAGCGGCGAAAAAGCAGCGTCACGTCAACTATATCTCCATGGAGTTTTTGATTGGTCGCCTGACCGGCAACAATTTGTTGAATTTGGGCTGGTATCAGGGTGTCGGCGAGGTGCTGCAACACCACAACATTAATTTGACCGACCTGCTGGAAGAGGAGATCGATCCGGCGCTCGGCAACGGCGGTTTAGGACGCCTGGCGGCTTGCTTCCTCGATTCGATGGCCACCGTTGGTCAGTCGGCCACCGGTTACGGTCTGAACTATCAATACGGTTTGTTCCGCCAGTCTTTTGTTGACGGGCAACAACACGAAGCGCCGGACGACTGGCACCGCCGCAGCTACCCATGGTTTAGCCATAACGAACAACTGGACGTGCAAGTTGGGATTGGCGGTAAAGTCAGCAAAGAAGGGCACTGGCAACCCGCTTTTACGTTGATTGGTGAAGCCTGGGATCTGCCAGTCATCGGCTATCGCAATGGCGTAACACAGCCACTGCGCCTGTGGCAGGCGACGCACGCGCACCCGTTTAACCTTACCAAATTTAACGATGGCGATTTTCTGCGTGCCGAACAAACCGGTATTGATGCGGAAAAGCTCACCAAAGTGCTCTACCCGAATGACAACCATCAGGCGGGCAAAAAGCTGCGTCTGATGCAGCAATATTTCCAGTGTGCCTGTTCGATAGCCGATATTCTGCGCCGCCATCATCTTGCGGGGCGCAAGTTGGCGCAACTGCCGGACTATGAAGTTATTCAACTGAACGATACGCATCCGACCATCGCCATTCCTGAGCTGCTGCGGGTATTGCTCGATGAACATCAACTGAGCTGGGATGATGCGTGGGCGATCACCAGCCGCACTTTCGCCTATACCAACCATACGTTAATGCCTGAAGCGCTGGAGTGCTGGGACGAAACGCTGGTGAAAGCGCTGCTGCCGCGCCATATGCAAATCATTAAGCAGATTAACGACAAATTTAAAGTGCTGGTCGAGCAAACCTGGCCGGGCGACAAAGCGGTGTGGGCGAAGCTGGCGGTCGTGCATCACAAACAGGTGCGCATGGCGAACCTGTGCGTGGTCGGCGGTTTTGCGGTCAACGGTGTTGCGGCGCTGCACTCGGATCTGGTGGTGAAAGACCTGTTCCCGGAATACCACCAACTGTGGCCGGGCAAATTCCATAACGTCACCAATGGCATCACCCCACGCCGCTGGATCAAACAGTGCAACCCGCAACTGGCTGCGCTGCTTGATAAGACGCTGAAAAAAGAGTGGGCCAACGATCTCGACCAGTTGATTAACCTGGAGAAATACGCCGACGATGCGGCGTTTCGCAAACAGTACCGCGAGATTAAGCAGCACAACAAACAGCAACTGGCAGCGTTTGTGAAAGCGCGTACCGGCATAGACATTAACCCGCAGGCGCTGTTCGATATTCAAATCAAGCGCTTGCACGAGTACAAACGCCAGCATCTTGGTTTGCTGCATATCATCGCGCTGTATAAAGAGATCCGCGAAAACCCGCAAGCCGACCGCGTGCCGCGCGTGTTCCTGTTTGGCGCGAAAGCCGCGCCGGGTTACTACTTGGCGAAAAACATCATCTTTGCCATCAATAAAGTGGCGGAAGTGATTAATCACGACGCCAGCATTGGCGACAAACTGAAGGTTGTCTTCCTGCCGGATTACTGTGTCTCGGCGGCGGAAAAATTGATTCCGGCGGCGGATGTTTCCGAGCAGATCTCCACGGCCGGTAAAGAGGCGTCCGGTACCGGAAACATGAAGCTGGCACTGAACGGTGCGTTGACTGTCGGTACGCTGGACGGTGCCAACGTCGAGATTGCCGAGCAGGTGGGCGAGGAGAATATCTTTATCTTCGGTAACACCGTTGAGCAGGTGAAGGCGCTGAAAGCGAAAGGTTACGACCCGCTGAAGTGGCGCAAAAAAGACAAGCTTCTGGATGCGGTGCTGAAAGAGCTGGAAAGCGGTAAATACAGCGATGGCGATAAACACGCATTCGACCAGATGCTGCACAGTATCGGCAAACAGGGCGGCGACCCGTATCTGGTGCTGGCGGATTTCGCTGATTACGTGGCCGCGCAAAAACGTGTCGATGTGCTCTACCGCGACCAGGAAGCCTGGACGCGCGCCGCGATCCTGAATACTGCGCGTTGCGGAATGTTTAGCTCCGACCGTTCGATTCGCGATTATCAAACCCGTATCTGGCAGGCTAAACGCTAAGGAAGGGCGATGGAGAGTAAACGTCTGGAACAGGCCGCGCTGGCGGCGGGGATCAGCCCAAACTACATCAATGCGCACGGTAAACCGCAATCCATTACCGTACAAACCAAGCAGCGCTTGCTGGATGCAATGCATCCAGCGCCTGCGGTGGCGGTCAGCGCGCCACCAGTGCCAGTGGTGCAAGTGTTTATCCATGGCAAGAAAAAGGTGCTGCCGGTTGTCGGTAAAGGTGATTTCCAATGGCAACTCACCACGGAAACGGGCAAGCAATACCAGGGCGACGCGCGCGGTGGTGCTAATTTGCCACTGCCCACTGGTCTGCCGCTGGGTTATCACACGCTAACTGTGACGCAGAAAAATCAGCATTGGCAGTGCCGGGTGATTATCGCGCCGGCGCGTTGTTATGAACCTCAGGCGCTGCTCGACGGTAAGAAACTATGGGGCGCATGTGTGCAGCTCTACACCCTGCGTTCTGAGAGTAACTGGGGGATTGGCGATTTCGGCGATCTGAAAAAGATGCTCGGCGAGGTTGCTAGCCGCGGCGGCGCGTTTATCGGGCTCAACCCGATTCATGCGCTCTATCCGGCGAACCCGGAGAGCGCCAGCCCGTACAGCCCGTCATCGCGCCGCTGGTTGAATGTTATCTATATCGATGTCAATGCGGTGGCGGATTTCCGCGACAGCGAAGAGGCGCAGGCCTGGTGGAACCTGTCCACGACGCGCGAAACGCTGCAAGCCGCCCGTGATGCACAGTGGGTGGATTACGCCACCGTTACAGCGCTGAAACTGGAGGCGTTGCGCATGGCGTGGCTGCGCTTCCGCCAGCGCGCGGAGAGCGATGAGCAGGTTGTGGCGTTTCAGCGCTTTGTGCAGCAGGAAGGTGAAAGCCTTTACTGGCAAGCAGCGTTCGATGCCATTCATGCCAATCAGGTGAAGGAAGATGCGCTGCGCTGGGGCTGGCCGGTGTGGCCGGAAGGATTCCAGAACACGCATAGCCCAAAGGTGAAAGCGTTCTGCAAAGAGCATGTGGATGAGGTGAATTTCTACCTGTGGCTGCAATGGCTGGCTTACACCCAGTTCGCCGATTGCTGGCAAACCAGCCAGGGGTACGCGATGCCGATTGGTCTGTACCGCGACCTGGCGGTGGGTGTTGCGGAAGGTGGCGCAGAAACCTGGTGCGATCGCGAGCTGTATTGCCTGAAGGCATCCGTCGGTGCGCCGCCAGATATTCTGGGCCCGCTGGGGCAAAACTGGGGCCTACCGCCGATGGATCCTCATGTGATCCACGCTCGTGCTTATGCGCCATTTATCGATCTGCTGCGTGCCAACATGGAAAATTGCGGTGCGCTGCGTATTGATCATGTGATGTCGATGCTGCGTCTGTGGTGGATCCCGTACGGTGAAACGGCGGATCACGGCGCGTATGTGCAGTACCCAGTCGATGACTTGCTCGCGATTCTCGCGCTGGAAAGCCAGCGTCATCAGTGCATGGTGATTGGTGAAGATCTGGGGACCGTACCGGTGGAGATCGTCGGTAAACTGCGCAGCAGCGGCGTTTACTCTTACAAAGTGCTCTACTTCGAAAACGATCATGAAAAAACATTCCGCGCACCGCAGTCGTATCCGCAACAGTCAATGGCGGTGGCGACAACGCATGATCTCCCTACGCTGCGCGGCTACTGGGAAAGCGTCGATTTGACGCTCGGTAAAACGTTGGGACTTTATCCTGATGAGGTTGTTTTACGCGGCTTGTATCAGGATCGCGAACTGGCGAAACAGGGGCTGCTCGATGCGCTTCATCAGTACGGCTGTTTGCCGCAGCGCGCCGGACATAAAGCCTCACGTACACCAATGACATCGGTGCTCAATCGTGGAATGCAGCGTTATATCGCCGACAGCAACAGCGCGCTGTTGGGGCTGCAACCGGAAGACTGGCTGGATATGGCCGGGCCGGTAAATATTCCAGGCACCAGCTATCAGTATAAAAACTGGCGGCGGAAGCTGGCGGTGTCGCTGGAGGCGATGTTTGCCGATGAAAAGGTCAATAAGTTATTAAAAGATCTCGCCCGACGTCGCAAAACGGCGGCAAAACGGAAATAAAAAAAGGCCCGGTTATCCGGGCCTTTTCACGTGCAGCGACTGAATTAAACCACCATGCCCAACAGCAGGCAGCCAACCAGACCGCAAACGGAAATGATGGTTTCCAGCGCCGACCAGGAGCGCATGGTCTCGCCGATGGTCAGGTTGAAATACTCTTTGAACAGCCAGAAACCCGGATCGTTAACGTGAGAGAAAATCACGCTACCGGAACCGACCGCAATCACCATCAATTCCGGGCTCACACCTGTGGTGGCAATCAGCGGCGCCGCAATGCCACCGGCGGTGATTGCCGCAACGGTCGCGGAACCCAGCGCAATACGCAGCACTGCGGCAATTGACCACGCCATAAACAGCGGGGAGAGATTGGTGGAATGCATCATTGAGGCGATGTATTTATCTACGCCGCTATCAACCAGAACCTGTTTGAACGCACCGCCACCGCCGATGATCAGCAGCATCATGGCGATGATTTTGATGGAGCTGGTCAGCGTTTCGTTGATGTCGTCCATCGAACGGCCACGGTTCAGACCGAAAGTGAAGACGGCAATCAGCACCGCAATCATGGTGGCCATGACCGGGTCGCCGAAGAACTCTGCGTAAGGCAGCAGCGCGTGGCCTTTCGGCAGCAGCATTTCTGCTACCGCACGCAGCGCCATCAGAACTACCGGTACCAGTGACGTCCAGACGCTGACGCCAAAGCCCGGCATCTCTTCTTCAGTGAAGGTTTTCGCGTTGTAGAGACCTTCCGGGATCGGTTTATCAATGCTTTTCAGGAAACGTGCATAGACCGGGCCAGCCAGGATCACGGTTGGGATACCGAGCAGCGTACCGTAGAGCAGCGTTTTGCCCATATCAGCATGGAAAATGGTCGCAATCGCCGTTGGACCAGGGTGCGGAGGCAGGAAGCCGTGCGTCACTGACAGCGCTGCCGCCATCGGCACACCGACATACAGCAGCGGAATACGCGCGGACGCCGCGATGGTGAATACCAGCGGCAGCAGCAGTACGAAACCAACTTCATAGAACAGCGCGAAACCGACGGTAAAACCGGTCAGCACTACTGCCCATTGAATGTATTGGCGACCAAACTTTTCAATAAGCGTTGTGGCAATGCGCTGTGCACCGCCGCAGTCCGCCAGCATTTTGCCGAGCATGGCACCAAAGCCCATGATCAGCGCAAGGCTGCCCAGCGTACCGCCGACACCATTTTTAATGGATTTAATAACGGCATCGAGCGGCATGCCCTGCATCATCCCCACGGCGAGCGCCACGAGGATCAGAGCGATAAATCCGTTCAGTTTGAAGCGGATCATTAACAGGAGTAAGAGAGCAACACCGATAGCGACAATGACTAATGGCATGATTTACCTGGCCTTTAATTTGTTATGGGTAACGTCAGTGTTTCTGGCAGCCGCTGAAAATTCCCGAAAGAGGAAAGAGCGAGCTGCGGCACCGTTGCGGCTGACATCCATTGCTAAAAATTGTAGTCGGATGTTTTTTAAGTTGTCGGTGCTGACAGGAATGATACGGGTAACATCTATAAAAAGAGAATCACTCTGGCGATCTAAATGTAAGATCTGAGACATGCGTCATATTAACGCCGGGAAACTAAACACCAGGGAAAAGGGAAATAGGGGCAGGGAGATACGGGTAACACAAGGAGTAACTTTGTAGACCCGGCAAGCAGAACGCCGCCGGGCAATCTACAGCAGAAAGCAGGCTTAGTAGTAAGAGTGCTCGCCGCGCTGGTGCTCGGTCAGATCGCGCACGCCTTTCAGCTCCGGGAACTCGGTCAGCAGCTGCTTTTCGATACCCTCTTTCAGCGTGACGTCGACCATGGAGCAACCGTTACAGCCGCCGCCAAACTGCAGGATGGCGTAACCTTCATCGGTGATCTCCATCAGCGAAACACGACCGCCGTGACCAGCCAGTTGCGGGTTGATTTGTGACTGCAGCAAATACTCCACGCGCTCCATCAGCGGTGCGTCGTCGGATACTTTACGCATTTTGGCGTTCGGCGCTTTCAGCGTCAGCTGGGAACCCAACTGGTCGGTGACAAAATCGATTTCCGCATCTTCCAGATACGGCGCGCTCAGCTCATCGACATAGGCAACCAGTTGTTCAAACTTCAGCGCGGTGTCGGTGGCTTCAACCGCGTCCGGCGGGCAATACGAGACGCCGCACTCAGCGTTTGGCGTGCCTGGGTTAATCACAAATACGCGGATTTGTGTCCCTTCTTCCTGATTTGCCAACAGTTTGACAAAGTGCGCTTGGGCAGCGTCGGAAATACGGATCATAGCAATGGCCTAATAGTTGACTATTTTACTTGGTTATAATACGCCCATCATCGAGGGTCTACAAGGTTCGACACAGGCACCAGACCTGAACAGTTGCTGCGCCGCTGCGTAAAAGCAGCCGGGTGATTTCCGCAACGGTGCTGCCAGTTGTGACGACATCATCCACCACGACGATATGGAGACCAGCGACCGGCAATTCAAGATGAAAGGCATTTTTCAGGTTCTGTTTGCGCAAACGGGCGTTGAGTTGGTGCTGAACAGGCGTTGCCCGCACCCGGCGCAGCGCGACGGAAGCGTATGGGCATTGCAACCAATGCGTCAGCGCCCGGCACAGCAGATCACTTTGATTAAACCCTCTGCGCCACTGGCGACGTGCATGCAGCGGTACGCTGAGGATCAGATCCGGCCTCTGCCAGTTCCCGCTGCGGCGCGCGTTTAACACGGCTAACAGCAGCAGACGTGCCAGCGCGCGGGCAATTTCCGGGCGAGGCAAAAATTTAAACTGCTGCACCAGCGGGCTAAGCGGTGGCGCGTAACGGCTGACGGCAATCAGCCGCTGCCAGGGCGGTGGTTTTTGCAGACAGCGCCCGCAGAGCATGTCGTCGCGAGCGGCAGGTAAACCGCACAAAGGGCAAACTTTTTCGCGCACTTTCATGACGCGCGTGCAGCTTGAACAGATTCCCCACTGGCTCAGCATCAATGGCATTCCACATAGCCAGCATAAGCCCGGCACTGTTAGCATGTGCCACCTCCTTGTGTGAAAGAAGAGAACGATAGCTGATGAAGAACATCTGGTGGCAAACCAAAGGCGAGGGAAATTGTCATCTTGTGCTGCTGCACGGATGGGGGCTGAATGCTCAGGTCTGGGATTGCATTACGCCGGAACTGAGTTCGCAATTTACGCTGCATTTAGTGGATTTGCCGGGCTATGGCAGAAGCGAAGGGTTTGGCGCACTGGCGCTGCCGCAGATGGCAGAAATTGTGTTATCTCACGCGCCCCAGCAGGCAATTTGGCTGGGCTGGAGCCTGGGCGGTTTGGTGGCGAGCCAGATTGCGTTGCAATCACCCGAACGCGTCAGCGCGCTGGTTACGGTTGCCTCATCGCCCTGTTTTAGCGCGCAGGGGGATTGGGCAGGTATCAAGCCAGCGGTGCTGGCCGGTTTCCAGCAGCAATTGAGTGAGGATTTTCAGCGTACCGTTGAGCGTTTCCTGGCATTGCAGACGCTCGGCACCGAAACCGCAAGGCAGGATGCTCGCCAGCTTAAAAATGCGGTGCTGTCGCTTCCGATGCCACCAACGGAAGTACTGAATGGTGGGCTGGAGATTTTAAAAACGGTGGATTTACGCGAAGCGCTTGGTGGACTGACGCTGCCATTTTTGCGTATGTATGGCCGCCTTGACGGGTTGGTGCCACGTAAAATCGTCCCGTTATTGGATGATATGTGGCCGCAGAGCGAGTCGTTGATCTTCCCGAAAGCGGCACATGCGCCGTTTGTTTCACACCCTGATGAATTCTGCGATGCGTTGCTGGCGCTGAAAGCCAGGCTCGTTTAACGCAGCGCCCACCATTCGCGGGAACAGGCGCTTTTCCCTTCCGGGCACTGTTTGCAGCTACCGGTTAAACAACCGGTAGCCTCTTCCTGAATACGCACCACTTTGCCCATGGCTTCCATACGATCGAGCATGGCGTCGATCATTGCACGCGGCGTGTGTAATGCGGCGCTCAGTTGCTGAGCCTCCATTCGGCCTTGCAACGCCAACAAGTCGCGCACTTCAATTAACGACGCCATTTTGTTGCTCCTTAGTGACAATCGCCCGCCGGGCTGTCGCAGCAGCTGGCGGCGGTTTTGCGCGTGGCCAGCAGATTGACATCCACCCGGCTTCTGGCGCGGCGAAGCGCGCTAATCACCACCACGTTAAACAGAAGAACCGCCAGAATGCAGGTCAGACTATAGACCTGATGATCGCTGAAGGTCGCTGTTTGGTAAAAGAGTGTGGCGAGTGAGTAGGCGATATTCAGCCCCCACAGTACCGAGAAACCCATCCAGCCACGGCTGGATTCACGGGCGATAGCACCCATCGCGGTGATGCACGGTACGTAAAGCAGTACAAAAATCAGGTAGCTGTACGCGGCTGCCGCGCTGCCAAATTTTTCGCTCATCACGCCCATGGTGCCGGTCGCCATTTCACCATCGCCTTTGCTGGCTTCGATTGGGTTCGCCAGCACGCTCAGGCTGAACGTTTCTTTTACGCTTTTCGCCGTGTCTTCCAGGGCGGCAATCAGTTCATCCGTCAGGCTAAATTCTGCTGGGTTAAAGGCTTCATGCTCAATATTTTCCGCGGTGTAAAGCGAGTTCAGCGTACCGACGACCACCTCTTTCGCCATTGCGCCAGTGACAAGACCCACTGTGGCTTGCCAGTGATCGCCATGCACACCAATCGGCTCCAGCAGCGGAGTAAATACGCGACTGACAGAAGCCAGCGCGGATTCATCAATTTTGTGTACGGTGCGGCCATCCAGCGAAAAACTGTTCATCGCACTGAGGAAAATGCTGACGATGATAATCACTTTACCCGCGCGGATGACAAAACCTTTCAGGCGCTGCCAGGTTTGCAGCAACAGGCTTTTCAGATGCGGAACGTGGTACACCGGCAGTTCCATCACAAACGGCGATGCTTCACCGCGCAACAGTGTATGTTTCAGCACTAGGCCGGTAAGGATCGCCATCACGATACCGATCACATACAGCGAGAAGACGGTGAGCGCTCCCTGCTGGCCGAAAAAGGCAGCAGCGAAAACAGCGAAAATGGCCAGACGCGCGCCGCAGGACATAAAGGGCGCCATCATAATGGTTATCAGACGTTCACGCGGCGCGTCTAACGTTCGCGCGCCCATCACCGACGGTACGTTGCAGCCGAAACCGACAATCAGCGGTACGAAAGATTTGCCCGGCAGCCCCAGCGATTGCATCAGACGATCCATTACAAACGCGGCGCGTGCCATGTAACCGGAATCTTCAAGGAAGGACATAAACAGGTACATCATGCCGAGCTGCGGCACCAGCGGCAGCACGGTGTTTACACCGCCGCCAATGCCTTGTGCCAGGAATACGGTCAGCCATTCCGGGAAGTGCAGGGTATAACCCAGCCACTGAATACCATGAATAAATATGGCTACCGAGCCCGCATCGAAAATGGGCTGGAATGCGCCGCCGATGTTGATGGCAAACAGAAACATCAGGTACATGACGAACAAAAAGATCGGCAAACCCAAAAAGCGGTTAATGATGATGCGGTCAACTGCGGCGGTGAACTGGCTTGGCTCGGCAGTCAGCGTGTTGCTGACGGTATCGCAAATCGCCGCAATCGACTGGTAACGTGCATCTGCAATATGCAGAGCGGGGTCGTCCATTTCCGTTCCCAGGCGCGCGAGTGAGGCATCCAGTTGCTGTTCGCTTACGCCAGAGTTGGCGCGGCTGTAGATATCGCCTTCCAGCATTTGCAGGCCCATCCAGCGACGCTGCTGCAACGGCACATCGTCGGTCATTTGCTGCGCCAGCGCGTCTGCTTCGCGGGAGAGGGGTTGGGCGTAATGCACCAGCTCAACGTTGTCGTTGTGTTGATGACGGTCGACAGCCATTTTCAACGCTTCAATCCCGCGACCGCGAGTGGAAACCAGCGGGATCACCGGACAACCCAGGCGCGCGGCAAGGCCATCGATATCAATGCGGACTTTCTGTTTTTCCGCAATATCCAGCATGTTGAGCGCAATAATGCACGGTACGCCAAGCTCCAGCAGTTGTAACGTCAGATAGAGGTTGCGCTCAAGATTCGATGCATCGACAACATTAATCACCAGATCGGCATCACCGCTTAAAATGTAGTGGCAGGCGATCTGCTCATCCAGCGAGGTTTGCGCGGAAATGGTGGTGAGCGAATAGGTTCCAGGAAGATCGACCAGCGTAACGTGGTTGTCGGTGGTGTTGAATTGGCCCTCTTTGCGCTCAACGGTTACGCCGGACCAGTTTCCCACACGCTGACGCGCGCCGGTTAGCTGATTAAATAACGTTGTCTTGCCAGAATTAGGGTTACCAATTAAGCCAATGGTCAATTTTTTCATTTTTACTTACCGCTCTTATAACGACTGGCTGATTAACGAGAAACCGCTTCCAGTTCGAGGAATGCGAGATCTTTCTTCCGTAACACTAAATTAACGCGGCGGGTTTCAATATGAATAGGATCGCCCAGCGGCGCGACGCGTACCACATTAAAAGAGGAGCCGGGCAACATCCCTAATGACAGGAGTTTCTGCCGCCAGGCCGGGCTTATTTCTTGAGAGAAACCGGTGATTTTCCACGCACTGTCTGGAGAGAATTGCATAGAGCCTACTTATTTTCGCTGCGAGCCAAGAGTTATCACGCGCCGTCTGGCGCACTGTTCATCATCGAAGGAGTGGAGAAACAATCTACTGACCCAATGATAATGAGAATAGTTTTTATCATCAATCATAAAAATGCGTTTGCCGGGGGCAGAATTGATAATTTGATTCTCTTTTGACGTAGCTCAAAATTTTGTTGGGTTGTCTATTCTCTGCGTAAAACGAAAAAATATGACCGCCAGGTTAAAAAGATAATCTTTATTTTATAAAGTTAATGATTGTTGAATATTTGTAATATGCGTCGTGCAAAGAAAATAATGCAAAGACCAAAAGTAAAAATAAAATTTAGGTATGATTGGTTAATAATTTTGAATATTAAATGATAGGCGAAATAACGAGTTAATTGCATTTCGCTCATCATTTGGCAGGATTAATTTGGACTTTTTCGAACGTAAATGAAGAAAATGCCCCTCCCGGTGAAGGGAGGGGGAAAGATTAACGTTTTTTACCCATTGCTGCGGCGAGTGCATCCATCATTGCACTGTTGCCGCTCGGCTGGCTGTCGCGGCCACGTGGCGCTTTTGCCGGGCGCGCCGCATTACGATTTCCGTTATCGCGGTTACTGCTGTTGCCGTTGCCACGACGGGTGTTGGTGTCGCCTGGCTGCTCGTCCAGACGCATGGTCAACGCGATTCGCTTGCGCGGTAAATCCACTTCCAGCACTTTGACCTTCACGATATCGCCCGCTTTCACCACGGTATGCGGATCTTCGACGAACTTATCCGCCAGCGATGAGATATGCACCAGACCATCCTGATGCACACCGATATCAACGAAAGCGCCAAAGTTAGTCACGTTGGTTACCGCGCCTTCGAGCACCATGCCCGGCAGCAGGTCATTCATCGTTTCCACGCCTTCGGCAAAGGTCGCTGTTTTAAACTCCGGACGCGGGTCGCGCCCCGGTTTTTCCAGCTCTTTGATGATGTCGGTAACCGTCGGTACACCGAACTGCGCATCGGTAAAATCACTGGCTTTCAGTTTGCGCAGTTCCGCGCTGTTGCCCATCAGATCGCGCAATGACTGCTCGGTTGCCGCCAGAATACGTTCAACCACCGGGTAGGTTTCCGGGTGAACCGTAGAAGCGTCCAGCGGGTTGTCGCCATGGTTAATACGCAGGAAGCCCGCGCACTGCTCAAAGGCTTTTGGCCCCAGGCGGCTAACTTTCAGCAACTGCTGGCGGTTCAGGAACTGACCGTTTTCATCGCGCCAGGAGACAATATTCTGCGCCATTATGCGGGTTAAACCGGCAACACGCGTCAGCAGCGGCACAGAGGCGGTATTCAGATCAACGCCGACGGCGTTTACACAATCCTCGACGACGGCATCCAGTTTGCGCGCCAGTTGCGTCTGGCTGACATCGTGCTGGTACTGGCCGACTCCGATAGATTTCGGATCGATTTTCACCAGCTCCGCCAGCGGATCCTGCAAACGACGGGCGATTGAGACCGCGCCGCGCAGTGAAACATCCAAATCCGGGAATTCGAGCGCCGCCAGTTCAGAGGCGGAATAAACCGATGCGCCCGCTTCGCTGACAATCACTTTCTGCGCGGTCACTTTCGGGAACTGTTTCTGCACATCGAGGTAGAAACGTTCTGTTTCGCGCGAGGCGGTGCCGTTACCAATCGCCACCAGCTCAACATTGTGTTTTTCGCACAGCGCCGCGACGGCTACCGCTGCTTTTGCCGCTTGCCCGGTATGCGGATAGATGGTGTCGGTGGCGACCAATTTGCCGGTGGCGTCCACCACCGCGACTTTCACCCCGGTACGCAGACCCGGATCGAGACCCATCGTGGCGCGCAGCCCGGCAGGCGCAGCCATCAGCAGATCGTGCAAGTTACGGGCGAAAACATTGATGGCTTCGTCTTCCGCGCGTTCGCGCACCGTGCTCATCAGCTCCGTTTCCAGGTGCATCAACACTTTGATACGCCATGTCCAGCTCACCACACCTTTACGCCAGCTGTCCGCCGGCGCGTTGTTCAGGCGCAGGCCGAGGTGGTCGATAATAATTTGCTCGCAGTGGCTCTCTTTTGGCGGCTCATCAAACTGCGGATCGGCGTTCAGCGCCAGTTGCAGCACGCCTTCGTTACGCCCGCGAAACATCGCCAGCGCGCGGTGCGAAGGGACCGTCGAAATCGGTTCGTGATGATCGAAATAGTCGCGGAATTTCGCGCCTTCGTCCTCTTTCCCGCTGACGACTGTTGCGACCAGGTGCGCATTTTTCCACAAATAATCACGCACTTTCGCCAACAGCGCGGCATCTTCCGCAAAGCGTTCCATCAGGATATAGCGCGCGCCATCCAGCGCCGCTTTGCTGTCGGCGACGCCTTTATCGGCATCGACAAATGTCGCAGCCAGCGTTTCAGGGTCTTGCGACGGATCATTCCACAATGAATCTGCCAGTGGTTCCAGCCCGGCTTCGATGGCGATTTGCCCACGCGTGCGGCGCTTAGGTTTATACGGCAGGTAGAGGTCTTCAAGCTCGGTTTTGCTCAGCGTACCGTTAATGGCTTTTGCCAGCTCATCGCTGAGCTTGCCCTGTTCACCAATCGATTTCAGAATCGCCTGGCGGCGTTCTTCCAGTTCGCGCAGATAACCAAGGCGGGTTTCGAGCTGACGCAATTGCGTGTCATCCAGACCGCCGGTGACCTCTTTACGATAGCGCGCGATAAACGGCACTGTGTTCCCTTCATCAAGCAGGCGAACGGCGGATTCCACCTGTTCGGTTCGTGCCTGAAGTTCACCCGCAATAATGCGGCAGAGCGAATCATTCATCATGTCATTTCATCTTCTGAACAAAAATCAAGGGATAGTTATACGGACTGACATCGCAAAATGCCAGCCGCGCAGGGCTTCTCAGACGGTTCTGGGGGTTATTTCACGTATTCAATTTGATTGACGTACCAGGTTGCTTCACCGCCGGGCGTTTGCACTACCGCCACGTCGCCTTCCTCTTTCTTGAGCAGAGCGCGTGCCATGGGTGAGTCGATAGAGATGTAATCTTTGCGACCAAAAATTTCATCATAGCCAACGATGCGAAAACGCAGTGTGTCGCCGTCGTCGTTTTCAATTTCCACCCATGCACCAAAAAAGACTTTGCCTTCCTGCTGAGGGGAGTAATCAACGATTTTAAGATTTTCCAGGCATTTGGTGAGATAGCGCACACGGCGGTCTATCTCGCGCAGACGCTTTTTGTTGTACTGGTAATCGGCGTTTTCGCTACGATCGCCGAGGCTGGCCGCCCAGGTGACTTTTTTGGTGACTTCCGGGCGCTCCTGACGCCAGAGAAAATCGAGTTCCTGCTTCAGTTTTTCATAACCTTCGCGGGTAATCAGGGGCGTTTTCATTCTTGGGCCTTATTTCCGGGACATTCTTGCCTGCACACACTTTACAAATGGGATAGTGTAAGGTGCAGATTAATCATGCTTTCTGTGATGACATATGCATATAAGCTGCTGTTAAATATGCTTTGTAACAATTTCGACTAGAATGTATACCAGATTTCGCTGGTCGTGAACGCGCACTTTTCTAGAATACGGAAACATTATTGTCGGAACCTTTGGGAGTATAAACAATGCAAGAGAATTATAAGATTCTGGTCGTGGATGACGACATGCGCCTGCGCGCATTGCTTGAGCGTTACCTTACCGAGCAGGGCTTCCAGGTTCGCAGCGTGGCTAACGCTGAGCAGATGGATCGTCTGTTAACCCGTGAATCTTTCCATCTGATGGTGCTGGATCTGATGCTGCCCGGCGAAGATGGTCTCTCTATCTGCCGGCGTTTGCGCAGCCAGAGCAACCCGATGCCGATTATTATGGTGACGGCGAAAGGCGAAGAAGTGGACCGCATTGTGGGTCTGGAAATCGGTGCCGACGATTATATTCCAAAACCGTTTAACCCGCGTGAGCTGCTGGCGCGTATTCGCGCTGTGCTGCGCCGTCAGGCGAATGAACTGCCAGGTGCGCCATCGCAGGAAGAAGCGGTCATTGCGTTTGGTAAGTTCAAGCTGAATCTCGGGACGCGCGAAATGTTCCGCGAAGACGAGCCGATGCCGCTGACCAGCGGTGAGTTCGCAGTGCTAAAAGCGCTGGTAAGCCACCCGCGTGAACCGCTGTCGCGCGATAAACTGATGAACCTGGCGCGCGGCCGTGAATACTCGGCGATGGAGCGTTCTATTGACGTGCAGATCTCACGCTTGCGCCGCATGGTGGAAGAAGATCCGGCGCACCCTCGTTATATTCAGACAGTTTGGGGTCTGGGCTACGTGTTTGTGCCGGACGGCTCTAAAGCATGATGCGAGTGCGTTTCTCGCCGCGAAGTTCTTTTGCCCGCACCCTGCTACTTATCGTCACCTTGCTGTTCGCCAGCCTGGTGACGACCTACCTGGTGGTGCTGAACTTCGCCATTCTGCCTAGCCTCCAACAGTTTAATAAGGTTCTCGCGTACGAAGTGCGTATGTTGATGACCGATAAACTGCAACTGGAGGACGGCACGCAGCTGGTGGTGCCTCCGGCGTTTCGTCGTGAGATTTACCGCGAGCTGGGCATTTCGCTTTATTCCAACGAGGCCGCGGAAGACGCCGGCCTGCGTTGGGCACAGCATTATGAATTCTTAAGTCAGCAAATGGCGCAGCAGCTTGGCGGCCCGACCGAAGTGCGCGTTGAGGTGAATAAAAGCTCGCCGGTGGTGTGGCTGAAAACCTGGCTGTCGCCCAATATCTGGGTGCGCGTGCCGCTGACCGAAATTCATCAAGGGGATTTCTCCCCGCTGTTCCGCTACACGCTGGCGATTATGCTGCTGGCGATAGGCGGTGCCTGGTTGTTTATCCGTATTCAGAACCGACCACTTGTTGACCTGGAACACGCCGCACTGAAGGTGGGGAAAGGGCATATTCCGCCGCCGCTGCGTGAATATGGCGCGTCGGAAGTGCGCTCGGTCACCCGCGCCTTTAACCAGATGGCCGCCGGGGTTAAGCAACTTGCCGACGATCGTACATTATTGATGGCAGGCGTCAGCCACGATCTGCGTACGCCGCTCACGCGTATTCGCTTAGCGACGGAGATGATGGCGGCAGAAGATGGTTATCTCGCTGAATCTATTAATAAAGATATTGAAGAGTGCAACGCGATTATCGAGCAGTTTATCGATTATCTGCGTACCGGGCAGGAGATGCCGATGGAAGTGGCCGAACTGAATGCGGTGCTTGGCGAAGTGATCGCCGCAGAAAGTGGCTACGAACGTGAAATCGATACCGGATTGAAAGAGAGCGAGATTTTCGTGCGGATGCACCCGCTTTCCATTAAACGCGCGGTTGCCAATATGGTGGTTAACGCGGCGCGCTACGGCAATGGCTGGATCAAAGTCAGCAGCGGCACTGAGCACAATCGCGCCTGGTTCCAGGTTGAAGACGACGGTCCTGGTATCAAACCGGAGCAGCGTGAACATCTGTTCCAGCCGTTTGTCCGTGGTGACAGCGCGCGTAGCACCAGCGGCACTGGCCTCGGGCTGGCGATCGTGCAGCGTATTGTGGATAACCATAACGGCATCCTTGAATTGGGCACCAGCGAGCGGGGCGGGCTCTGTATTCGCGCCTGGCTGCCGATCCCGATTGCCCGACTGAGTGGGCAGAATAAAGAAGCATAAAAAAACCCGCCATCTGGCGGGTTTTGTTTCTCTTGCGTAGCCAAATTACACTTTTGGCCCGGCGCTGACTAACGCGGCGCCGGCAGCGGTATCGGTGTACTTCTCGAAGTTTTCAATAAACAAGGCAGCCAGCTGCGCGGCTTTCTCCTGCCACTGCTCCGGGGACGCATAGGTATTGCGCGGGTCGAGAATGCGCGTATCCACGCCGGGCAGCGAAGTCGGGATTGCCAGGTTGAACATCGGCAGGGTAAAGGTTTCCGCATCGTCCAGCGAGCCATTAAGAATCGCGTCGATAATCGCCCGCGTGTCCTTGATAGAGATACGTTTACCGGTGCCGTTCCAGCCGGTATTGACCAGATACGCCTGAGCGCCGGCGGCCTGCATTCTTTTCACCAGAACCTCCGCGTACTGGGTTGGATGCAGCGATAAAAACGCGGCACCAAAGCAGGCAGAGAATGTCGGTGTCGGCTCGGTGACGCCGCGTTCGGTTCCGGCAAGTTTAGCGGTAAAACCCGAGAGGAAATGGTACTGCGTCTGGCTGGCGGTCAGGCGCGAAACCGGCGGCAGTACGCCGAAAGCATCCGCTGTCAGGAAGATAACTTTCGTTGCATGGCCTGCTTTGGAGACCGGTTTTACGATGTTCTGAATATGGTAAATCGGATACGACACCCGGGTGTTTTCCGTTTTCGACGCATCATCATAATCAATGCTGCCGTCGTCGCGGACGCTGACATTTTCCAGCAACGCATCGCGACGAATGGCGTGGAAAATATCCGGTTCAGCTTCTTCCGAAAGCCGAATGGTTTTGGCGTAGCAACCGCCTTCAAAGTTGAAGACGCCATCATCATCCCAGCCGTGTTCATCGTCGCCAATTAAGCGGCGTTTCGGGTCGGTAGAGAGGGTGGTTTTGCCGGTGCCGGAGAGGCCGAAGAACACGGCAACATCGCCTTTTTCACCGACGTTTGCAGAACAGTGCATCGAGGCGATGCCCTGTAACGGCAGCAGGTAGTTCATGATCGAGAACATACCTTTCTTCATCTCGCCGCCGTACCAGGTTCCGCCAATCAGCTGGATGCGTTCGGTGAGATTAAAGGCGACAAAGTTTTCCGAGTTGAGACCTTGCTCTTGCCATTGCGGGTTGGTGCACTTCGCGCCATTCATCACGATAAAGTCCGGCGTAAAGCTTGCCAGTTCTTCTTCGGTGGGACGAATGAACATGTTCTTCACGAAGTGCGCCTGCCAGGCGACTTCGGTGATAAAACGCACCGAGAGGCGCGTATCCGGGTTTGCGCCGCAAAATGCGTCAATAATAAACAGACGCTTTCCGGAAAGCTGCCGGGTTACCAGACCTTTTAAATGTTGCCAGATTTCAGGCGAGATCGGCTTGTTGTCGTTCTTGCCTTTGCCTTTATCGGACCACCACACGGTATCGCGGGTGGTGTCATCACGCACAATATACTTATCTTTCGGCGAACGGCCGGTAAAAATACCGGTGTCGACGGCGACAGCACCAGAATTCGTCAGCACACCACGCTCATATCCTTCCAGGTCTGGACGGAGCTCCTCCTGATACAGCGTATCGTAATCGGGGTTGTAGACGACATCCTGAACATCGTTGATACCATAAGCCTTGAGATCCTGCGGGGTTAAGCTCTTAACGCGCATGTCACTGCTCCTTAGCCAATATGTACTGCCTGAAATTGTAGGGTTGTTTTTTACCCGCTTACCGGGACGAGGCTCATAGATTTACCTAACTCGACAAACCCAGACTGACGGAAAACACTGTGATTGTGGTCACGTAACGAGACGGATTATGGCAAAAATAGCCTCATTTATGGGGTAAATGTTCCAAAAATGGCGTAAGACGACATTTTTAACCGCGGCTTTGTGACTGTAATCGCTTTCATGAAAGTAAGTTACGTAACACTTTCATTGGGGATTTTAGCGGAAACGTGACGAGTCATGCAAAAACGCCGCCCGCAGGCGGCGTGAGGAAGGTCGTTTAGTGCACCTGCGGATCGGCAGGAGAAGCGTTGTTGCGGATCTCGGCAATATCCATCGCGTTAAACAGATAGTGGCTACCGCAATAGTCGCAGTGCATATCGATTTCGCCCTCTTCCGCGAGGATGCTATCCACTTCTTCGTCCGGCAGCGTCTTCAGCGCACCCGCGCAGCGTTCACGAGAGCAAGTGCATTTGAATTCCACATTTTGTGGATCATACAGCGTGACTTCTTCTTCGTGATACAAACGCCACAGCACATCTTCCGCCGCCAGCGTCAGCAACTCTTCCGCTTTAATGGTTTCTGTCAGCACAGCCAGATGCTCAAAATCTTCAGCCTGCGTTTCCTGCGCTGGCAATACCTGCAGCAGCATGCCGCCCGCTGCGGGCTGGCCATCAACCTCGTCGGTGCGGATAAACAAACGTGTCGGCAGCTGTTCTGAACGCAGGAAGTAATCTTCCAGGCATGCCGCCAGCGTATCGCCCTCAAGACCAACAACACCCTGATAACGCTCGCCCTCTTCAGGCGTAATGGTGATAACTAAATAGCCGTTGCCCACCAGCGTTTTCAGATCCGCGTTTTCCGGTACATCGCCCTGAACACGCGCCACACCGCGCATTTGCTGGCGATTGTTACCGTTGATAACCGCCAGGCTCATCGGGCCATCACCCTGCAACTGTACGGTAATATCACCGGCAAATTTCAGCGTCGCGGTCAGCAGGCTGGTAGCGACCAGCAACTCGCCGAGCACCGTTTTTACCGGCAGTGGATAGTTGTGGTTTTCGAGGATCTGTTTCCAGGTATGGGAAACGGTCACCAGCTCGCCGCGAACAGCGTAGTTTTCAAAAAGATAGCGGTGTAATTGGTCTTGAATGGCCATGATTATCTCTCTTGCGGGTGAGCGTTATTCGCTATCACCTAATTTAAATTTTATGAGATCGCGACGTTCTTTCTTATCCGGGCGGCGATCGGGATGGGGCATGGTGAGCGCATTAAGTTTGCGGGCCAGCGCCACTTTTTCGCGTTTCTCAATGCTTTCTGTCGTCTCTTCATACAGCTCGACAGCTTCATTTGCCGGGCGGCGCTGCTCCGTAATGCCTTTGATGATGACGGTTCGCTCATCATTTCCCTGACGTAGCGTGAGCGTGGCGTTCAGCTCGACGATTTTACTCGGTTTGCTACGCTGCCCGTTGTAATGCACTTTGCCGCCGTCAACCATTTCGCGAGCAAGGGCGCGGGTTTTATAAAAACGCGCGGCCCACAGCCACTTATCAAGACGAACTTCTTGCGCAGGCTGCTGTTTCATCACATCTCCTTGAGAAGTGAAGGGATCAGGCCACGGTAGTCATTGGTGCCTGGATGGCGCTGATAACATTTTTCCGCCAGCCCGGAATCCGGGTTGGTGACGCCCAGGCAGTAGCGGATGCCGAATTTCGCCGCTGCATCAAGAATCGGTTCGCTGTCATCGATAAACAGCGTCCGTTCAGGATTGAGCCCAGTTTCATGCGCGACAGCTTGCCACAGACGCTGATCCTCTTTCGGATAACCAAATGTATGGGTGGAAAGTAATAAATCAAGGTGCGATGCAAGGCCTGTGTGCTTAAGTTTGACCGCCAGATTATGCGGGTGTGCATTGGTCAGTAAAATGCGGCGTTTACCGCTTTTTTGTAGCGCATTCAGAAACGGCACCGTATCTTCACGCAGCACCGCGCGCGGCCCTTGCTGGGTGGTCATGGCGCAAATATCCAGGCCCAGGCGTTCGCTCCAGTAATCCAGACAGTACCAGTTTAGCGTATGCTGCACAGCGTGATATTCCTGGCGGAGAACGTTCTGCGCTTCTTCCGGCGTTAAGCCTTGCTTGACGCCAAAGGTTTCCGGCACCAGTTTTTGCCAAAAGAAGTTATCAAACGCGAGATCGAGAAGTGTGCCGTCCATATCCAGCAGAACGGTATCAACGTCCTGCCATGCGATATCAAGGTGCATTAAAAACTCCAGCCAGAAGAAAACGTGCGACAGGTTAACACAGCTCGCACGACAGATCGTTAGCCGCTGAGGCTATCCTGGGTGGGCAGAAACTGGGGGTTCAGACAGCTGGCGTAATACTGTTGAATCTCTTCGATACGTGTGCGATTGCGCTGGTAACGGCGCAGCGCCAGCACACCGTTGTAGAGGCTGCAAATCACCATCGCGACCAGCAGAAGTGTGGTTCCCGCATAACGCCACAGGCCGCTGGCATCCGGCATGCGATGCAGGCTGATGTGCTTGGTGCCGTTTGCATCAGTATAGATATTGGTAATGATCCCTTCCGCGCGAAACGGCGTTTGCATCAGCATTTGCGCCAGCCGCTGGAATTCATTCCATTGTTCCTGCGCCGGATAGTCATACAGTGCAATCGGCGGCCAGGGCTGATCAACCAGCTCGCTGCCTTCTTCGCTGCTAATCAGAAAACCGCCCGGTGCCGGACTGTTCAGCGCCTGCGCCGCACGGGTGGTTTCCCGCATAATGAACGGCGCGGTAGAGGTGGTGACCAAATTATCCAGCGACTCGGCGCTTACCGGACGCAGCAATACGTTCACGCCGGTGAGTTTCCCGTCGCTGGCGCGTTTGGTCAGTGTCTCCCAGTCTTTACTGTTGCCGAGGTTGACCAGCGCGTTTTTCAAGCGCAGGCACTCATCTTCGGCGGCACACAAATCTTGGGTTTTCAGTACGATATCGGCAAAGTCATCCAGCAACACCATGCCGGACTTCTGAATGGCTGAGCGCAGCACCGGGCTCACGCGGGAATCATCTTCGGTAGTGGGATGAAGCTGGCGGCTGACCGCCTGAGCAAGCGCGGTGGCTTTGTTCACAATATCGGATTCTGGCAACGGCAGTGGCGGGGCGTTGTTCCAGATAATTTGCGAGCAGTCGAACGGCGTAAACGGTGACGTCTGGCGCGAGGTCCAGTTACTTTGCATGTGGATATTACACATGCCGGTGCCGCTGATGCGCAGCGTGTCACCAATCCGCAACCCGGCGGCTTCGAGCTGATTCACGCTACTGGCTTCAACGGTCTGCGCGCCTTTAATCCACGACACGGTAAATTTGATCGGCATATCCAGTGGCATCCAAATCAACAACATCGCCAGCACCACCAGTGAACCGATGGAAATAACCGCGCTGCGCACCCAGTGTTGCAGCGGGAAATTTTTCACTTCATCGTGCAGGGAGAGAAAACGCCCCTGGCGCACAACGTGGCGGTCGAGATAGATATCAATATCGGTTTGTTGGCCCAGATCCTGTGTTACGAAGGGCTGCCAGTGACGCGGATAAATCAGGTCGATAATACCTAACGAGATATTATTCATTTGCTCCTGATTATTTTCACCGAACAGCCCCCAGCGCTTTGGCGTGCCACGCAGACAATGAATCTCCCGCAGCGTGTTTTTAGCCGGGGGCGCATATAACCCCCAAAGCCCGGCGGCAAGCAGCAGCACGCCGCCACCCGCCAGCCATGGGATAAAGACGTCGGGCGAGGCCAGACAGAAGAAAAACAGCAGAAACGAGACCGAGATCAGCAGCGCTTCGCGCATGCCGTCCGGGCGGCTTAATGCGTACTCTTCCGACGTTTCCCGGCGAATATTCAGCAGCTCAATTTGCTCACTCTCTTCACCGCGGATCGCGGATTGGCTCGATGATACGCGCTCAAGTTCGCCTCCGCGCTCTTCATGCATATATTCGCTGAGCGTGTGTCCATTGAGCGAGATAACCAGCGGCATTGAGTCGGTGCGGATCACTTCGACATTGTTCTCGTCAGTAATGTACTGCTCCCAGGAAGGGGGCAAATGGACTTCGACGGAATCAAGGTAGTAGCGCCATTTATTCGGGGCGTCAGTGGTGATGCCATAGCGGGTGATGGAGTGCGTGACATACAGCACCGTGTTGCTATATGCATTAAGGCTGATGGAAACAGGGGCAGCAGTCGCGCCGGTAGGGGCGAGATTGTTTTGCGTACGGGAGAGCGCTTCCAGGTAGCGTTCCGCCGTTTCACGCTCTTCAGGTGTTAATTTGCGGGTAGTCGCGCCGGTGAAAGCCTGTAAATACGGCAGTCGATACCGACGTTGCGACCTGAACCTGAAAATCCATCCGGCGAGGAATGCGCAGGCCAGCATAGCAGCGAAAAAAATCAAAATGGTGCTCATGCTTTCCCCATCTTACTTTTTCTAACAGGTGTAGTCAGTTGCACCCTTCCCGTAACTATCTAATGTGGTCGGCCGTTTAAGCAAGCAATTAACTTGAGTATTTTTAAGCGCATACCAATGTCAAAGAGAATAGCAAAACCACCCTAGCGGGAATATCAGCAAATTCTTAGTTTTATTTCAAGCTATTGACTTTTTGGTTAAATTGGGAATTGATTTCGAAGAGGTTGCAAGAATGTAAATTAGCGGCAAAGTACATTGCCCAAACAGTGCGTAGTGTCGCACAATAACGAAAGTTTCTCTGCAAAGACCGATAATAATGAGCGAATCATTGCAAAAACCCACCATTCTTAACGTAGAAACGGTCGCGTCTTCACGACTTTTTAACGTCGAAAGTGTGGATCTGGAATTCAGTAACGGCGTGCGCCGTGTTTACGAACGTATGCGCCCTTCTCTGCACGAAGCCGTGATGATTGTGCCAATTGTTGACGATCATCTGATCCTGATCCGTGAATATGCGGTTGGCACTGAATCCTACGAACTGGGATTTTCCAAGGGTCTTATCGATCCAGGTGAGAGTATATACGAAGCGGCGAACCGTGAACTAAAAGAAGAAGTCGGATTTGGCGCAAAAGAGCTTACTTTTCTGAAAAAACTCAGTATGGCGCCCTCTTATTTCTCCAGCAAAATGAATATCGTCGTGGCAGAAGATCTCTATCCAGAGTCGTTGCCGGGTGATGAACCCGAGCCGCTACCGCAGGTACGCTGGCCGCTGAAGCACTTGATGGATCTGTTAGAAGATCCCGATTTCAACGAAGCCCGCAATGTCAGCGCGCTGTTTTTGGTTCGCGAATGGCTAAAAGGGCAGGGGCGTCTCTGAACGCACAAAATAATAAATGAAAAGGGCGCATTCGCGCCCTTTTTGCTGCCTGTCGGCCGGGATAAGTCCGGCAAAGATTTAAAACAGTTCGTGAGATTCGCCGTTATCCATTAACGTCGTGCCCACTTCATGAACCGCTTGCTGGGTTGGCTGCGTCCCTTCGATAAAGTACTCCTGGCGGCTGCTACCCCCGTTCGCCAGTTGGCCGGTGCTGCGGTCGATATTCACCGTCACCACGCCTGGCGGCGGCGTTAATGGCTCTTCAGGAACCCCTTCCAGCACAACTTTCATGTACGCATCCCAGGCGGGTTGCGCGCTTTTCGCGCCGCCTTCGTAGCCGGATATCTGATCTTTAATCGCGCCGGACGCGCTAGTACGCCCCAAATCTCTGCGATGATCGTCAAAGCCGATCCAAACGGAGGTTACTACTCCTGGGCCATACCCCGAGAACCAGGCATCTTTCGAGCTGTTCGTGGTCCCGGTTTTTCCGCCAATATCATTACGTTTGAGATCACGACCTGCACGCCAGCCAGTACCCTGCCAGCCTGGTTCGCCAAAGACGTTAGTGTTGAGTGCGCTTTTGATCAAAAACGACAGCGGGGTGCTAATAACATGCGGTGCGTACTCTTCGGCGCCGCTTCTTTGCACCAGCGCCTGGTTGGCTTGCTCAAGCTGTGGCTGCGGTACTGCCGCGTTCTGCTGCTCTTGTGAGGTGGCAACGTTTTCCATGTCTTTGTTTTCCAGCACATTCGACTTCGGCGTATCGCCGTAAATCACCGGAATATCACAATCGGCACAGGCGACTTTTGGACGGACTTCAAACAGCACATTGCCCTGATCGTTTTCGATTTTAGTAATGAAATACGGATCGATCAGGAAGCCACCGTTTGCCATGACCGAATAGCCACGGGCAACCTGCATTGGCGTAAAGGAAGCAGAGCCCAGCGCCAGCGATTCGGTATGAACAATGTTTTGCGCCGGGAAGCCAAAACGTTGCAGATATTCCGCCGCGTAATCGACTCCCATCGCGCGCATTGCACGTACCATCACTACGTTTTTCGACTGCCCCAACCCCTGGCGTAAACGAATCGGACCGGCATACTCGTCCGGCGAGTTTTTGGGTCGCCAGTCGGATCCTGCGCCTGCATCCCAGCGGGAAATTGGCGCATCATTCAGGATGCTCGCCAGTGTCAGGCCTTTATCCATTGCCGCGGTGTAAAGGAATGGCTTGATGTTAGAGCCCACCTGACGCAGCGCCTGCGTCGCACGGTTAAACTTGCTCTGGTTAAAATCGAAACCGCCAACCAGCGCCAATACTGCGCCGTTACGCGGGTTGATGGAAACCAGCGCAGAGTTAACATCTGGCACCTGCGCCAGCCACCAGGCGTCATCGACCTGGCGAACCCAAATTTGCTGCCCGGCCTGCACCACGTCAGTGACTTTGCGCGGCGTCGCGCCTTGCTGCGTATCAGAACGATACGGACGCGCCCAGCGCATGCCTTCCATGCGCAAAGAAACCGATGTGCCATCAGACATCATCGCCGTTGCTTCCTGCGGATTGGCGCTGGTCACGACTGCCGGAGAGAGCGGGCCATAAGTCGGTAGCGTTTTCAACGAGTCGGTGATTTTTTTACTGTCCCACGCCGCTTCGCCCACTTTCCACAACACATTCGACGGGCCGCGATAACCGTGGCGCATGTCGTAATCCATCACGTTATTACGCACGGCGGCCTGCGCAGCCTGCTGCACTTTGCGGGTGATGGTGGTGTAAACGCGGTAGCCATCTTCGTAGGCTTTATCACCATAGCGATTGACCAAATCCTGGCGCACCATTTCGGAAAGGTAAGGTGCGGAAAAAGCGATTTCTGGCGCATGGTAATTGGCATCGATAGCTTCGCCGCGCGCTTGATCATACTGCTGCTCGGTGATGTAGCCTTCACTCTCCATACGCGCCAGCACAACATTACGGCGCGCGGTGGCGCGATCGAGTGAATAGAGCGGGTTAAACGTTGACGGTGCTTTTGGCAGACCGGCAATCACCGCCATTTCGCTCAACGTTAACTGATCGACCGTTTTCCCAAAGTAAACCTGCGCGGCGGCACCCACGCCATACGCGCGGTAACCGAGGTAGATCTTGTTGAGATAAAGCTCAAGGATCTCATCTTTGGTCAGCAACTGTTCAATGCGGATCGCCAGGAATACCTCTTTAAGCTTACGCATCAGCGTGCGTTCCGGGCTTAAGAAAAAGTTACGTGCCAGCTGTTGGGTAATCGTACTTGCGCCCTGCGACGCGCGCCCGGAAAACATCGCCACGCTGGCTGCGCGGAAAATCCCCACCGGATCGACACCGTGATGTTCATAAAAACGGCTATCTTCCGTGGCGATAAACGCTTTAACCATCTCAGGCGGGATTTGATTCAGCGTCAGCGGAATACGGCGTTTTTCGCCATATTGCGCGATCAATTCGCC
The DNA here is from genome assembly GCF_042788095.1 of Kosakonia sp. YIM B13571. Lineage (NCBI taxonomy): Bacteria > Pseudomonadati > Pseudomonadota > Gammaproteobacteria > Enterobacterales > Enterobacteriaceae > Kosakonia > Kosakonia sp. YIM B13571. Next base: position 50,238 of record NZ_JBHZPL010000004.1, on the reverse strand, counting down.
GTCAGCGCTGTAGACCTGCATTGGAATTTGTAGTCGCACATCTTTCAGTGTGGCGACGTCAGGTAACTGTGGCTCAATATATTTGTACAGACCGTAAATCGAGCCTGCTCCCAGCAGAATGCAACATACTGCAAGGATGAATAAATACTTTACGAACTTCACTGGAGATTTCCCATTTAGAGTCATTTGGGCAGTTTATAAACAACCGCGCGGTAGTATAAAGGCAAGCCTGATGCATTGATATAGCGTCATCCAGCGAGACGATAAGGAGATCGGGATTTATGGCATTCAGGCACTGGCAAATTGGTTTGCATATTCAACAAGATGGCATCTTCATTGTCGCCCTTGCCGCCGGGCGTCGCGGCCAGGCGCTGCGCCGTTGGTGGCATCTTCCACTATCCCCCGGCGTAGTGGAGCAGGGGAGGATCAAAGCGCCGGACGCATTGCTCGTCGCATTGCGACCATGGCGGCAATCGCTACCGCAGCGTCATTGCGTACGCATGGCATTCCCCGCCGGGCAAACCCTGCAAAAAAAGTTGCCGCGACCGGCAATCAAACTGCGCGAACCCACTTTGACCAACTGGGTTTCACAGGCAATGGCGCGTGAGCTGGATATGGCGGAAAACGATCTCTGTTTCGACTTCACCGAAGATGAGCCAGGCAAAGCTTACGGCGTGACTGCTGCGCAAAATAAAGATGTGGCGGCACTGCTGGAGATAGCACAGACATTATCCCTTCATCTTTCCTCTATTACGCCAGATGCCAGTGCGCTGCAGCCATTGTTACCCTGGCTTACGTCACCGGCTCGCTGTCTTGCGTGGTGCGATGAACGCCAGTGGTTATGGGCCACCAGAGAGAGTTGGGGACGGCGAGCGCGGGAAGAAGCCGAAAATGCGGCTCAACTTGCCGCTGTACTTGGGCTACCCGCTGACGAAATAGCACTGTGTGGTGAAATGCCCGGAGGATTTGACTGCTGGAGCGCTGTTCCTTCGCGCCAACCGCCTTTACCCGAAGTCGGGGAACGCTTTGCGATAGCGCTGGGACTGGCTGTTGCCAGGGGATACTGATGCAGCCCGTCGTGAATTTTCTCCCCTGGCGGCGTCAAAAACGGTTGCGTTGCATACGTCTTTGGGCCGCGATTCTTATCGCGACAGCGTTGATGATAGCGCTAGTCGGCGCAGTATGGCGGGCATCCGCTGCGGTTGACCTGCGTCTGACCACGTTGTGGCAACAATCCGATGCTGCCTTACTCGCAGGGTTGCATGCCGCCGAACAGCCGTTGCAGCTTCGACGCCAGCGTTGGCAGCAGGCACAGGCGCAGCTATTACGGCGCCAGCGTACCCTGGCGTGGCGACAGACCTTGCTTACACTGGCGGAGAATTTGCCACCCAACGCCTGGTTTACCACCCTGCGTTGGCAGCAAAACCAGCTTGACGTTTCAGGCATGGCCAGTTCCTTCCACGCATTAAGCGAGCTTGAGCAAAGGTTGCAGAAAACGGCAGGTTTTCAGCTACAACCCGCAGGCACGGTGGAGCGTGATGCTCAGGGGCGCTGGCAATTCCACTACCAACTGAACAGGGAGCGTGATGATGTTGCTCACCCTTGATATTTGGTTTGCTTTGTCGTTACGAACGCGGGTGCTGTGTTGGGTACTCTCCTCGCTTTGCGCGCTGGCTCTTTTATGGTGGCTGGTGATATGCCCGGTAAAAGAGGCACAGATGTGGCTGGTTACTCAACAACAGCAACAACGCACGGCGCTGCGCACGCAGTGGCAAAAGTTACACGCGCTGGTAACGCCGTCAGAATCATTGACCTTGCCGGAGCTTCGGGTATTTAGTCCGCTGGATTTTCAGTCACAAGGGCGCCAGCTTGCGCGCTGGCAGCCTGCTCAGGGTGGTGGAGAGTTAGTGCTTGAAACCGGCTGGAAAGGCGTGGTTGAGACGTTTCCACTGCTCACGGAGCGTGGCATGCAGGTTCCTGCGTTTTCCTTAATGACCGGTGAGGGCGCGCTGAATTTTACGTTGCGAGTGGAGCAGGACAATGCGAACTAAACGTCTGTTATTGGCCGGGCTGCTCTGCCTGCTACTTAGCGGCATGCGCGATCCTTTCCTGCCACCGCCAGATACATGCCAAACCGCGCAGCTCGGCAATTGGCATTTTCACGGCGCGGTGACAGGCGATCAACCAATAGGGATCCTGCGCGATGACACCGGGCGCTGGTATCGCCTGATTGCTGGCGAAACGCTGCCCACCGGATGGCGCGTTGTCGCTATCCACCAGGATGAAATGCTGATTGAGATTGGCGAAGAGTGCACTCCAGCGCAATGGCGCTGGCAACGAGAAGGAACTCAACATGCGAAAATGGATAGCGAGCGCGATGCTCTTTAGCCTGCCGCTTGCCGGCGCGCAGACATCACGTGTCGTCACAATGACCGTCGACGACGTGCCTGTCACCCAGGTATTACAGGCGCTGGTTGCGCTGGAGAAGCAGAACATGGTGATTTCACCTGAGGTCAGCGGCACGGTGTCGCTGAATCTCAAAGATGTTCCCTGGCAGCAGGCGTTACAAACCGTTGCCGCTAGTGCCGGATTAACGTTAAACCAGCAGGATAACATCTGGCAGGTCCATACCACGGCATGGCGGCAGCAAAAGCAGGCGGAGCAGGAGGCCGTTCAACGCCAGCGCAAACAGAACACACCCTTGCAAACACGCAGTTTTGTGTTGCGTTATGCCGACGCGGTGGAGCTGGCAAAAGCCGGGGAAAAACTGCTCAGCCCACAAGGGGCAATGACGGTTGATGCACGGCTTAACCGGCTACTGGTCCGTGATAATAAAGAAGGGCTTGCCGCACTGGAAAAATGGGTCGCACAGATGGATTTACCGGTCGAACAGGTAGAGCTGGCGGCTTATATCGTCACCATCAATGAAAAAAGCCTGCGCGAACTGGGAGTGAAATGGGGGCTGGCGCAGGATAAGCCCGCTGCGCGTGGGCAACTGAACGGAGTTTCTGCAGATCTGTCGGTTTCGGATGCCAGTACGCGCGTCAGCTTTAATATCGGCAGTATCAATGCCCGATTGCTGGAACTGGAGTTATCGGCCCTTGAGCAGAAACAACAACTTGAAATCATCGCCAGTCCGCGCCTGTTGGCATCTCACCGCCAGCCCGCGAGTATCAAGCAGGGGAGCGAAATACCTTATCAAGTTGCCAGCGGCGATAGCGGTAGCACGGCGGTGGAATTTAAAGAGGCGGTGCTGGGGATGGAAGTCACACCGACGGTGCTGCCCGATAACCGTGTAAGGCTGAAGCTGCGCATTAGCCAAAATATGCCGGGCCAGGTGCTACAGCAAGCAGGGGGTGAGGCGATGGCGATTGACAAGCAGGAGATTGAAACGCAGGTCGAAGTAAAAAGTGGCGATACGCTGGCACTTGGCGGGATCTTTTCACAAAAGAACTCTGCCGACAGTGCGCAGGTTCCAGGGTTAGGCTCGATTCCAGGCATCGGCAGGTTATTTCGCCAGGACGGTAAAGATAATGAGCGTCGCGAGCTGGTCGTGTTTATTACGCCCAGGTTGGCAGCGGTACATTAAATCTGCCGTAACTCCCCCTTTTTCAATGGAACTTGGTCCAGGTGTTTGACGTGAGACATGATTTAGCTTACAAGGAGTACCGATTTGAGCGTCAGTGGTCTCCGTCGAACAATGAGCAGCATGAAGGATTGCGTGTTTATTCAGTTGCCAAACAAGCCGGAGTACTGAGATAATTTTCGATCTGACTCTCGCACTATCGCATATGAGGTTTCAGTTCATGTCCTGCTACGCCGATTATTTGCGAAGCGGGTTTATCATCAACGAATAGTCTTAGTAGTACCGAAAAAATGGCAGAGAAACGCAATATCTTTCTGGTTGGGCCTATGGGTGCCGGCAAAAGCACTATTGGGCGTCAGTTAGCTCAACAACTCAATATGGAATTTTACGATTCTGATCAAGAGATTGAGAAACGAACCGGAGCTGATGTGGGCTGGGTCTTCGATGTTGAAGGTGAAGAAGGCTTCCGCGATCGCGAAGAAAAAATCATCAATGAGCTGACGGAAAAACAGGGTATCGTACTGGCGACCGGCGGTGGCTCTGTGAAGTCTCGCGAGACCCGTAATCGTCTCTCCGCCCGTGGCGTAGTGGTTTATCTGGAGACCACTATCGAAAAGCAATTAGCTCGCACTCAACGTGACAAAAAACGCCCGCTTTTGCAGGTGGAAACGCCGCCGCGCGAAGTATTGGAAGCGTTGGCCGACGAACGTAATCCGTTGTATGAAGAGATTGCCGACGTGACCATTCGCACTGACGATCAGAGTGCAAAAGTGGTGGCAAACCAGATTATTCATATGCTGGAAAGCAACTAATTCTGGCTAAATTACACGCCTGCGGGTTTAAGCAACTAAGGTGGATGTCGCGTCATGGAGAGGATCACAGTCACTCTCGGGGAACGTAGTTACCCTATCACCATCGCGGCTGGTTTGTTTAACGATCCAGCTTCCTTCTCGCCCCTGAAGTCTGGTGATCAGGTTATGCTGGTCACCAATGAAACACTGGCTCCGCTCTATCTTGATAAAGTCCGCCATGTTCTTGAACAGGCTGGCGTGAAAGTGGATAGCGTGATTTTGCCCGATGGCGAGCAGTACAAAAGCCTTGCGGTGATGGACACGGTCTTCACCGCGTTGTTGCAAAAACCCCATGGGCGCGATACCACACTGGTCGCGCTCGGTGGTGGTGTGGTGGGTGATTTGACCGGCTTTGCGGCAGCCAGCTATCAGCGCGGCGTGCGCTTTATTCAAGTGCCGACCACGCTTCTTTCTCAGGTTGACTCCTCTGTTGGCGGCAAAACAGCGGTGAATCATCCCCTCGGTAAAAACATGATCGGCGCGTTTTATCAGCCTGCATCGGTGGTTGTCGATCTTGATTGTCTGGCTACGCTTCCTGCCCGTGAATTGTCCTCTGGCCTCGCGGAAGTGATCAAATACGGCATTATTCTCGACGGCGAGTTTTTTAACTGGCTGGAACAGAATATGGATGCGTTGCTGCGCCTTGATGGCCCGGCGATGGCGTACTGTATTCGCCGTTGTTGTGAGCTGAAAGCGGAAGTTGTTGCCGCCGATGAGCGGGAAACAGGCTTACGTGCTTTACTGAATCTGGGGCATACCTTTGGTCACGCTATTGAAGCGGAAATGGGCTACGGTAACTGGTTGCACGGTGAAGCTGTCGCGGCAGGTATGGTAATGGCGGCGCATGCATCGGAACGTCTTGGTCAGTTCAGCAAAGCAGACACGCAGCGTATTAAGGCGCTGTTGAGACGCGCAGGTTTGCCGGTACAGGGCCCGCAGGAGATGTCTGCGCAGGCTTACCTACCGCATATGATGCGCGATAAAAAAGTGTTGGCGGGAGAGATGCGTTTAGTGCTCCCGTTGGCCATAGGGAAGAGTGAAGTTCGCGGCGGAGTGTCGCACGACGTAGTACTTGGCGCTATTGCTGATTGCCAGCAGGCGTAACTATTAGAAAGGTCTGGTCACGCACTGCGTGGCGTTTAACTTCGGGCGAGATGCATGATGTGGCATACGCCTTTGTGTGGGGTGTTAAATGGATGAATTCAAACCAGAAGACGAGCTGAAACCCGATCCCAGCGATCGTCGTACTGGTCGTTCTCGCCAATCTTCCGAGCGTGTCGATGAGCCGCAGATCAACTTTGATGATGTTGATGTAGATGCGGACGAACGCCGCCCGTCTCGCAGCCGCCGTGCGCGCGATGAGCGTGAAGAAGAGAGCTATGAAGAAGATGAAGAGGCGTTTGACGAGGAGCGCGAAGAGCGCCGTCCGCGTAGGCGTAAGAAAGCGGCAGCCGTGAAACCCGCTTCCCGTCAGTATGTGATGATGGGCGTCGGCATCCTGGTTCTGCTTCTGTTAATCATCGGTATTGGTTCTGCGCTGAAATCCCCCGCACCCGCAACGAGCAATGAACAAAACGCCCCGGCGGAGAAAAATATCGATCTCTCCACAGGCAATAACAATGCCAGCAATACCGGTGCTGCAGATCAGGCGAATGGCGCACAGCCAGCACCTGCTCAGCAACAAACTTCTGGCAACGCGCCTGCACCGCAGGATGTCGCGCTGCCGCCCATTTCCTCTACGCCATCACAAGCTGAAGCACCAGCCGCGCCTGCGGGTCAGCAGCGTGTTGAAGTGCAGGGCGATCTGAACAACGCACTCACGCAGCCACAGAACCAGTCTCAGTTGGATAGCGCGGTAAATTCGACGCTGCCAACCGAGCCTGCAACGGTTGCGCCGGTACGTAACGGCAACGGCGCTGCTGCGCGTCAGCAACAATCTGCTGCAGCTGAAAACCATACTGCTACGCCGCGTACCGAACGCAAGCAGATGGTTATCGAGCCGAAGGCGGTTGCTAAAGAACCAGTGATGAAAGCGGAACCGAAAGCTGAATCCAAAGCTGTCGCTCAGCCGCCGAAACGTACTGAAACCGCTGCTACCGCACCGGTAAAAGCGCCTGCGGTAACGTCGTCACCCGTGCAAACACAGCCAAAAGCCGTGACTGCACCAGCAGCCAGCGCTGCACCTGCGGCAAGCGCTACGGCCTCCACAGGGAATGTTGGAGCGTTGAAATCTGCGCCAGGTAACCACTACACATTACAGTTGAGCAGTTCTTCGAACTCCAACAACCTCAATGCGTGGGCGAAGAAAGAGAACCTGAAAAACTTCGTGGTGTACCAAACCACACGTAATGGTCAACCCTGGTACGTGCTGGTGAGCGGTGTGTATGCATCAAAAGACGATGCGAAACGCGCTGTCGCGGCGTTACCTGCGGATGTTCAGGCGAAAAATCCCTGGGCCAAACCGATACACCAGGTTCAGGCCGATCTGAAGTAATGTATAAAGCGCAGGATGCTGTCGGAGCTTTCTCCACAGCCGGAGAGAGTGTAAGTAATCAGTCAGCATGAAAAAGAATCGCGCTTTTTTGAAATGGGCAGGGGGAAAATACCCCCTGCTGGACGATATCGGAAGGCATCTGCCACAGGGTGAATGCCTTATCGAGCCGTTCGTCGGCGCGGGTTCGGTGTTTCTCAACACGTCGTTCTCCCGCTATATCCTCGCTGATATCAACAGCGACTTGATTAGCCTCTATAACATCGTTAAAGACCAGCCTGACGAGTATGTGCGCCAGGCGCGGACGCTGTTCGTTCCTGAGACGAACCAGTCTGTGGTTTATTACCAACTGCGCGCAGAATTTAACCAGTGCCAGGAACCTTTCCGGCGTGCGCTGCTGTTTTTATACCTCAATCGGCATGGCTACAATGGCCTGTGCCGCTATAATCTGCGCGGTGAATTCAACGTGCCGTTTGGTCGTTATAAGAAACCCTATTTCCCGGAAGCGGAGTTGTACCACTTCGCCGAGAAAGCGCAGAATGCCTTTTTTTATTGTGAATCTTACGCCGATAGCATGGCCCGCGCTGACCAGAATTCCGTGGTCTACTGCGATCCACCTTACGCCCCGCTGTCGGCGACGGCCAATTTTACGGCGTATCACACCAACAGTTTCAGTCTTGAGCAGCAGGCGCATTTGGCGGCGATTGCCGAAAGCCTGGTGCAAAACCGGATCCCGGTATTGATTTCCAACCACGACACGCTGTTAACGCGCGAGTGGTACAGTCAGGCAAAATTGCACGTGGTAAAAGTGCGGCGCAGTATCAGCAGTAACGGTGGTACACGTAAAAAGGTGGATGAGCTGCTGGCACTCTATCGCCCGGCTCCGCGATAATTCGCATTCACCGCGCTGCCTGCCGAACCCTACTTTCTCAAGGAGATGCGGATGAAACAGTATTTGATTGCCCCCTCGATTCTGTCGGCTGATTTTGCTCGCCTGGGCGAAGATACCGCCGCCGTCCTGGCTGCGGGTGGTGATGTGGTGCATTTCGATGTGATGGATAACCATTACGTGCCGAATTTGACCATTGGCCCGATGGTGCTCAAAGCGCTGCGCAATTATGGCATCACTGCCCCTATTGATGTTCACCTGATGGTGAAACCGGTTGATCGCCTAATTCCCGACTTCGCCGCCGCTGGCGCAAGCATTATCACCTTTCATCCTGAAGCGTCCGAACACGTCGATCGCTCGCTGCAGCTCATCAAAGAACACGGCTGTAAAGCGGGGCTGGTATTTAACCCGGCAACACCGCTCAGCTACCTGGATCATGTGATGGATAAACTGGACGTGATCCTGCTGATGTCGGTAAACCCCGGTTTTGGCGGCCAGTCTTTTATTCCGCACACGCTGGATAAGCTGCGTGAAGTGCGTCGCCGCATTGATGCTTCAGGCTTTGATATCCGCCTCGAAGTCGACGGCGGTGTTAAGGTGAGCAACATCGGCGACATCGCCGCAGCGGGCGCGGATATGTTTGTCGCGGGTTCGGCGATTTTCGATAAACCCGATTACAAACAGGTTATTGATGAAATGCGTAGTGAACTGGCAAAGGTAAGTCATGAATAAAATGCAGTCGATTCAGGGGATTGCTTTCGATCTCGACGGCACGCTGGTGGATAGCGCGCCGGGTCTGACCGCCGCTGTGGATAGTGCGCTGTATGCACTTGAATTGCCGCAGGCGGGCGAAGCGCGCGTAGTAACCTGGATTGGTAACGGCGCAGATGTGCTGATGGAGCGCGCGTTTAACTGGGCTCGTCAGGAACGCAGCAGCCAGCGCGCGGCGCAAGGCAAGCCGGACGTGGGTAACGACATTCCACAAGAAGAGCAGATACGCATGCTGCGTAAGCTGTTCAACCGTTATTACGAAGAGACCGTGGAAGAGGGCAGTTTTCTGTTCCCGGACGTGGCACAAACGCTGGCCGCGCTGCATGCCAAAGGTTTGCCGTTGGCGCTGGTGACCAATAAGCCGACGCCGTTTGTGGCACCGCTGCTGGAAGCGCTGGGCATTGCGCAATACTTCACGTTTGTGGTCGGCGGCGATGATGTGGTGAACAAAAAGCCGCACCCGGAACCGTTGCTTCTGGTGTGCAAAAAGCTCAATATTCAACCTCATGAGTTGCTCTTCGTGGGTGATTCGCGCAATGACATCCTGGCCGCTAAGGCGGCAGGTAGCGCTTCGGTTGGTCTGACCTACGGTTATAACTACGGTGAAGCGATTACCGCCAGTGAGCCGGATTACGTGTTTGATCACTTTAAAGATTTACTGCCCGCACTCGGGCTTTCGCACAGTGAAAATCAGGAAATGAAAAATGACTAAGCCCATCGTCTTTAGTGGCGCACAGCCCTCAGGTGAATTAACCATTGGCAACTATATGGGTGCGCTGCGTCAATGGGTGAACATGCAGGACGACTATCACTGTATCTACTGCATCGTTGACCAGCACGCGATTACCGTGCGCCAGGATCCGCAAGCGCTGCGTAAAGCGACGCTGGACACGCTGGCACTTTACCTGGCGTGCGGCATCGATCCGCAAAAAAGCACCATCTTCGTTCAGTCCCATGTTCCGGAGCATGCACAGCTCGGCTGGGCGCTGAACTGCTATACCTATTTCGGTGAACTGAGCCGCATGACTCAGTTCAAAGACAAATCCGCACGCTATGCGGAAAACATCAACGCCGGTCTGTTTGATTACCCGGTGCTGATGGCGGCAGACATTCTGCTGTACCAAACCAATCAGGTACCGGTGGGTGAAGATCAAAAACAACATCTGGAACTGAGCCGCGATATCGCGCAGCGTTTCAACGCGATTTATGGCGATATTTTCAAAGTGCCTGAGCCGTTTATTCCGAAATCCGGCGCGCGCGTGATGTCGCTGCTGGAGCCGACCAAGAAGATGTCCAAATCGGACGATAACCGCAACAACGTTATCGGCCTGCTGGAAGATCCGAAAGCGGTAGTGAAAAAAATCAAGCGTGCGGTGACCGACTCCGACGAACCACCAGTGGTACGTTACGATATCGCCAACAAAGCGGGCGTTTCCAACCTGCTGGATATTCTCTCTGCCGTGACCGGCCAAGGCATTGCGGAGCTGGAACAGCACTTTGAAGGCAAAATGTACGGCCATCTGAAAGGGGAAGTGGCAGATGCCGTTTCCGGCATGCTGAGCGAGCTGCAAGAGCGTTATCATCGTTACCGCAATGACGAAGCCTTCCTGCAACAGGTGATGAAAGACGGCGCGGAAAAAGCCAGCGCACGTGCATCGGAAACCCTGAAGAAAGTCTACGAAGCGATTGGTTTCGTTGCTAAATCGTAATCGATAACAGAATAAAAAAGGGCAGGTTCTACCTGCCCTTTTTCTATTTTTAGAACCACTTAAGCTTATCGCGTAGCCCCACCACGCGACCAACAATGATCAGCGCCGGGCTTTGCACCTGCTGCGCCAGCTCGCCCAGTTGCGACAACGCGCCGCTGACGACCTTCTGCTGCACGGAGGTGCCGTTCTCAACCAGCGCCACTGGCATGTCTACCTGCATTCCGTGCGCCATTAATTGCGCCTGAATCGTTGCCGCCTGATTAAGCCCCATATAGAACACCAGCGTTTGCTTTTCCGCAGCCAGGTTGGCCCAGTCCAGCTCACCACCGGTTTTCAGGTGGCCGGTCACCAGCCGCACGCTTTGCGCATAATCCCGATGGGTTAACGGAATGCCGGAGTAAGCCGAACAGCCCGATGCCGCCGTAATGCCGGGCACCACCGAAAAGGGAATTCCCGCGTGGCAGAGCGTTTCCAGTTCTTCGCCACCGCGACCAAAAATAAACGGGTCGCCGCCTTTAAGCCGGACAACGCGTTTACCGCTTTGCGCTTCGCGCAGCAGGATCTGATTGATCTCCTCCTGCGGCACGCAGTGGTAGCCCGCGCGTTTGCCAACAAACACCCGATCAGCATCGCGGCGCACCAGGTTCATGATCTCATCGGAAACCAGTCGGTCGTAAACCACCACATCGGCTTGCTGGATCTGCTGCAAACCCTTTAACGTCAGCAGCCCTGCGTCACCAGGTCCCGCGCCAACCAGCACCACTTCACCACGGTTATCCAGCGGCTCGGCCAGCAGTTGTTCGGTAATTTTTTCTACTGCGGTGGTGTCCTGGTTCGCCAGCGATTGCGCCAGTCGGTCATTGACGAACAATTTCTCCCAGAAACGGCGGCGCTCGCTCATGCTGGGGAACTGCTTTTTGACCCGGCTGCGCAACTTACCCGCGAAATGGGCGACATGGCCCAGATGCTGCGGCAACAGCGATTCCAGTTTCTCGCGCAGCAAACGCGCCAGCACTGGCGATGTGCCACCGGAAGAGACCGCCACCATCAACGGCGAACGGTCAATGATCGACGGCATAATAAAGCTCGCTTGTTTGGGCGCATCCACAACGTTACAGAAGATACGGCGTTGCTCTGCGGCGTCGCTGACGCGTTGATTAACCGCTTCGTCATCCGTTGCGGCAATCGCCAGCCAACACATATCCAGCAGCGTTTCGCGAAATTCGCCTTCAATCAGCGTGAGCATGCCTTCTTCGGCCCAGACGGTGAACTGAGGAGCAAAAGTGAGTGCGTTGACGGTAAGCCGTGCGCCCGCATCCATTAACAGCCGGGCTTTACGTTCTGCGACATCGCCACCGCCGACAAGCAGGCACTGGCGATCGCGTAGCTGGCAAAAAATTGGCAAATGATCCACGACATTACCTCAACATTTTAGTTATTCGCTGTAGCCTGGCTTGCCACTTGGGTGACCGCAGAAGGGCGCTCAGATTTCGGCGTAGCATACCAGTAACCTAACCCCATAAAAACTGCGCCAGAGAAAGTATTGCCAAGCGTTACCCACAGCAAATTGTGACCGATTCCCGAAAGGGTATACGCCTCGCTGTGATGACCAAACCAGGAGAGCGCGAAGAGCGTCATATTGGCAACCGAATGCTCATAACCCGAGGCGATAAACGCCAGCAGGCACCACCAGATAGCGAGAAACTTCGCCGCGCCGTCGGTGCGGATTGCCATCCAGATAGCAAGGCATACCAGCCAGTTACACAGCGCGCCTTTAAAGAACAGTACCGTCGCGGGTGCGCTGGTTTTCGCCAGCGCTACCGCGTGCACCAGGCTCGTATCCACCGGTAACAAGCTGCCGCCGCCCCAGCTATACAGCAGCGCGACGAACACTGAGCCGAGCAAATTACCCAACCAGGTTTGCGGCAAAATAGCCCACATTTGCCCGTGGCTGATGGTGCCCGCTTTTACGCCCAGCGTCAGAAACATGGTGTGGCCGGTAAACAGCTCAGAACCGGCGATAATCACCAGCGTTAAGGCGATACCGAACGTCGCGCCCATCACCAGCGTGCGCAAAGCTGGATCGAGCAGGTTGCCAAGGGTAAAAATCAGGATGATGCCGAGCCCAACATAAGCGCCCGCCATGGCAGAGCTTATCCAGAAACCCAGTGGATTTTGTGAGGAGAGGCGAGCGATACGCGCAGCGTTAGCCGCGCACTTATTAATAGTGTCGGTAAACATGAGGTTGATTATCCAAAGTTAAAAAGAAAATGTTTAAAAGGAAAAAGTGAAAACGAAAAAGTGAAACCGCGGAGGCATTGCGCCCCCGCAGGGGGATTACGCTTTAATCTGTACTTCGCCGTCTTTCACGCGGGCATCGAAATGCGGGACAGAACGGCTTTCATCTTCCATGCACACGCCGTCGCGCAGGCGGAAGTGCTGTTTTTTCAACGGGCTGGCAACCCATAATTCGCCCTGATGCTCAGCGATAAGCCCGCGAGACAGCACGCTGGACTCAAAAAACGGGTCGATATTGCTGATGGCATACACGTGATCATCATGGTGCGGGCGAAAAATCGCGACTTGCTGACCTTTCACCAACGCACACACGCCGGTTGCAGGGATGATGTCGTTGATATTGCAGACGGTGTTCCACTGGCTCATGCGTTTTCCTCCACTAACACTACCGGAATACGTTCATATGGCGTTGCCGGGCGATGTTGCTGACGCTCTGGCACCACCTGCACGTTCGGATCGCGACGGTCGCTGTTGATAAAGTGTTTGAAGCGAAGTTGCGCGGAAGGCGTGTTCACCGTTTCTGTCCACTCGCAGACCACCGCTTCACGCAGGCGGGCCATTTCTTCTTCCAACTGTGCGTCAAAGCCCAGCTTGTCATCGATAATCACGCTTTTCAGATATTCGATGCCGCCTTCCATGCTGTCGAGCCAGGAAGCAGTGCGCGTCAGTTTATCGGCGGTGCGGATGTAGAACATCATAAAGCGGTCGAGATAGTGCAGCAGGGTTTCGCGATCGAGATCCGCCGCCAGCAGATCCGCATGGCGCGGTTTCATGCCGCCGTTACCGCACACATACAGGTTCCAGCCTTTTTCCGTGGCGATAATCCCCACATCTTTGCCCTGTGCTTCGGCACATTCACGGGTACAGCCAGAGACGCCAAACTTCATTTTGTGTGGGGTACGAATACCTTTGTAGCGGTTTTCCAGCTCAACGCCGAAGCCCACGCTGTCGCCCACACCGTAACGACACCAGGTCGAACCGACACAGGTTTTCGCCATACGCAGTGCTTTGGCGTAGGCATGACCGGTTTCAAAACCTGCGTTAATCAGTTGTCGCCAGATTTCCGGCAAATCGTCTTTTTGCGCGCCGAACAGGCCGATACGCTGAGAACCGGTGATTTTGGTGTAGAGATTGAATTCACGGGCGATACGGCCAACTTCCATCAGCCCTTCCGGAGTGATTTCGCCGCCTGCGGAGCGCGGGATCACGGAATAGGTGCCATCTTTCTGGATATTGGCGAGGAAGTTGTCGTTGGTATCCTGCAACGGCGTGTGTTGCGGTTTCAGGATGTACTCATTCCAGCAGGAAGCCAGCAGTGAACCGACGGTCGGTTTACACACTTCGCAACCATAGCCTTTGCCGTATTTTGCCAGCAGTTCGTCGAAGGATTTGATGCCTTCCACGCGGATCAGGTGGTACAGCTCCTGGCGTGAGTAAGCAAAGTGCTCACACAGGTTATTGGTTACTTCGATACCCTGTTTCGCCAGTTCTGCGTTCAGCACCTGGGTGACCAGTGGGATACAACCGCCGCAGCCTGTACCGGCTTTGGTTTCTGCTTTCAGGGCGGCAACGGTGTGGCAGCCTTTGTTGATAGCGGCAATCAGATCGCCTTTGGTGACGTCGAAGCAGGAGCAGATCTGCGCGCTGTCCGGCAGCTTATCCACGCCGATAGAGGGTTTACCGCCTGCCGCATGGGCTGGCAGGATCAGCGCATCCGGGTTTTCCGGCAATTCGATAGCGTTCAACACCAGTTGCAGCAAGTTGCCGAAATCGCTGGTATCGCCAACCAAAACTGCACCAAGCAGGGTTTTGTTATCCGGGCTGACAATCAGGCGTTTGTAGACTTCTTTGCTTTCGTCGAGATAGACATAGCTGCGTGCGCCTGGCGTACGGCCATGCGCGTCGCCGATACCGCCAACATCGACACCGAGCAGTTTCAGTTTGGCGCTGAGATCGGCACCTTTAAAGGCATTGGCCGTGCCGAGGATATGATCCACCGCCACCTGAGCCATTTTATAGCCAGGTGCGACCAGACCGTACACGCGATTATTCCAGCTGGCGCACTCGCCGATGGCATAGATATTCGGGTCGGAGGTTTGGCAGCTATCGTTGATCATGATACCGCCGCGCTGCGCCACTTCCAGACCGCACTGTGTCGCCAGTTTGTCGCGTGGGCGAATACCGGTGGAGAAGACGATAAAGTCGACTTCCAGCGCGCTACCGTCGGCAAAGCGCATGGTTTTACGCGCTTCGGTGCCTTCTTGCACAATCTCTTTGGTATTTTTGCTGGTGTGCACACGCACGCCCATGCTTTCGATTTTGCGCTTCAGTTGCTCGCCGCCCATTTGGTCGAGCTGTTCCGCCATTAGCATTGGCGCAAACTCAATGACGTGGGTTTCCACGCCTAAGTTTTTCAGCGCTCCGGCTGCTTCCAGGCCGAGCAAACCGCCACCGACCACCGCGCCACGGCGGCTGCGGCGTGCGCAGGATTCAATGGCGTTCAAATCTTCAATAGTGCGGTAAACGAAGCAATCTTGTGTTTCAGAACCTTTGATCGGCGGGATCCACGGATAGGAACCGGTTGCCATGATCAATTTGTCGTAATAAACCGTGCGTCCAGCGCTGGAGTGGATCACTTTTTCTTGACGGTTGATAGTGATGGCGCGCTCGCCGACCAACACTTTTACGCCATGTTTTTCGTAAAAGCCTTCACGAACCAGTGACAGCTCTTCAGCCGTATGGTGGGAAAAATAGGAAGAGAGGTGGACGCGGTCGTAGGCTTTACGCGGCTCCTCACAGAAGACGGTAATATCGAACTGGCTGGCGTCGGCTTTATCGAGGAGATCCTCAATAAAACGGTGGCCGACCATGCCGTTACCGATAATAGCGAGTTTAACTTTGCTCATTTTTGCCTCGATTTCTTTTCTACTACCACCTACCTTAACGATTCAGCTACCCGGCTTATTGATGTGCATCAAATACACCTTCACATACTACTTAATGAGTAGATAGTTGATTTTTATTGGTTTTTATAAGTCGTGGATATCACTGGCTTTTATGGTTTGCAGAATTTGTGTACAAAAAAGGAGGGTTTTTGCACTCACCTCTGATACAAATTATCTGAGGGAAACAGAGGGAGTCACACTATGTCGGCAGCACCGATTTGGTTAGTTCAGAATGTGCATTTACCCGATCGCGAAGGATTATGGCAAATCGCGATTGAGAATGGTCGCTTCGGTGAAATCACCCCGATGAATGAAACACACAGCGACAGCCTTGAAGTCCTGAATGCGCACGGTGGGCTGGCGCTACCGCCGTTTGTTGAACCGCATATTCACCTGGATACTACGCAAACTGCCGGAGAGCCAAACTGGAACCAATCCGGCACGCTGTTTGAAGGCATTGAGCGCTGGGCTGAACGCAAGGCGCTGCTGAGCCATCAAGATGTAAAGGCGCGCGCCTGGCAAACCTTGAAATGGCAAATGGCTAATGGCGTGCAGCATGTGCGAACGCATGTTGATGTTTCCGATCCCAGCCTGACAGCGCTGAAAGCCATGCTCGAAGTAAAAGAAGAGGTTGCGCCCTGGATTGATCTGCAAATCGTCGCTTTCCCGCAGGAAGGAATTCTCTCCTATCCCAACGGCGCTGCGCTGCTCGAAGAGGCGCTTCAGCTTGGGGCGGATGTGGTTGGTGCGATCCCGCACTTTGAATTCACCCGCGAATATGGCGTTGAATCGCTGCACATAGCTTTCGCGCTGGCGCAAAAATATGACCGCCCGTTGGATATTCACTGTGATGAAATTGATGATGAGCAGTCGCGCTTTGTTGAAACCGTTGCCGCGCTGGCGCTGAAGATGGGCATCGGCCCGCGCGTCACCGCCAGCCATACCACCGCGATGCACTCTTACAACGGTGCATATACTTCGCGACTATTCCGTCTGTTAAAGCTTTCTGGCATTAACTTTGTTGCTAACCCGCTGGTAAATATCCACTTGCAGGGGCGCTTTGACGATTACCCCAAGCGCCGGGGAATTACGCGGGTGAAAGAGTTGCTGGCGGCAGAGATAAATGTCTGTTTTGGTCACGACGATGTGTTTGATCCCTGGTATCCGCTCGGTACTGGTAATATGTTGCAGGTACTGCATATGGGGCTGCACGTTTGCCAGTTGATGGGCTACCAGCAAATTAATGACGGACTGCGTCTTATCACCCATAACAGCGCCCGAACCTTTGGGTTAACGCAGTACGGTATTGAAACGGGTAACCCAGCGAATATGGTTATTTTGCCCGTTGAAAGCGGTTTTGATGCGGTGCGCTGCCAGTCGCCGGTGCGTTGGTCGATTCGACAAGGGAGAATCATTGCCAGCACGCAACCCGCACAAAGCTGGATTCAGATGGATAACGGTGGCGAAGCGGTGATTTTTAGTCGTTATCGTTCGGGTATGTAGTCTTTGAGCTTGCGGGTTGTGAGCAGCCTGACGTTACATCTGTTACTAAATACGTAAAATTAAGTAAAAGGCTGGCCTGCTGGCTGACTGCTCTTTAGAATCAAGCCACTCGCTTTCTTTACTGCTCTTCGTTAAGGAAACCTTATGGTTAAATCGACTCTGGCGGCTGTTGCGGCTGTGTTTGCCCTTTCTGCTTTCTCTTCTGCTGCGCTGGCGGCAAAAGGCGATCCTCATGTTCTGATCACCACATCCGCCGGTAACATTGAACTGGAGCTGAACAACCAGAAAGCCCCTGTGTCGGTGAAAAACTTCCTTGATTACGTAAATAACGGTTTCTATAACAACACCACGTTTCATCGTGTGATCCCGGGATTTATGGTGCAGGGCGGCGGTTTCAACGAGCAGATGCAGCAAAAGCAGCCTAACCCGCCTATCAAAAACGAAGCTGATAATGGCTTGCGTAACACGCGCGGCACCATTTCGATGGCGCGTACCGCCGATAAAGACAGCGCAACCAGCCAGTTCTTCATTAACATCGCTGACAACGCTTTCCTTGATCATGGCCAGCGCGACTTTGGTTATGCGGTGTTTGGTAAAGTGGTGAAAGGCATGGATGTGGCCGACAAAATTTCCCAGGTACCGACGCACGATGTTGGGCCTTACCAGAATGTTCCGTCAAAACCGGTAGTTATTCTCTCCGCGAAAGTGCTGCCCTAAGTTTCCCCCGCACGGGGTGTTCACCCCGTGCTTCTTGAGCTTCCCTGCGTAACCTGTCATTTCTGCTTATAATTTGGGCACCGACATGTGAAACAGGGAGGCGCTATGACCAAAAAACTCACCGACCGGCAAAAATCCCGCCTCTGGGAACAGCAGCGCAATGTCAATTTTCAGGCCAGCCGACGGCTGGAAAACGTCGACAGCGAACGGGTGACGCTAAGTAGCGCGGAAGCCGATGCGCGCCTTGAAGAACTACGGAGGCACTATGAGCGATAAATTCGGCGACGGGCGCGATCCGTACCTCTATCCCGGTCTGAATGTGATGCGCAATGAGCTGGGGCTTCGCCAGGCGCAGAAACTGGAGCAGGCGGCTTATCAGTTCACTGCCTTACGCGCCGCCACACTGGATCTTGGCCCGATGGTGCGCGGTCTTCCTCATTTATGCGCCATTCACCACCATCTTTACCAGGACGTGTTCGACTGGGCTGGGCAGATCCGTGAAGTGGATATTTATGAAGGCGATACCCGGTTTTGCCACTTCGAGTATATCGAGAAAGAGGGCAATGCATTGATGCAGCAACTGGAAGATGAAGAGTGGCTGTGTGGGCTGGAAAAAGCGGTGTTTATTGAACGGCTGGCACACTATTACTGTGAAATCAACGTGCTGCACCCGTTCCGCCTTGGTAATGGTATCGCTCAGCGCATCTTCTTCGAGCAGTTGGCGCTGCACGCTGGTTTTTCACTCGACTGGCGCGGTATTGATCCTGATGAGTGGCGCGACGCAAACCAGGCAGGTGCAATGGGCGACTTAGCGTCGCTGCGCGCCATCTTCAGCAAAGTGGTGAGCGAAGCGGTCGAAAGCGAGTAAACTAGCGCGGTTTCCGACACCAGAGGCCGCTATGATCCTGCTTATCGATAATTACGACTCCTTTACCTGGAACCTGTATCAATATTTTTGTGAATTGGGGGCAAGCGTAGAGGTGCGGCGTAACGATGAGATAGCGCTTGCGGATATTGCCGTGCTGGCACCGGAAAAGATCGTTATTTCGCCCGGCCCCTGCACGCCGGATGAGTCCGGTGTTTCGCTGGCGGTTATCCGCCATTACGCGGGTAAATTGCCCATTCTTGGTGTTTGTCTTGGTCACCAGGCGATTGCGCAGGTATTTGGCGCGACTATCGTTCGTGCGGCAAAAGTGATGCACGGTAAGACATCACCTGTCACCCATAACGGCACTGGCGTATTTTGCGGGCTTAATAATCCGTTAACCGTCACGCGTTACCATTCCCTGGTTATTGATCCGCCTACGTTACCGGTGTGTTTTGAGGTTACCGCCAGCAGCGATAGCGGCGAGATCATGGGCATCCGCCACCGGGAGTGGGATCTGGAGGGAGTGCAGTTTCACCCGGAAAGTATTCTGAGCGAGCAGGGACATCAGTTATTGAAAAACTTCCTCGAACGCTGATTTGTGGTTGCCATTAACTGATTTTTTATGCATATTTCGTGATTATATTTTCATAATCAATGCAACGTAAAACTGGATGGGCAAGCCATGGCAACTCAGCAAGACGCGGTAACGCGTGCAAACTTCGATGACGTTATTCTGCCAATTTACGCACCGGCCGAGTTTATCCCGGTAAAGGGTAAAGGCAGCCGAGTGTGGGATCAGCAGGGTAAAGAGTACGTTGATTTTGCAGGTGGAATTGCGGTTACTGCGTTAGGACACTGTCATCCGGCGCTGGTGGAGACGCTGAAAACGCAGGGCGAGACCCTGTGGCACACCAGCAATGTTTTTACCAACGAGCCTGCTCTGCGCCTGGCGCGTAAACTCATCGACGCCACGTTTGCCGAGCGCGTGGTGTTTATGAACTCCGGTACTGAGGCCAACGAAACGGCATTCAAGCTGGCGCGTTTTTATGCATCTACGCGTCACAGCCCATATAAAACAAAAATCATCGCGTTCCATAATGCTTTCCACGGGCGTTCGCTGTTTACCGTAAGCGTGGGCGGCCAACCGAAGTATTCCGATGGCTTTGGCCCGAAACCGGCAGACATTATTCATGTGCCGTTTAACGATCTGCACGCGGTGAAAGCGGTGATGGACGATCACACCTGCGCGGTAGTGGTAGAGCCTATTCAGGGTGAAGGCGGCGTTACTGCCGCCACGCCGGATTTCCTGAAAGGTTTGCGCGAGCTGTGCGATCAGCACAACGCACTGCTGGTATTTGACGAAGTGCAGTGCGGCATGGGCCGCAGCGGAGAGTTGTTTGCTTATATGCATTATGGCGTGACGCCGGATATTCTGACCAGCGCCAAAGCGCTCGGCGGTGGTTTCCCTATCAGCGCGATGCTGACCACGCATGAGATTGCCAGTGTCTTCCACGCCGGTTCACACGGTTCCACCTACGGTGGCAACCCGCTGGCCTGCGCCGTCGCCGGGACCGCATTCGATATTATCAACACGCCGGACGTGCTCAGTGGCGTGAATGAAAAACGTCAGTTGTTCGTTAAGCATTTACAGCAAATCGGCGAGAAATTTGACCTGTTTAGCGACATTCGCGGCATGGGGCTGCTCATTGGTGCTGAGCTTAAACCGCAATATAAAGGCCGCGCGCGCGATTTCCTCTACGCCGCCGCCGATGCGGGTGTAATGGTGCTGAACGCCGGCCCGGACGTCATGCGCTTTGTCCCCTCGCTGGTTATTGACGCGCAGGATATTGAAGAAGGGATGAACCGCTTCGCGGATGCGGTGGCGAAAGTGGTCAACGGTTAAGGCGGCGATTTAGCCAAATGCCGTGATGCGGGCGCTGACGCCATGCTACCGACGAAATGGTGTGCATGGTGTTCAGATGCCCGATAATCCGTTGTAAATGCTGCTCCAGCGTGCTCATTGGCCCGTGCGTTAACGTTTCCGGGGCTTCGAGGATATTCACATCGCCGGATTCTCCCGGCCCGTCATACTCCAGCCGCTGTTGGCAGCGCTGCAGGGCAATTTCGCAGGATTGCAAATAACGTTGCGCCAGTTCCGGCGTCAACATCGTATGTTCGCGCGCCAGTGTCGTCATCGCATTGATATGCTCAACGATAAATTGGCTGTGCGTTACCCACAGTTTCATATCTTCCAGATAACGCGTATTAAATCCCGGTTCCTGCATGGCCTGGTTTAGCGAGTTAAACAGGGCGTTATGCGCCTGGTTTACGCGCATACGTTGCCAGGCAAGCGGTGTTGGCTCTGGGTTATCGCTTAGGATCAGGCGAATCGCTTCCTGATCCGTTTCCAGCGCATCATGCGCATTCTGACGCAGCAAGCCACTTTGCCACTGCGGCCACAGCCAGACCATGCCGCCGAAGGCAATCAGGCAACCAATCAACGTATCAATAAGCCGGGCGACGATAAACTCCTCACCATTTAGCGTCAGCAACTGCAAGGTGTAGACGGCGGTAATGGTAAAACCCACCATCGCCCAGCCGTAGTTTTTCCGAATAATGAGATAACTGACCAGCGTAATCATCAGCATCGCGGCCAGCGTAAAACCGAGCGGAACATGAAAGTGCAGCGTTGCCCCCGCAATTACCAGCCCCGCAAGGGTTCCCGCCGCCCGGTGGACAATGCGAACGCGCGTTGCGCCATAACCGTTTTGCGTGACAAACATCACCGTCATCATGATCCAGTAGGGTTTCGGTAAATGCAGGGCGCTGCCCATCAGGCTGGCGATGCTGAGCATTACGCTTATCCGCGCGGCATTACGCAGCGCTGCGGATTTCAGTGATAAATAACTTTTCAGGGCTGGCAAAAGGGGTAAGCGCCGCTGCTTTTCCGCCATCAGATCGCGGGCATAGAGCGGGCGCTGAGTGCGCAAGACGCGAGCGATACGGCTAAAATGCCAGGCGCAGAATTGCCCGACCGGGTTATCCGGGTGCTGGCGGGCGATTTTTTCCAGCGCGCCGATCTGCTTATCCATGTTGAAGCGAGTAGGGTAGCGATGGTAGAGAATGTCATCAGCCAGGATGCGCAAGCGAGCGGCGACCGTCTGCGCATTCCAGCGGATCACCTGCTCGGCGTGGGTTTGTTCCACCAGTTTTTGCACTTCTTCCGGCTGGTGCAAACTCACCGAAATGTGCTCTTGTAGATCCAGCGCTACCTGGAAAACCCGCAGTAGCCGTTTGTAATCGTTGTGCTTATTGGCGGCCAGCATATGCAGCTGTTGATAGCTCTGGCTTATCATATCCACCGCCTTTTGCTGGCGGGCGAGCAACGGCGGCAGCGCTTTTTCCGGGTCGGCGTGCTGCGTCAGCAGGCTGTATTTCGCCTCGCAGTAATCCGCCAGTTGCCGGTAGAGCAGGCTGAGAGATTCGCGCAGTGGTTGCTCTCGCCACATCCAGAACCAGAACCAGTTGAACAGCCCGTACCACAGCGTGCCCAGCGCATAGATAAGCAGCGGCTCCCATACCGGCATATTACCGGCAAGGCTGAGCGTAAAGATGGCGGCAATGAGCGAAGCCGGGAGCAGGCGACCGTGCAGCGCGCTAATTTCGGCGGTCACGCCTAAAACCAGCGTCAGCCCAGTGAGGATCAACGGCAATGGAAGATCTTTCGCCAGCAATAATTGAACCGCCAGGCTGCTGCCAGCAAACAAGCTTCCGCCAATGATCAGGCGCTTGAAAAAACGTTTATGTGGCGTATCAAGCCCGGCGATGTTGCAGCAGGCGGGAACGAGGGAAAACAGCAGACCTTGTTGCAGATGGCCGGTAACCAGACCAATGGCCACAGGCAAACATAACACCAGCGTCTGTCGCAGTGCGTAGTTGATTTCGGGATGATAAATCAGCCTGCGCCACATGAGGGAAGAAAAACGACGCAGCGCGTAAGCTGCGCCGTTTTACAGATTAACGCGTTCCGTATACGACGATGGTTTTACCGTGGGCGGAGATCAGATTCTGATCTTCGAGCATTTTGAGAATGCGGCCCACTGTTTCACGGGAACAACCGACGATCTGACCAATTTCCTGGCGAGTAATTTTAATTTGCATGCCGTCCGGGTGGGTCATTGCGTCTGGCTGTTTCGCCAGATTTAATAGCGTTTGCGCGATACGGCCGGTTACGTCAAGGAAGGCAAGGTTGCCCACTTTTTCTGAAGTGACCTGCAGGCGACGCGCCATTTGTGAGGAAAGACGCATCAGGATATCCGGGTTAACCTGGATTAACTGACGGAATTTTTTGTAGGAGATTTCAGCCACTTCACAAGCAGTTTTAGCGCGTACCCATGCACTGCGCTCCTGACCCTCTTCGAACAGGCCCAGTTCACCGATAAAATCTCCCTGGTTCAGGTAAGAGAGGATCATCTCTTTACCTTCTTCATCCTTGATCAGCACTGCCACTGAGCCTTTAACGATGTAATACAGCGTTTCCGCTTTTTCACCCTGGTGAATCAGCGTGCTCTTCGACGGGTACTTATGAATGTGGCAATGAGACAAGAACCATTCAAGCGTCGGGTCTGTTTGTGGTTTGCCAAGCACCATGCGCGATTATCCTCTGTTATAAGCTGTCTCAGACACAGGATGAGCCCCTACGTCTGGGGTTGCAATCTAAGCTTCCCGCATCCTGGGAAGCGGACCGTCAGCGTCATCTGCGGTCTCTAAAGTATGATGTCATGCATACATGCGTAACATCCATTTATCTCTGTAGCATCCAGAGTGTTTTAGCATAGCTTTTACCGCCTGTCTCCTGGTGTCTCGCTTCAGCATGACGCAGGTCGCCTTCCGTTGCGAGTTTTGTTATGTACGCGTAATCTGTAAAGAAAATTGCCACTCCGGAGTGAAGAAAATGCAGGCACGTGTGAAATGGGTTGAAGGGTTAACGTTCCTTGGTGAGTCCGCATCGGGTCACCAAATCCTGATGGACGGCAACTCCGGCGACAAAGCGCCAAGCCCGATGGAAATGGTGCTGATGGCGGCGGGCGGATGCAGTGCCATCGATGTGGTTTCTATTTTGCAAAAAGGGCGTCATGACGTGACCGACTGCGAAGTGAAGCTGACCTCAGAGCGTCGCGAAGAAGCGCCGCGCCTGTTTACCCACATCAATTTGCACTTTATCGTCACCGGAAAAGATCTGAAGGATGCGGCGGTTTCCCGCGCGGTGGATTTATCCGCGGAGAAGTATTGCTCCGTGGCCTTGATGCTCGAAAAAGCGGTGAACATCACCCACTCTTACGAAGTTATCGAAGCCTGATGCGAAAAGCCCGGCGGCGCGTTGCTTACCGGGCTTTCTACATTATTTGATCTTTTTGCCTTCCATCAGCCGTTGCACCAGCGGCGTCATAATCAACTCCATCGCCAGCCCCATTTTCCCGCCAGGCACCACCAGCGTATCCATATGCGAGATAAACGAGCCTTGCAGCATCGCCAGTAACCACGGGTAATCAATCCCTTCCAGATTACGGAAGTGGATCACCACAAAACTCTCGTCAAGCGAGGGAATGCCTTTCGCCGCAAAGGGATTGGAGGTATCCACCGTTGGCACGCGCTGGAAGTTGATGTGCGTACGGGAAAACTGCGGCGTAATAAAATTGATGTAATCCTCCATCGAGCGCACGACAGAATCCATCACCGCTTCACGCGAATGCCCGCGCTCGCTGGTATCGCGGACAAGCTTTTGAATCCATTCCAGATTGACGATCGGCACTACGCCCACCAGCAAATCCACATGCTTTGCGACATCGTTTTGCGGGGTCACTACACCGCCGTGCAGACCTTCATAAAACAGCACATCGGTCGGCTCAGGCAGCGGTTGCCAGGGTGTAAACGTGCCCGGTACCTGGTTCCAGGGAACGGCTTCATCGTAGGTGTGCAGGTATTTGCGCGCCTGGCCTTTGCCAGTTTGACCATATTCGCTAAACGTCTGTTCCAGCAGGCCAAAGTCATTGGCTTCCGGGCCAAAATAGCTGATATGCCGCCCAAGATCGCGGGCCTTGCGGATAGCCATATCCATTTCCGGGCGGGTATAGCGATGGAAACTGTCACCTTCCACTTCTGCCGCGTGCATATTGAGCTGAGCGAAGATTTTACGAAAGGCGAGGCTGGTGGTGGTGGTTCCCGCGCCGCTGGAGCCTGTAACGGCGATAACCGGATGTTTGGCGGACATAGCAACTCCCTGAATTAACGATTATTTCAGTATAGCCAGCCGCCATGTATTTGTTCAGTCGTGGAACTGTCCGCGCGGCATTATATTGGCCGTCTCGTGCAGTTCCGACCACACCAGTACGGCTTCGCCGCGTTGCAGCTGCCGTTTAACGTCGGCGACCTTTTGCTCAAGTGAACGCTCATGTTCACCATAATCAGTGCCTTCGCGCAAGACAAAGCTCTCAATCAGATTGTCCAGCGTCTGCGCATCAATTTCTTGCCAGGGAATAATCATCGTCTTTCCAGGTAAGCGGATAACCAATCCGGAATGCGTTTTTCCAGCCACATTTCCGGGTGGCGCAAGGTTCCACCAACAAACCCGACATGGCCGCCATGTTCCGTCAGTTGGTACTCAATATTTGCCGGCAAATGCCCGGCATCCGGGATCACGTTGTGATCCATAAACGGGTCATCTTTCGCGTGGATAATCAGCGTCGGTTTACGAATATCCGGCAAAACCGGCATCGCGCTACAGCGGCGATAGTAATCCAGTGCGTCGGCAAAGCCGTGGATTTTTGCGGTGATCAGATCGTCGAACTCGCGAATACGGCGCAACTTACGCAGCGCAGGCAAGGTGGTTGGCAGCGAGCCGGGATAGGCGCGTAACTTGCGCGCGGCGTTCGCTTTCAGCAAATTCAACAAGTAGCGCTGATAAACGCGGGAAAATCCCTTATCCATATGATAACTGCAGGCTTCCAGCACCAACGGAGCAGAGACAATCACCGCTGCATCGACAGGCAAGTTATCATCGGCTTTTGCCAGTAAACAGCCGAGCATGTTCCCGCCGAGCGAATAACCCACCGCTGCGGTTGGCGCGGGTCCGAATTCCTGATGTAACCAGTGCAAGAACCAGGTGCCATCTTCGGTTTCGCCCGAGTGATAAATGCGGTTCAGGCGATTCGGGATGCCGCTACAGCCGCGAAAATGCATCACCACGCCAAGCCAGCCGCGCTGCTTCGCCGCATGCACCAGACCGTGCGCGTAAGGGCTGTGAAGGCTGCCCTCCAGACCATGAAAAACCACCAGCCGCGGTTTATGTTTCGCCTGATTCGGTTCTTCGCTCCAGGCCAAATCAACAAAGTCGCCATCCGGCAGCTCAAGGCGCTGCCACCAGGGTTCAAACTGTAAGCGTCGACGTAAAATGCGTGGCAGCATGGTTTGGAAATGCGGGTTACGCACGCCGCGCATCGGGCGAAAGTCATGCGTATCATCTGCAATTTCCGAAAGTTGTGAAGGTGTAATTTCAGCCATAACACAGAAAAAATAGAGTAGGTATTGGGACAACTATAACCGCGCAAGAGCATTCCGTTTGTTCATTTTACGGGACTTAGCACGATCGCGTATTAATCTGTTAGCAAATTCCGCGAAAACAGATGTATGTCGACGCCTGGTTTACGCCGCCATAAACGCGCTTTACGCGCGCCGGTCGCCACGCTTTCGCCGGTCTCTTCAAACATGCCGGAGGCTTCAAAGCGGCGAATCAAACTTTTACGCTGAATAGGCTGGCCAAGGATTATCTCGGTTGCTTCCTGCAATTGCGCCTGGGTAAACGTATCGGGCAAGCAATAAACCGGCAGGAGCGAGTACATGGTTTTCTGCCGCAACCGGTGCAGCGCCGCATGGATTATTGTCCGGTGATCAAAAGCCAGCTCCATGGTATCCAGCTCACTCACCGGCACCCATTTTGCGTCGCTTACGCTTGCAATATGCGGCGCGCAGGACATCCACGAAATCAGCGCAAACCAGGCGATAGTCAGGCTCCAGCCGCGCGGATCGCGCTGCGGGCCGGAAAAGGTATCCAACTGTTCCAGCCACGATGGGGAAACACCGGTTTTTTCCGTCAGTTTGCGCAGCGCCGTGGCACGCGTGGAATCATCCTGCACCATATCGATAAATCCGCCGGGTAATCCCCAGCGCCCTTGCTGCGGCTGGCTGGCTCGCTGAACCAATAACACACAAAGCACCTGCTGATGCACCGTAAACAGCACGCTATCCACCGTCACCAGCGGTGAGGGGAAACGGCTGGCATCATAAGATTTCAGGTACTCTGCTTCACTGATCATCGCTCATTCGCTCCTTTTTACACGCCACAAGTTTATCAGCCTGCCCTGGGGCAGCAAGCTAACTTTTATCTTGTTAATTTTCAGGTGGTTAAGTATTTAGTTCCTCAATGATTAAAAAAATGCTTGCCTAATAAGTGTCTTATAGACAATATTAATTGTGTCCAAGGGACATTAATTATTGAGTCGAGGTGAAAGATGGCGAGCAGAATCGAATTATTCATAGATAACGCGCAGGTTGCACTGAGCCATGGCGTCTTTCCAGACGGAGCTGTCTGGCTCAAAGTCACCGGCAAACTTCCGTCATTCGCCCAGCAGATGCGGGTGCGTGTTGCCGCGATGCGCGATATGAACGACTTCATGTTGCTGGCACAACTGGTGGACGCCGTTCGTCACGCCACCGATATCGCGGTGAGCCATCTGGAGCTGGCATGGTTGCCGTGGGCGCGTCAGGACAGGCATATGGTTTCCGGCGACAGCTTCGCGCTGAAAGTTTTCGCAAACTTACTCAACACACTCAATTTCAACAAAGTTTTTGTGCTCGACCCACACAGTGACGCCGCCGCAGCAGCCATCAATAACTGCGTAGTCATCGCGCAGGAAAGCTGCTTAATGCAGAGCGAAACTCTGCGTCGCGCCATTGGCAATCGCGAGCTGATGCTGGTCGCGCCGGATGCCGGTGCGCTGAAGAAAATCCATAACGTGGCGAAAGCCAGTGGCGCGCAAGAGTACGCCATCCTCACAAAAGAGCGTGATGTCGCAACCGGAAACCTGACAGGTTTCGCGCTGGTGGCCGGAGACGTCGCGGGCAAAGATCTGCTGATCGTCGATGATCTTTGCGATGCAGGTGGCACCTTTATTGGTTCAGCCCAGGTGTTGCGCGATGCCGGCGCCCGCAGCGTTAGCCTGTATGTCACGCACGGTGTCTTTTCCAAAGGGGTTGAGAACCTGCTCAATAACGGTATCGACGCGATTTACACCACCACATCCTTCACCTCGCCTGCACTGACGGATCCGCGAGTTGAACTGATCGACATTGACGCTATTTTCCGCGCTTAAGGGAGACAACATCATGAATATCAATCCGATTCTGGCTATCGACGGTTACAAAGTTTCGCACCGTGTGCAGTACCCACAGGGGACAACGCAGGTTTACTCCAATTTCACGCCGCGCAGCGACCGCTTTTTTCAGTCGCCGGTGGCCGACGGCAAGCTGGTGTTCTTCGGTCTGCAGGGGTTCCTGAAGTGGTTTATGGTCGATCTGTTCAACGACGGCTTTTTTGCCCGCCCGGAAGAGGAAGTCGTTAACGAATACAAGCAGGTGATGGATAACTATCTCGGCAGGGACGCCGTCGCAGTCGATCACATTCGCGCGCTGCACCGTTTGGGCTATCTGCCGCTGCACATTAAGTCGCTGGATGAAGGCAGTAAAGTGCCGATGAAAGTGCCAGTTCTGACCATTACCAACACCCGCGAGGAGTTTTTCTGGTTGGTGAACTACCTGGAAACCGTACTCTCCGCCGAGCTGTGGAAAGCCTCCACCAACGCCACCATTGCGCACCACTACCGTAAAATTTGCGAGCAGTGGGCAGCGAAAACCTGCACGGATTTGTCACACCTCGATTTCCAGTGCCACGACTTCTCGTTTCGCGGCATGGCTGGTCTGCACGACACGGCGCAGGCGGGTGCGGGGCATTTACTGAGTTTTAAAGGCACCGACAGTATTCCCTCGCTGCTGTATGCCCGCGATCACTACACCGGTGGTGAAGAGTACTTCATGGGTGCCAGCATTCCTGCCACCGAGCACAGCGTGATGTGCATGGGTGAACACGACCATGAAATTGAAACGTTCCGCCGCCTGATTGCCGATATCTATCCGCAGGGATTTGTCTCTATCGTCTCCGATACCTGGGATTACTGGCGCGTACTGACGGAATATACCCGCGAACTGAAACAGATAATCCTGGGGCGTGAAGGGCGCGTGGTGTTCCGCCCGGACAGCGGTGATCCGGTGGAAATTCTCTGCGGTACAGGCGCGGATGATGACACGCGAGCACAGCGCAGCCCGGAGGAGAAAGGGTCGGTAGAAGTGCTGTGGGAAATCTTTGGCGGCACGGTTAATGAGAAGGGTTACAAAGTGCTGGATCCGCATGTCGGCCTGATTTACGGCGACTCCATTACCCTGGCGCGCGCCAATGAGATCCTGCGCCGTCTGGAAGCCAAAGGTTTCGCCAGCTCTAACGTGGTGTTTGGTGTCGGCTCTTTTACTTATCAGTACAACACCCGCGATACCTTCGGTTTTGCGATGAAAGCGACCTGGGGCGCGGTCAACGGTGAAGGGCGAATGATCTTTAAAGAGCCAAAAACCGATAACGGCCTGAAACGTTCGGCGCGCGGGTTATTGCGCGTGGATCGCGATGCGCAAGGCGAACTGCAACTGCACGATGAACAGAGCTGGGAACAGGAAAAAGGTGGAGAACTGAAAACCCGTTTCCTTGACGGCAAACTCTACCAGACCGAGCATTTTGAACAGATTCGCCAGCGCCTGGCGAACCAGCGTTAATCCTCAGTTGGCGGTACGCCCGTACCGCCAGCGCTATAAGCCTTTCTTCCGATGTGGAAATTGACACACATCACAAATACTTTCATTTGATTATTACTCTCAGGCTAATGATTTGGCCGCCTCCTTAATTGATGGCTTTCTCACCACGGCGCACACTGAGTTCAGTGTTAAGCAAGTCAAAATGATGAGCTGAATCAGGAGGTTAATAATGTTATCTGGGCAAACGCCAGCACAGGTATGGAACACGCGGCGCAGCGAGAAACAGCGCCGCCTGGCGTCCATTCCCGTGCAGGGCAAGGTACTGCCGACCGGCGACCTTGTCGCCATGCTGGAAAAACTGATTGCACCGGGCGACCGTGTGGTGCTGGAAGGGAACAACCAAAAACAGGCCGATTTCCTCTCGCGTTCATTGGCTGAAGTCAACCCGCAGAAAGTCCACGACCTGCATATGATTATGCCGAGCGTCGGGCGCAGCGAACACCTTGATATTTTCGAAAAGGGCATCGCCCGCAAACTGGATTTCTCCTTCTCCGGCACCCAGAGCCTGCGTATTTCGCAACTGCTGGAAGATGGCCTGCTGGAAATCGGCGCGATCCACACTTACATCGAACTTTACTCCCGCCTGTACGTTGACCTGTGCCCGAATGTGGCGCTGATTGCCGGTTATAAAGCAGACCGCAAAGGCAACCTCTACACCGGCCCAAGTACCGAAGATACCCCGGCGCTGGTTGAAGCTGCCGCCTTCCGTGACGGCATCGTTATCGCTCAGGTCAATGAGCTGGTGGATGACGAATGCGACCTGCCGCGCGTGGATATTCCCGGTTCCTGGATCGACTACGTGGTGGTCGCCGACAAACCATTCTTTATCGAACCGCTGTTTACCCGCGACCCGCGCCTGATCAAGCAAGAACACATTCTGATGGCGATGATGGCCATCAAAGGTATCTACGCCGAGCATCAGGTGCAGTCGCTCAACCACGGTATCGGTTTCAACACTGCAGCCATCGAACTGCTGCTGCCGACTTACGGTGAGCAGCTCGGTCTGAAAGGCAAAATCTGTAAACACTGGACGCTGAACCCGCACCCGACGCTGATCCCGGCGATTGAAAGCGGCTGGGTGGAAAGTGTGCACTGCTTCGGCGGCGAATTGGGGATGGAAGAGTACATCCGCGCCCGCCCGGATGTGTTCTTTACCGGTTCCGACGGTTCCATGCGTTCCAACCGTGCGTTCTGCCAGCTAGCCGGCCAGTACGCGGTCGATATGTTTATCGGCTCGACGTTACAAGTCGATGGCCTGGCGAACTCTTCCACCGTGACCCGCGGTCGTCTTTCGGGCTTTGGTGGCGCGCCAAACATGGGCCATGACCCGCACGGTCGCCGCCACGCGACACCGGCCTGGCTGAACATGATCACCGAACCTGATCCGATGCAGCGCGGTAAAAAACTGGTGGTGCAGATGGTGGAAACCTTCCAGGCCGGTGCGAAACCCACGTTCGTGGAAAAACTCGACGCTGTGGAAGTGGCGAAATCCTCCGGCATGCCGCTGGCACCGGTGATGATTTATGGCGATGACGTGACGCACGTGCTGACCGAAGAGGGGATTGCTTACCTCTATCGCGCCGAAAGTCTTGAAGAGCGCCGGGCGATGGTCGCGGCAGTTGCAGGGATCACCGATATCGGGCTGGGCGTTGACGCCAAACGTGTCGCCCAACTTCGCCAGAGCGGCAAAGTGGTCTACCCGGAAGATATGGGCATTCGCCGCACTGACGCGACCCGTTCGTTGCTGGCTGCCAGCAGCGTCGCGGATCTGGTTGAGTGGTCCGGCGGGCTGTACAACCCACCTGCGAAATTCCGGAGCTGGTAATGAAACTTCTGCCCCGGATTGACGCTGAAGGCGGTGCCGAATGGTTGGCGCGAACCGCCACACTGTGTCTGATTGACGAAGCACGATTAAGCCCGAAGCCCGGTCTGGTGGACAGCCGGGGGAACGGCGCGCACCACGATTTAACGCTCGAACTGATGGAGCGTTCCGCGCACAGCCTGACCCCCACGTTTCAGGCGCTGGCGCAACAAAGCTGGCGGCGGCCAGCGGATGTGGCGCTCAGACAAACCATTGGGCGATTAGGTCGGGAAGGTGAGCAGCAGATGATGGCGGCCACCGGTGGCGTGAATACCCATCGTGGCGCGATCTGGGCATTAGGGTTGCTGGTAAGTGCGGTCGCCATGTCTGGCGGTAACGCACCGGCACAGGACATTGCCGCCCTTGCCGCAAAGCTGGCGCAACTACCGGATGACGCTGCGCCGAAGCTCTTCAGTAAAGGGCTGCGCGCCACCCACCGTTACCGGGTACCGGGCGCACGTGAAGAGGCGCAGCAAGGCTTTCCGCACATTATCAAGCTGGCGTTGCCGCAGTTGCAGCACAGCCGTCAGCGCGGCAGCAGCGAAGCGCAGGCCAGGCTCGATGCGCTGATGGCCATCATGACCTCGCTGAGCGACACCTGCGTGCTTTCCCGCGCGGGGCTCGAAGGTCTGGAGGCAATGCGCCACGGGGCGAGCGCGGTGCTGCAAGCCGGTGGCGTTGCGTCAAAGGCCGGTCAGCAAGCGTTAGCCGAACTGGACGCGCGGATGCTGGCGCTGAACGCGTCGCCGGGCGGCGCGGCAGATTTACTCGCGGCGACACTGTTTCTCGATCGCATGACCACGCCTTATTTAGCGAATTAAGAGGAAGTTATGGAACACATTACGATAACCGTGCCTGCTGGCCGCGCATTACGCGGTAAAGCGCTGGCGGGCGTTGTGGGCTCCGGGGATATGGAGGTGTTATTCACCGCCGACCAGGGGCAAACACTGACAATTGAGATCACCACCTCCGTGGACAACAGCCGTGGACGTTGGGAAGCGCTGTTCAACCGTCTCGGTCTGGTGAGCACGCTGCCTGCGGGCCAGCTTGTGATCCACGATTTCGGCGCAACGCCCGGTGTGGCGCGCATCCGTATCGAACAGGTATTCGAAGAGGTGAGCTATGCGTGACGATCGCAGTTTTATCGAACTTAAAGCGCGTCAGCGCGCACAGACGCTACTGGATGACGGCAGCTACCGCGAACTGCTGGATCCGTTTGAAGGCATCATTTCACCGTGGTTAGGGCCGCAGGGCATTGTGCCGCAGGCGGACGACGGCATGGTGGTCGCCAAAGGCACCATCAACGGCCAGCCCGCAGTGGTTGTGGCGATTGAAGGCGCGTTCCAGGGCGGCAGCATGGGCGAAGTCTCCGGCGCGAAAATGGCGGCGGCACTTGAGCTGGCAGCGGAAGATAACCGTAACGGCATCCCGACACAGGCGGTGCTGTGCCTCGAAACGGGCGGCGTACGTTTGCAGGAAGCCAACCTTGGGCTGGCGGCGATTGCCGATATTCACGCGGCAATTGTTGACCTGCGTCGCTATACGCCGGTTATCGGCATCGTTGCCGGTACGGTTGGCTGCTTCGGTGGGATGTCTATTGCCGCTGCGCTCTGTAGTTACCTGATTGTGACGCGCGAAGCCCGTCTTGGTCTGAACGGCCCACAGGTTATCGAACAGGAAGCCGGGATTGAAGAGTACGACTCCCGCGACCGTCCGTTTATCTGGAGCATGACCGGTGGCGAAGTGCGTTATCGCAGCGGGCTGGTGGATGCGCTGGTCGGCGACGGCATCCATGCGGTGAAACAGGCGATGAACGAGGCGATCGCCAAAGGCGTGCCTGCCAAACATCGCACCGATAAGTACGACGATTATTTGCAACGTCTGACCCACTTCGACACCCGCAAACAAGCGGATGCAGAACAGATCAGCGCGTTGTTTGCCGGGGAGGGAAAAGCATGAGTACGACAGTAAGCCGTGGCGCGTTATGGATGGAAAAACTGGCGCCGAATGCGAAACGTCTGAGCGGGCTGTGCCCGTCCGTGCAGGCAGTCGATGGCAACGTTAACGGTGAAGCGGTGCGTTTCATTGCCGTGGTGCCGGATGCTAACAACCATTATCCGCGTGCCGCAAAAGGTGAAGTCGGTCTGCTGGAGGGTTGGACGCTGGCGAAAGTGGTGAGCGAAACCGTTGCCGCCGATACCAACAACAGCGTGAAGCGCCCCATCATTGCGGTGATTGATGTGCCAAGCCAGGCCTATGGCCGTCGCGAAGAAGCGTTTGGGATTCACCAGGCGCTAGCCGGTGCGGCGGCGGCCTATGCCAATGCGCGTCTGGCAGGACACCCGGTGATTGGTTTGATCGTCGGTAAAGCGATGTCCGGGGCGTTTCTGGCGCACGGCTACCAGGCGAATCGCCTGATTGCATTTAACGATTCCGGTGTGCTTATCCACGCCATGGGCAAAGAGTCGGCGGCGCGCATTACGCTGCGTACCGTGGAGGCGCTGGAAAAACTGGCGGCCACCATTCCGCCTATGGCCTATGACATCAGCAACTACGCGACGCTGGGACTGCTCTCCGAATTGTTGAACATCAGCAACCCGGACATGCCTTCAGACGCCGATCTGGCGCAGGTGCAGAGTACGTTGCACCAGGCCATCAACGACGCTCGTCAGGACACCACGTTGAAAAACCGTTTGGGTGCTGACAACCGCCGCAGCTCTGCTCTTGTGCGCGAACGCATGAAAGCGAGCTGGTAAGTAATAAGTAAAAAGAAACCTGCCAGAGAGCAAAACCATGGGCGCGCACGCCGTGCCCATGAACGCTTTTGCTCCTGAAAATAATAACCATCGCATATAAGGCTCAAGCACGAAATCATTCGTTCTGCATTGAGGCGGCAACTGAGTGAATCTCTGGCTGTTTACTGAAGTAAGTGACCAGGGTGAACAACAAATCTGTCAGAAACAGATTTGAACGTCACTGGACGACGACCCATAAGGGCGAGGTTCAGAGACGAGTCACTCAGCAGCCTACAAACAGGCAGGGCGAAGGATGACGTGATTTCTTTTTAAAGGCTTACAGGTGATTTATGACTTACGTAATTGTTCATGCCCTCGCACCGATATTCGTCATCATGCTGCTGGGTTTCTGGGCGGGAAAGGCCAAAATGGTCGACAACAAAAACGTTTCCCTGCTGAATATCTTTGTAATGGATTTTGCCCTGCCCGCGGCGCTGTTTAGCGCTACTGTTCAGACGCCGTGGACCGGGATCATCGCACAGTCGCCGCTGATTCTGGTACTGACACTCTCCATGTGGATTACCTATGCCGCCATTTATTTCCTGGCGACCTCGGTTTTCAAAAAATCGCCGCAGGATGCCGCGGTGCTGACGCTGACTGTCGCACTGCCAAACTACGCCGCGCTCGGCTTGCCAATTCTGGGCAGCGTGCTGGGTGAAGGCTCGTCGACATCGCTCTCCGTTGCGGTTTCTATCGCCTGCGGTTCAGTCCTGATGACGCCGTTCTGCTTACTGATCCTTGAGCGTGAAAAAGCGCGAGCCGCGGGTGATAACACCGGTTCTACGCTGGCAATGCTGCCAGTATTGATGTGGCGTTCGGTGAAAAAACCGATTGTCTGGGGGCCGCTGCTCGGGGTGGTTCTGTCCGCTATCGGCATAAAAATGCCGGAACTGGTGCTGGCATCGATCAAACCGCTTGGCCTTGCTGCGACGGCGGCGGCGCTGTTCCTGACGGGTGTGATCCTCTCGGCGCGAAAACTGGCCATTAACACCATGGTTATTTCTGCCACCATCACCAAACTGCTGATCCAACCGGCGATTGCGTGGGGGATTGTTCTGGTGCTTGGTTTGCATGGTTCGGTGGCGATCACCGCTATCCTGATGATTGCGCTGGCTGCGGGCTTCTTCGGTGTGGTATTTGGTAACCGCTTTGGCGTGCAATCGCCGGATGCGGAAGCCGTGCTGCTGCTGAGCTCCGTGCTCTGTATCCTGTCGCTGCCGCTGTTTATCACGCTGACTTCAGGAATGTAATCATGACCGCAACATTACGCCCGCATGATCTTCTCTGGCTACGCGCACAAGACGCGCTGGAAGAGGTAACCGACCCCTGGGTCGCAGAGATCTGGCACGCTGGTTTACCGGTGGTGGTGCGGCGTGATGTTGAACAAAACGGTCGCATCCCCGTTGGCGTGCGCGGTCTGCGCCGCGACCAACGCGCTGCGGGGTGGGTGAAGCCAGAGCAGGTCATCCGGGTGGTCTCTCCTGAACAACTGGTCACACCGCAAGAACTGCCGCGCTCGCCGTTTATCTCCCAGCCACCGGTACAACTGGCGCTGCAACTGACGCAGTTTACCTGGCCGTGGACATGGGGTGTTACCGGCAGCACGGGTTATGCGCTGGCGACCGGTATTCCGGTTATCCATGCGACCAGCGATCTCGACTTACTCATCCGCGCGCCGAAACCGCTTCCCACACGCGATCTGGCCCGCTGGCAGCAGCAACTCAGCGGTGGGCTTTGCCGGGCGGATACCCAGGTGGAAACCCCGAACGGCGGTTTTGCGTTAGCTGAATGGTTACGCGACGGGCGGGTAATGCTGAAAACCAACCACGGGCCGCGCCTGGTGAGCGACCCCTGGCAAAGGGAGGATTCATGAAGATCATCTTTACTTTTCCGGGGCAGGGGACGCAACGCCCGGGAATGTTACAAGGTCTGCCGGGCAGTGAAATGAACGAAGCCCGCGAGGTATTGGGTGCAGAAGTCGATACGCTCGATACTGCCGGGGCGCTAAAACATACCCGCGCGGTGCAACTGGCGCTGCTGATTGCCGGTGTGGCCTGGGCGCGTGAATTACAACGCCGGGGCGTGAGCGTTGATATCACCAGCGGTCTGTCGATTGGTGCGTATCCGGCGGCAGTGGTCGCCGGCGCGCTCGATTTTCAGGATGCACTGCGCCTGGTGGCGCTGCGCGGCGATTTGATGGAGCAGGCGTATCCGCACAGTTACGGGCTGACGGCGATTATGGGGCTGACGTTGCCTACCGTGGAAACGCTGATCGAAGGCAGCGGAGCCTATATCGCTAACCTCAACGCCGAGACGCAGATTGTCATCGCCGGCAGCGATGAGGCGATGGCGCGAGTGGCGCAACGTGCGTTAGCAAAAGGCGCTAACAAGGCGCAGCGGCTCGCGGTCAGCGTACCTTCCCACTGTGCATTGCTGGAAAAACCCGCTGAAAAACTGGCGCAGGCGTTTGCGGGTGTCACGCTCCGTCGCCCGCAGTGTGCTTACTTGAGCGGTAGCACCGGGCGCGTGTTGTGGCAGCCGGAGAAAATCGCCGACGATCTGGCGTGGAATATGGCGCGCACCGTGCGCTGGCAAGAGGCGGTCATTGCCGCCAACGAACGCGACGCGCGACTGGCGATTGAAATGCCGCCGGGCGGTATTCTTACCTGCCTGACACGGCAAGCCGCGTGGAACGGCGAAAGCATTTCGCTGGAGCGCAGCGGTGTGGATGTGGCGGTACATCTGGCGAATCGCCTCAGGATGCAGGCGTAATGTTTTCTTGCAGGCTGCGGGCGTACATGCGGCCTTCCGCCGCCAGCGCCAGCAAGTTGGGATCGCGCTCGCGGTTGCGTGAAAAGACAATGGCGATCAACTGTTGCATTTGATACGGCTCGGCGAGACGCAACATCTGCACTGATCCTTCGTAGACTTTCTTCATCCTTCCCGGCATCAGCGTAAATCCGACGCCCGCCTGCACCAGGCTCAGCATGGAGAAGATGTCATTCACGCGGGTGACAATTTCCGGCTCAAAACCGGCAATATGAAACGCTTCCTGAAAACCGGCATAGGTGGCGAAGCCTTCAGCCAGCGAGACAAATTTTTGCGCGCGGTAGTCGCGCAGGTCAGCAAGGGTATCGGTTTCAAGCGTTGCGCTTGCCGGCGCGGCAAGGAAGATATCGTCATGAAACAGCGGCAGCACTTCGAGGTTGTTGCGGTCAATTTCGCTTTCTGAAATGGAGATCAAAATCGCGTCAAGCGAGCCTTCCTCAAGCATATGCAGCAGCGTTTCGTTTGAGCCCATCGTCAGATTTATCTCCAGGTCCGGGCGTCGCAATTTCATCCCCATTATCAATCGGGGGACGGTTTCCAGCGTCAGGGAGTAGAGCGTACCCACGCGCAAACGCCCCTGACCAACCCCGGCAGTTTTACGCGCTTCATCCAGCCCGCGCTCCATCAATTGCGTCACTTCCTGGCAATATTCCAGTAGCGTCCACGCGGCAGGCAGCGGGATGAGATTACGGCCTTTATGGGCAAACAACGGGCAACGGACATTCTCTTCCAGCGTGTGCAGCGCGCGGTGCACACTGACACCGCTGAGATTGAGCGCTTCGGCGGTGCGCGCAATATTGCCCTTTTCCATAAAGGCCATGAAGATGCCCAGCTTGCGAAACGTAATGTCGTTGGTGATATCCAGATTCATAAGCTCTCTCGCCGCCGTTGTTGCGTGTTATTCCCCTTGCAACATGGCTTCCAGTTGCTCGTGCGCGTCCAGCCAGGCCATCTCGCACTCTTCGAGGCCCGATTTTGCTGCCGCCTGCTGTTGCAAACAGGTGGTTAATTCCGCTTTGCGGCTCTGATCGTAAAGGCCGCTGTCGCCGAGCTTCTCTTCGGCTTGCGCTAACTGCGCATTCAGCTTTTCCATCTCTTTTTCCAGCCGGGTAATCTCTTTGCGCAGCGGCTGAGTTTGCGTGCGCAGCTCGGCTTCACGGCGCTTCTGATCTTTGCGCGCCTGCGCGCTGTTGGCGCTCTCTTTTACCGTATCCGCCGGCTGGCTTTCCTGTTTTTGCACGTCGCTTAGCCACTGCTGGTAATCTTCCAGGTCGCCTTCGAACGGCTCAACTTTGCCGTCGTGCACCAGGTAGAGATCGTCCGTGGTGGAGCGAATCAGGTGGCGGTCATGCGATACGACCACTAATGCGCCTTCAAACTCAATCAGCGCTTCGGTCAGCGCCTGACGCATATCCAGATCGAGGTGGTTGGTCGGTTCATCAAGCAGCAGCAGGTTTGGGCGCTGCCAGACGATTAACGCCAGCACCAGACGCGCTTTTTCGCCGCCGGAGAAGCGTTCGGTTATTTCGGTGACTTTATCGCCCTGGAAACCAAAGCCGCCCAGGTAGTCGCGCAGTTTCTGCTCCAGCTCCTGCGGTGCGAGACGCGCCAGGTGCTGCAACGGCGATTCGTCAGCGCGTAAAAACTCCAGTTGATGCTGGGCGAAGTAACCGAGCTTAATGCCTTTCGCCAGCCCGATTTCACCGCTCTGCGCCGCCAGTTCACCCGCCAAAAGTTTGATAAGCGTGGATTTACCCGCGCCGTTACGTCCCAGCAGGCCAATGCGTGAACCCGGCACCAGATTCAGCTTAATGGCGTTCAGAATGGTGCGATCGCCGTAACCTGCGCTCACTTTTTCCATTTTTAACAGTGGGTTGGGCAGGCTTTCCGGCGGGCGGAAACTGAAGTGGAACGGGTTATCGACATGCGCTGGCGCAATCAGCTCCATGCGCTCGAGCATTTTGATGCGGCTTTGCGCCTGTTTCGCTTTACTGGCTTTCGCTTTGAAGCGGTCGATAAAGCTTTGCAGATGCGCAACGCGCTGCTGCTGACTTTCGTAAGTGGCCTGCTGCTGGGCGAGGCGCGTGGCGCGCTGGCGCTCAAACGAGCTGTAGTTGCCGGTATATTCGAACAGGCTTTGCTGCTCAATATGCAGAATTTTGTCCACTACCGGATCGAGGAAATCACGGTCGTGGGAAATCAGGATCAGCGTGCCCTGGTAGCTTTTCAGCCACTTCTCCAGCCAGATCACTGCATCGAGATCGAGGTGGTTGGTCGGTTCATCAAGCAGCAGTAAGTCGGAGCGGCAAATCAGCGCCTGCGCGAGGTTTAAACGCATACGCCAGCCACCGGAGAAGTCGCTCACCGGGCGCTCCAGTTGCTCGTTACTAAAACCCAGACCGTGCAGCAGGCTGGACGCGCGAGAGCGAATGGTCCATGCATCAATCGCGTCGAGTTTACCGTGCACGGTGGCAATGGCATGACCATCGTTACGTTCGTTGGCGGCGTTAAGTTGAGCTTCAAGCTGGCGGTATTCGCGATCGCCATCAATCACATAGTCTATGGCCGCTTCATTTAGCGCCGGTGTTTCCTGGTTCACCCATGCCAGTTGCCAGGTGCCAGGAAAAGTGAAGCTGCCGCCGTCGGCACCGATCTCGTTTTTCAATAGCGACAGCAGCGTTGATTTGCCGCAGCCGTTTTTACCCACCAGGCCTACTTTCTGGCCCGGGTTGATGGTGGCTGTGGCGTTATCCAGCAGGACACGCACGCCGCGACGAATTTGTAACGAGGAGAAAACAATCATAAGGCGCCGTATGTTCAGACTATGTTAATTTGTCATTATGATAATGTAAGAGTGCGGCCAAAGGACGCACCGGGGCCGCAATGGTAGCCCAAAATGAAGATGATAGACAAAATCATTCTGGCAGCGCCCACTGGCCGCTCGCCAGAGTTTGACGCCCGGGAGGGGAATGATGTCGCAGACAGCGAAAGTATTGCTGCTGTATGCCCATCCGGAATCACAGGACTCGGTAGCTAACCGGGTTTTGCTTAAGCCGGCAACGCAGCTGCAAAATGTCACGGTGCACGATCTTTATGCCCGTTACCCTGACTTTTTTATCGATATTCCTTATGAACAGGCGTTGCTGCGTGAGCATGACGTCATTGTGTTTCAACATCCGCTATATACCTACAGTTGCCCGGCGCTGCTCAAAGAGTGGCTTGACCGTGTGTTAAGTCGTGGCTTTGCCAGCGGCATTGGCGGGAACCAACTCGCGGGAAAGTATTGGCGCAGCGTGGTCACTACCGGGGAACCGGAGGCCGCGTATCGCCACGATGGGCTTAACCGCTACTCCATGAATGACATTTTGCGCCCGTTTGAGCTGACTGCCGCCATGTGCCGAATGCACTGGTTAAGCCCGATTATTGTGTATTGGGCGCGTAGGCAATCACCGCAGGAGTTGGCGAATCACGCCAAAGCTTATGGTGACTGGCTGGCGTCGCCGTTGTCTCCGGGAGGCCGTTAATGGAAGGTTCCGCGCTCTTACTGGCCGGTGTGTTGTTTCTTTTCGCGGCGGTGGTCGCTGTCCCTCTTGCCGCGCGTTTAGGCATTGGCGCGGTGCTCGGCTATTTGCTTGCGGGTATCGCGATTGGCCCGTGGGGGCTGGGGTTTATCAGCGACGTTGATGAAATCCTCCATTTCTCCGAACTGGGCGTGGTGTTCCTGATGTTTATCATCGGACTGGAGTTGAACCCGCGTAAGCTTTGGGAACTGCGGCGCTCAATATTTGGCGTGGGCGCGGCGCAGGTGCTGCTTAGCGCGGCGATCCTCGCCGGGCTACTGATGCTGACGCAGTTCTCCTGGCAGGCGGCGGTGATTGGCGGTATCGGTTTGGCGATGTCATCCACCGCGATGGCGTTGCAACTGATGCGCGATAAAGGCATGAATCGCAGCGAATCCGGCCAACTGGGATTCTCGGTGCTGCTGTTTCAGGATTTAGCGGTGATCC
Organism: Kosakonia sp. YIM B13571; assembly: GCF_042788095.1. Taxonomy (NCBI): domain Bacteria; kingdom Pseudomonadati; phylum Pseudomonadota; class Gammaproteobacteria; order Enterobacterales; family Enterobacteriaceae; genus Kosakonia; species Kosakonia sp. YIM B13571. The sequence goes on along the minus strand of NZ_JBHZPL010000004.1, from coordinate 9,147 downwards.
CGGCGCTGGCGCTGGTGCCGCTGCTGGCGGGCAACGGTGATGAGCATCTCGACTGGATGAAGGTTGGCATGAAGGTGCTGGCGTTCGCGGGCATGTTGATTGGCGGGCGTTACTTGTTGAGGCCTGTGTTCCGCTTTATTGCTGGTTCCGGCGTGCGGGAAGTGTTTACCGCCGCCACGCTGCTGCTGGTGCTGGCCTCGGCGCTGTTTATGGATGCGCTGGGGTTATCGATGGCGTTGGGAACCTTTATCGCTGGCGTGTTGCTGGCCGAAAGCGAATATCGCCACGAGCTGGAGATCGCCATTGAGCCTTTCAAAGGGCTGTTGCTGGGGTTGTTTTTTATTTCCGTAGGCATGGCGCTGAATCTCGGCGTGCTCTATACCCATCTGTTATGGGTGGGACTGAGTGTTGCGGTGCTGGTGGCGGTAAAATCGCTGGTACTGTATGGGTTGTCGCGGATATACGGTTTGCGCAGTTCGGAGCGTATGCAGTTCGCCGGTGTGTTAAGTCAGGGCGGTGAATTCGCGTTTGTCTTATTCTCCTCTGCTTCTTCCCAGCGCTTGTTCCAGCATGATCAAATGGCGCTGCTGCTGGTGACCGTCACGTTATCAATGATGACTACGCCGTTGCTGATGCGCGGTGTGGATAAACTGCTCTCGCGGCGTTACAACACCCCAGAAGATGAAGATGAAACCCCATGGGTGGAAGACGATAAACCCCAGGTGATTGTGGTGGGGTTTGGTCGTTTTGGTCAGGTGATTGGCCGTCTGTTAATGGCGAATAAGATGCGCATTACCGTGCTGGAGCGCGATATCAGCGCCGTCAATTTGATGCGTAAATATGGGTATAAGGTCTATTACGGGGATGCAACTCAAGTGGAGTTGCTGCGCTCGGCAGGCGCGGAAGCGGCGCAATCGATCGTCATCACCTGTAATGACCCGCTGGATACCATGAAGCTGGTGGAAATTTGCCAGCAGCATTTTCCGAATCTGGCAATCCTGGCGCGCGCTCGCGGGCGTGTGGAAGCGCATGAACTACTGCAAGCCGGTGTGACGCAGTTTTCCCGCGAGACGTTCTCCAGTGCGCTGGAGTTAGGGCGCAAGACGCTTATTTCGCTGGGAGTGCATCCACATCAGGCTCAGCGTGCGCAACTGCACTTTAAACGTTTAGATATGCGTATGCTGCGCGAGCTGATGCCGGTGCATACCGATACGATGCAAATTTCCCGTGTCCGCGAAGCGCGGCGCGAGCTGGAAGAGATTTTCCAGCGAGAAATGCAGCAAGAGCGTCGCCAGTTGGATGGTTGGGACGAGTTTGAATAAGGGGGATCGAATGGCTGTACGAAAACGTTTTATCGCCGGCGCGGTTTGCCCGGCCTGCCAGGCGAAGGACTCAATGGCAATGTGGCGTGAGAATAATGTCGATATTGTTGAGTGTGTTAAGTGTGGACACCAGATGCGCGAAGCGGATAAAGAAGCCCGCGAGCATGTTCGCAAAGATGAGCAAGTGATCGGGATTTTTCATCCAGACTAGCGAGATCGGGCAGCTTTTTTTAAGCTAAAGGGTACACAGGTGCAGAATTCCGCTACAATCTGCGCCAGTAATTTTCCCACGCTCAGGAGATATCATGAAAGTAGCAAAAGACCTGGTGGTCAGCCTGGCCTATCAGGTACGTACAGAAGACGGTGTATTGGTTGATGAGTCTCCGGTGAGTGCGCCGCTGGACTACCTGCACGGTCACGGTTCCCTGATCTCTGGTCTGGAAAACGCGCTGGACGGTCACGAAGTCGGCGACAAATTCGATGTGGCTGTTGGCGCGAACGACGCTTACGGTCAGTACGACGAAAACCTGGTGCAGCGCGTCCCGAAAGACGTCTTTATGGGCGTTGACGAACTGCAGGTTGGCATGCGCTTCCTGGCAGAAACCGACCAGGGCCCGGTACCGGTAGAAATCACCGAAGTGGAAGACGAACACGTTGTTGTTGACGGCAACCACATGCTGGCTGGCCAGAACCTGAAATTTAACGTTGAAGTTGTCGCTATTCGCGAAGCAACGGAAGAAGAACTGGCTCATGGCCACGTTCACGGTCCGCATGGTCATGATCATGACCACGACCACGATCACGACGGTTGCTGCGGTGGCCACGGCCACGAACACGGTCATGACCACGGGAAAGGTGGTTGCGGCGGTAATGGCGGCTGCGGTTGCCACTAATACGCGTTGTTTTTCGCGCCGCAGGGGCGTTGGCTTCGCTTTTAAACCCCGGTCGCATCGTTTTCTATGCTACCGGGGATTTTCAAGTTTGCCGCCTGCCTGCAACACGAAATCCATAGCGTCATTGATGAGCGGGGAAACCCGCTTTTTTTACGCCTTAATAATGGGGCGGCGGCGTCTCTTCTGAAGGGGATGCCATGTGTGAAGGTTGGCTGGCTTTGAGTTTTTCTGCCATTAATCGCAGATGTTCGCGCAGCTTTGCCATTTCCAACTCATGGGCGACTACCGTCTGGTTTAGGTCCTCGATGGTCATCTCCTGAAAAGCTAACCGACTTTCCAGTTCCGCCAGTCGCGCTTCGATTGTTAACTCTTGCATACTTCACCTCTGGATTGCGTCCGGCCCGATTTTTGTTAAACGAGCGAATTTTACTGAACTTTGCCGCCAGGTACAGCTCTGGCAAAGAAAAGCAGAAACTTATTTAAACAAAAATAGTCAGAAAACAGGTGAATTCAGGTGGTGTCCTTATGTTGATTTCCACCGCAACGCTTTATAGTACGTCTCTTACATTTTGTTTAACCCTGGGGCGAGATGCCCCGGCCCCTGGAGAAATGGATGAAATCACTGTTTAAAGTCACGCTGCTGGCGACCACGATGGCCGTCGCCCTTCACGCTCCGATCTCTTTCGCTGCCGATACCGCTGCAAAGAAAGAGCCGGCTGCAGCAGCTGACAGCAAAGCGGCATTTAAAAATGACGACCAGAAATCTGCCTATGCGCTGGGTGCCTCGCTGGGCCGCTATATGGAAAACTCTCTGAAAGAGCAGGAAAAGCTGGGTATCAAACTGGATAAAGCACAGCTGATCGCCGGTGTTCAGGACGCGTTTGCTGATAAGAGCAAACTGAGCGACCAGGAGATTGAACAAACTCTGCAAGCGTTTGAGACACGTGTGAAAACTGCCGCGCAGGATCGCATGGAAAAAGACGCTGCTGACAACGAAGCAAAAGGCAAAGCCTTCCGTGACACCTTCGCTAAAGAGAAAGGTGTGAAAACGTCCGATACCGGTCTGCTGTACAAAGTAGAGAAAGAAGGCACCGGTGATGCGCCGAAAGACAGCGACACGGTTGTTGTTAACTACAAAGGTACGCTGATCGACGGTAAAGAGTTCGATAACTCTTACACCCGTGGCGAGCCGCTCTCTTTCCGTCTTGATGGTGTCATTCCTGGCTGGACCGAAGGCCTGAAAAACATCAAGAAAGGCGGCAAGATCAAACTGGTTATCCCACCGGCACTGGCTTACGGGAAAACGGGCGTTCCGGGTATTCCGGCTAACTCCACGCTGGTCTTTGACGTAGAGTTGTTGGATATCAAAGCCGCACCGAAAGCAGATGCCGCAGCGCCAGAAGCTGCACCGGCAGCGGGCGATAAAGCTGCTGATGCGAAAGCCGCAGACACCAGTAAGAAATAAAATTTGCAATAGCGCCGCCTTCGGGCGGCGTTTTTTTTTGCAGCAGGGATATAATTCTGGAAAGCTTAACCTACGATGTATTAATTTATATCCCCACATAAATACTGAGCCTGCCCTGAAAACATAACGACAGGCTCCTGAAAAGGAGTGTTTTTTTTCATGTCCAGGTCGCTATTAACCAACGAAACCAGTGAACTTGATTTACTGGATCAACGTCCTTTCGATCAGACCGACTTCGATATCCTCAAATCCTATGAAGCGGTGGTGGACGGGTTAGCGATGCTCATTGGTAGCCACTGTGAAATCGTTTTGCACTCTCTGCAAGATTTGAAATGTTCCGCAATCCGTATCGCCAATGGCGAACACACAGGGCGTAAAATTGGCTCGCCCATCACCGATCTCGCCTTACGCATGCTGCATGATATGACCGGCGCCGACAGCAGCGTATCGAAGTGTTACTTCACACGTGCGAAAAGCGGTGTGCTGATGAAATCCGTCACTATCGCTATCCGTAACCGCGATCATCGGGTAATTGGTCTGCTGTGCATCAATATGAATCTTGATGTGCCGTTCTCGCAGATCATGAGCACTTTTGTGCCACCGGAAACCCCGGATGTTGGCTCTTCAGTAAACTTTGCTTCCTCAGTAGAAGATCTGGTCATGCAAACGCTGGAGTTCACTATTGAAGAGGTTAATGCCGATCGTAATGTTTCCAATAACGCCAAGAATCGCCAGATCGTATTGAATCTCTACGAGAAAGGTATCTTCGATATCAAAGATGCTATCAATCAGGTCGCCGACCGCCTCAATATTTCAAAACACACTGTTTATCTCTATATCCGCCAGTTCAAAAGCGGCGATTTTTCCGTACAGGATCGTTAATGCGTTTTGCCCTGATGGTCACCGGCCCGGCGTATGGTACGCAACAAGCCAGCAGCGCGTATCAGTTTGCGCAGGCGCTACTGGATGCCGGGCATACCTTAGCCAGTGTCTTTTTTTATCGGGAAGGGGTGAGCAATGCGAACGCGCTTACTGCGCCCGCCAGCGATGAATTTGACCTGGTTCGCGCCTGGCAACGCCTGCATGAAGAACACCATGTCGAGCTGCATATCTGCGTTGCTGCGGCGCTGCGCCGCGGTGTTGTTGATGCTGTCGAAGCACAACGGCTGGCGCTGTCAGGTGCAAACCTGCAAGCCGGTTTTTCACTGACGGGCCTTGGCGCGCTGGCGGAAGCCGCGCTCGCTTGCGATCGGGTGGTGCAATTCTGATGAAACGTATCGCCTTTGTGTTTACTTCTGCGCCGCATGGCTCTTCTTCTGGTCGCGAAGGGCTGGATGCTTTGCTGGCGACTTCTGCGTTTACCGACGATATTGGCGTGTTTTTTATTGGTGATGGGGTATTCCAGTTACTGGCCAATCAGCGGCCGGACGCGGTATTAGCGCGCGATTACATCGCGACGTTTAAAGTCCTGCCGCTTTATGACATCGAACAGTGCTGGCTGTGTGCGGCTTCCCTGCGTGAGCGTGGATTAGGTGAAGAGACAACATTCGTGTTGCCGGCTCAGCGCCTGGAGCCGGATGCGCTGCGCGAAAAACTTGATAGCTACACTGTCGTTCTGACCTTTTGAGGCATTTATGCTGCATACCTTGTCCCGCTCTCCCTGGCAGTGTGATATAGCGTCGATGCTCCGTTTGCTGCGCCCCGGCGACGATCTGCTGCTGCTTTCAGATGGTGTAACGGCGGCCTTGCAAAACGGGCGCTATGTTGAGTTATTGCTAAACGCCCCCATAACAGTGCATGTCCTTAAAGAAGATATCGATGCCCGTGGTCTGGGTGGTCAAATTTCAAGCAGTGTTGTCAGGGTTGGCTATAATGATTTCGTTAGCCTGACGGTGAAAAACGCTGTTCAGATGCATTGGTAATGTGTGATCGCTGTATATTTCTTGACACCTTTTAAGCACAGCCATAAAATTCTGCGTCCTCATATTATATGAGGCCGTTTTATTACGTGTTTACGAAGCAAAAGCTAAAACCAGGAGCTATTTAATGGCAACAGTTAACCAGCTGGTACGCAAACCACGCGCTCGCAAAGTTGCAAAAAGCAACGTGCCTGCGCTGGAAGCATGCCCGCAAAAACGTGGCGTATGTACTCGTGTATATACTACCACCCCTAAAAAACCGAACTCCGCACTGCGTAAAGTATGTCGTGTTCGTTTGACCAACGGTTTTGAAGTGACTTCCTACATCGGTGGTGAAGGTCACAACCTGCAGGAGCACTCCGTGATCCTGATCCGTGGCGGTCGTGTAAAAGACCTCCCGGGTGTTCGTTACCACACTGTACGTGGCGCGCTCGACTGCTCCGGTGTTAAAGACCGTAAGCAATCTCGCTCCAAATACGGCGTGAAACGTCCTAAGGCTTAATGGTTCTCCGTTAAGTAAGGCCAAACTGTTTTAACTTTAATGTCAAACTAAACTCTTAGAGTTTTGGACAATCCTGAATTAACAACGGAGTATTTCCATGCCACGTCGTCGTGTTATTGGTCAGCGTAAAATTCTGCCGGATCCGAAGTTCGGATCAGAACTGCTGGCTAAATTTGTCAATATCCTGATGGTAGACGGTAAAAAATCTACTGCAGAAGCAATCGTATACAGCGCGCTTGAGACCCTGGCTCAGCGTTCTGGTAAAAATGAACTGGAAGCGTTCGAAGTAGCTCTCGAAAACGTGCGCCCGACTGTGGAAGTTAAGTCTCGCCGCGTGGGTGGTTCTACTTATCAGGTTCCGGTTGAAGTTCGTCCGGTTCGTCGCAATGCTCTGGCAATGCGTTGGATCGTTGAAGCTGCTCGTAAACGCGGTGATAAATCCATGGCTCTGCGCCTGGCGAACGAACTTTCTGATGCTGCAGACAACAAAGGTACTGCAGTTAAGAAACGTGAAGACGTTCACCGTATGGCCGAAGCCAACAAGGCGTTCGCACACTACCGTTGGTAATCCCTTCGGAGTTTTAGTCATATGGCGGGCGCTTCTGGCAAGTGGCCCGCCGTTTGGCAACTTAAATCTGAACGCCTAAAGAGACAAACGAGGAATCAAATGGCTCGTACAACACCCATCGCACGCTACCGTAACATCGGTATCAGTGCGCACATCGACGCCGGTAAAACCACGACTACCGAACGTATTCTGTTCTACACCGGTGTAAACCACAAAATCGGTGAAGTTCATGACGGCGCCGCAACCATGGACTGGATGGAGCAGGAGCAGGAGCGTGGTATTACCATTACCTCCGCTGCGACTACCGCATTCTGGTCTGGTATGGCGAAGCAGTATGAACCGCATCGCGTAAACATCATCGACACCCCGGGGCACGTTGACTTCACTATCGAAGTAGAACGTTCCATGCGTGTTCTTGACGGTGCGGTAATGGTTTACTGTGCCGTTGGTGGTGTTCAGCCGCAGTCTGAAACCGTATGGCGTCAGGCAAACAAATATAAAGTTCCGCGCATCGCGTTCGTTAACAAAATGGACCGCATGGGCGCTAACTTCCTGAAAGTTGTTGGTCAGATCAAATCCCGTCTGGGCGCGAACCCGGTTCCGCTGCAGCTGGCAATTGGTGCTGAAGAAGGTTTCACCGGTGTTGTTGACCTGGTGAAAATGAAAGCCATCAACTGGAACGACGCAGACCAGGGTGTAACCTTCGAATACGAAGATATCCCGGCTGATATGCAGGACCTGGCTGAAGAATGGCACCAGAACCTGATCGAATCCGCTGCTGAAGCTTCTGAAGAGCTGATGGAGAAATACCTGGGTGGTGAAGAACTGACTGAAGAAGAGATCAAAAAAGCTCTGCGTCAGCGTGTTCTGAACAATGAAATCATCCTGGTAACTTGCGGTTCTGCGTTTAAGAACAAAGGTGTTCAGGCGATGCTGGATGCGGTAGTTGATTACCTGCCGTCCCCGACTGACGTACCTGCGATCAAAGGCATCCTGGACGACGGTAAAGATACTCCGGCTGAGCGTCACGCAAGTGATGAAGAGCCGTTCTCTGCGCTGGCGTTCAAAATCGCTACCGACCCGTTTGTTGGTAACCTGACCTTCTTCCGTGTTTACTCCGGTGTGGTTAACTCTGGCGATACCATCCTGAACTCCGTGAAAGCTGCACGTGAGCGTTTCGGTCGTATCGTTCAGATGCACGCTAACAAACGTGAAGAGATCAAAGAAGTCCGCGCGGGCGACATCGCTGCTGCTATCGGTCTGAAAGACGTGACTACTGGTGACACCCTGTGTAACCCGGATCACCCGATCATTCTGGAACGTATGGAATTCCCGGAACCGGTTATTTCCATCGCAGTAGAACCGAAAACCAAAGCTGACCAGGAAAAAATGGGTCTGGCTCTGGGCCGTCTGGCAAAAGAAGACCCGTCATTCCGCGTATGGACTGATGAAGAATCTAACCAGACCATTATCGCCGGTATGGGTGAACTGCACCTCGACATCATCGTTGACCGTATGAAACGTGAATTCAACGTTGAAGCGAACGTCGGTAAACCTCAGGTTGCTTACCGCGAAGCGATTCGCGCGAAAGTTACCGATATCGAAGGTAAACACGCTAAACAGTCTGGTGGTCGCGGTCAGTACGGTCATGTTGTTATCGACATGTACCCGCTGGAGCCGGGCTCTAACCCGAAAGGTTACGAGTTCATCAACGACATCAAAGGTGGTGTAATTCCTGGCGAATACATCCCTGCCGTTGATAAAGGTATCCAGGAACAGCTGAAATCTGGCCCGCTGGCGGGTTACCCGGTAGTTGATCTCGGTGTGCGTCTGCACTTCGGTTCTTACCACGACGTTGACTCCTCTGAACTGGCGTTTAAACTGGCTGCGTCTATTGCCTTTAAAGATGGCTTTAAGAAAGCGAAACCAGTTCTGCTTGAGCCGATCATGAAGGTTGAAGTAGAGACTCCGGAAGAGAACACCGGTGACGTAATCGGTGACCTTAGCCGTCGTCGCGGTATGCTGCGCGGTCAGGAATCTGAAGTTACTGGCGTTAAGATCCATGCTGAAGTTCCGCTGTCTGAAATGTTTGGATATGCAACTCAGCTGCGTTCTCTGACCAAAGGTCGTGCGTCATATACTATGGAATTCCTGAAGTATGATGATGCGCCGAACAACGTTGCTCAGGCCGTAATTGAAGCCCGTGGTAAATAAGCCGCAGGGTTAAAACCAAAGTCCCGTGCTCTCTCCAAAGAGGGAGAGCACTATAGTAAGGAATAAAGCCGTGTCTAAAGAAAAATTTGAACGTACAAAACCGCACGTCAACGTCGGTACTATCGGCCACGTTGACCATGGTAAAACTACTCTGACTGCTGCAATCACTACCGTTCTGGCAAAAACCTACGGTGGTTCTGCTCGCGCATTCGACCAGATCGATAACGCGCCGGAAGAAAAAGCACGTGGTATCACCATCAACAC
>NZ_JBHZPL010000030.1:0-1230 GCF_042788095.1 Kosakonia sp. YIM B13571 | reverse complement strand
TGGACTGACCCCGCCCCGGTAGACGATCCTGCCCTATAGTTTGAGCATAGGAGGAGCGTATGGGCACACCACGATTTACACCTGAATTTAAGGAAGAAGCCGTCCGTCAGATAACGGAACGCGGTTATTCCGTCGCCGAAGTATCTGACCGTCTGGGCGTCTCTGCACACAGCCTCTACAAGTGGCTACGGGCTATCAAACCTGATAACAGCGAGCAGCATGCCCGGGATTTACTGGAAGCTAAAAGCGAGATCCTGAAACTCCGGGCGCAGCTAAAACGCACCGAAGAAGAACGGGATATCCTGAAAAAGGCCGCGCGGTACTTTGCAAGGGAGCCCGACTGAAGTACCGCTTTATCAATGAGCACCGCACTGTATGGGGTGTGATGACGATGTGTCGGGTACTGAATGTCGCCCGGGCCGGGTTCTATGCGTGGTTGCATAACCCTGTCTCGGCGCGTGATAAAGATAACCAGCGCCTGCTGATACTTATCCGCGACTCATATTCCCTGAGCGGAGGCGTATACGGTTACCGGCGGGTTCATGGCGATCTGAACGAAATCGGGGAAACCTGCGGTAAAAACCGGGTGGGTCGGATTATGCAACTGAACCGGATTAAAGCTGTGCGTGGCTATAAAGCGCCACGTCGTATCGCCGGCAGGCCTTCAGTCGTTGCTCCTAATCGCGTGCAGCGGCAGTTCACCGTTGTCCGGGCCAACCAGGTCTGGGTCACCGATATTACTTATATCCGCACCTGGCAGGGATGGTTATATCTGGCGGTGGTTATCGATCTCTTCGCCCGTAATGTGGTCGGCTGGTCGATGAAACCCACTCTCTCACGCGAACTCGCGCTGGACGCGCTGATGATGGCCGTGTGGCGTCGAAAACCGGACGGCGAGGTTATCGTTCACAGCGATCAGGGTAGCCAGTACGGCAGTGACGACTGGCAGCGCTTCTGCCGGGCCAATAACCTGGCACCGAGCATGAGCTGGCGTGGCAACTGTTTGGATAATGCAGTGGCCGAATCGTTCTTCAGTTCACTGAAAAAAGAACGCATCAGGAAGAGAATATACAAAACCCGGGATCTGGCCCGGGCGGATATCTTCGATTACATTGAAGTGTTCTACAACCGGGCCCGGCGCCACAGTCACCTCGGCGGCGTCAGTCCGGAGGCCTTCGAACAGGCCCAATCGTGAGGACAGAATTTGTCTACGGGCATGGGGTCAGTCCA
>NZ_JBHZPL010000029.1:0-1843 GCF_042788095.1 Kosakonia sp. YIM B13571 | reverse complement strand
CTCGATGAGTAGGGCGGGACACGTGGTATCCTGTCTGAATATGGGGGGACCATCCTCCAAGGCTAAATACTCCTGACTGACCGATAGTGAACCAGTACCGTGAGGGAAAGGCGAAAAGAACCCCGGCGAGGGGAGTGAAACAGAACCTGAAACCGTGTACGTACAAGCAGTGGGAGCCTCTTTAATGGGGTGACTGCGTACCTTTTGTATAATGGGTCAGCGACTTATATTCTGTAGCAAGGTTAACCGAATAGGGGAGCCGAAGGGAAACCGAGTCTTAACTGGGCGTTAAGTTGCAGGGTATAGACCCGAAACCCGGTGATCTAGCCATGGGCAGGTTGAAGGTTGGGTAACACTAACTGGAGGACCGAACCGACTAATGTTGAAAAATTAGCGGATGACCTGTGGCTGGGGGTGAAAGGCCAATCAAACCGGGAGATAGCTGGTTCTCCCCGAAAGCTATTTAGGTAGCGCCTCGTGAATTCATCTCCGGGGGTAGAGCACTGTTTCGGCTAGGGGGCCATCCCGGCTTACCAACCCGATGCAAACTACGAATACCGGAGAATGTTATCACGGGAGACACACGGCGGGTGCTAACGTCCGTCGTGAAGAGGGAAACAACCCAGACCGCCAGCTAAGGTCCCAAAGTCATGGTTAAGTGGGAAACGATGTGGGAAGGCCCAGACAGCCAGGATGTTGGCTTAGAAGCAGCCATCATTTAAAGAAAGCGTAATAGCTCACTGGTCGAGTCGGCCTGCGCGGAAGATGTAACGGGGCTAAACCATGCACCGAAGCTGCGGCAGCGACACTTATGTGTTGTTGGGTAGGGGAGCGTTCTGTAAGCCGTTGAAGGTGTGCTGTGAGGCATGCTGGAGGTATCAGAAGTGCGAATGCTGACATAAGTAACGATAAAGCGGGTGAAAAGCCCGCTCGCCGGAAGACCAAGGGTTCCTGTCCAACGTTAATCGGGGCAGGGTGAGTCGACCCCTAAGGCGAGGCCGAAAGGCGTAGTCGATGGGAAACAGGTTAATATTCCTGTACTTGGTGTTACTGCGAAGGGGGGACGGAGAAGGCTATGTTAGCCGGGCGACGGTTGTCCCGGTTTAAGCGTGAAGGTGTGTGCTCCAGGCAAATCCGGAGCACTTTAACACTGAGGCGTGATGACGAGGCACCACGGTGCTGAAGTAACAAATGCCCTGCTTCCAGGAAAAGCCTCTAAGCATCAGGTAACACGAAATCGTACCCCAAACCGACACAGGTGGTCAGGTAGAGAATACCAAGGCGCTTGAGAGAACTCGGGTGAAGGAACTAGGCAAAATGGTGCCGTAACTTCGGGAGAAGGCACGCTGATGCGTAGGTGAAGTCCCTTGCGGATGGAGCTGAAATCAGTCGAAGATACCAGCTGGCTGCAACTGTTTATTAAAAACACAGCACTGTGCAAACACGAAAGTGGACGTATACGGTGTGACGCCTGCCCGGTGCCGGAAGGTTAATTGATGGGGTCATCCGCAAGGAGAAGCTCTTGATCGAAGCCCCGGTAAACGGCGGCCGTAACTATAACGGTCCTAAGGTAGCGAAATTCCTTGTCGGGTAAGTTCCGACCTGCACGAATGGCGTAATGATGGCCAGGCTGTCTCCACCCGAGACTCAGTGAAATTGAACTCGCTGTGAAGATGCAGTGTACCCGCGGCAAGACGGAAAGACCCCGTGAACCTTTACTATAGCTTGACACTGAACACTGGTCCTTGATGTGTAGGATAGGTGGGAGGCTTTGAAGCGTGGACGCCAGTCTGCGTGGAGCCGCCCTTGAAATACCACCCTTTAATGGCTGGTGTTCTAACGT